>JBAQNA010000013.1:0-8024 GCA_049303335.1 Candidatus Aenigmatarchaeota archaeon
GCCTCGGCCTTCCGGGAAGCAAGCCGAGGACGAACAGCGCAGCGGTTGACGCGGGAATCAAAATCGCGCTCGCGCTTTCCTGCAAGATGCCGGAGGAAATATTCTTCTCGAGAAAATCATACTTCTATCCGGACATGAGCAAGAACTTCCAGATAACGCAGTACGAGGTGCCGATAGCGAAAGATGGAATGCTTGAGGTCGGCGGAAAAACAATCAGAATAAGGAGGCTGAACCTTGAGGAGGATCCGGCAAAATTGGTTCACATAGGCGGCTCGATAACCGACGCGAAATATGTTCTTGTTGACTACAACCGCTCCGGAACTCCGTTGTGCGAAATTGTGACCGAGCCCGACTTTGACACGCCGAGGGAGGCGCGGCTTTTTCTGCAGCAGTTGATGATGATTCTTGAATACCTGAAAGTTTTTGCATCCGGCGAATACTCGCTCAAGACTGACGCGAACATTTCAATCCAAACGGACGACGTAAAAGGCGAGAGGGTCGAGGTGAAGAACATAACCGGATTCCGCGAGATTGAAAAAGCGCTGAACTTCGAGATAGTGCGGCAGAGGAATGTCGCGAAGCGCGGCCAGAAAATCGGGCAGGAGACGCGCGCCTGGGACGCTGTCGCGAAAGTGACGCGCTCGCTGCGAACGAAGGAGGGCGAGGATGATTACGGCTACATTCCGGAAAACGACTTGACAAGGATAGAGCTGAAAACGGAGAAGATAAAATCAATAGAAAAATCACTGCCGGAAATGCCGCAGCAGAAGCGCGAGAGGTATCAGAAGCTCGGCTTGAGCAAGGAGCTCGCTTACTCGATTGCGCAGGACTTGGAGGTCGCGCAGATGTTTGAAAATCTCGCAAAGAAATTCGAGCCGAAGTTTGTCGGAACGTGGATGCTCATCCTGCAAAAAACTCTGAACTACAACGACCTGCTGCTTAAGGAGGCGAAACTTTCCGAAAGCGTTTTCTCAAAGCTTTTGAAATCAGTTGAATCCGGAAAACTGTCGGAAAGGGCTGGCGAGCTTGTGCTTCGCGAAATAATTCTCGCTCCGGAAAAGCTTGACGAACTGCTGAAGAAGTATGAAAAAGCCGGCGCTGGCGAGATTGAGAAGATAGTAATTTCTGTTATCGCAAAGAATTCAAAGGCTGTTGAGGACTACAAAAAGGGAAACGAAAAATCGCTTGATTTCATATTGGGGCAGGTCATGCGCGAGACGAAGGGGAAGGCTGACGCGAAGGAAATCAGGAATATTGTTGAGGGGAAGATTGGGAAATAGAGTTGTAGAATTTCAGAAGCTCGTCGCGTTTCACCCTATACTTCATTGAAGGGGCAGAATCATTAAATAATTCCAACACGCCTTCATCATTTAATTCTACAAGAATACCCCCAATATAGCGGGTTAGTCCCCTATTTTTCAGAAAAGTTCTTCCTACCTTTTTACTTGGAGATAGTGCATTCGACAGGATTCTCGAAGAAACGATTTCATAATTATTGTCTTTTATGAGCTTCACTATTGCGTCTTTTGTCGGCTTCCCGTTTTCTGTTTTTTCTGCCATAAATTGTTCTTGATGCAAAAAGCATTTAAGCTTGATTTGGCGGGCCTGGAGGGATTTGAACCCCCGACATGCTGGTCCGAAGCTTCGGCTTTGTTAAATCAGCCGCTCTATTCCAGCCAGAAGGCGTTCGCCTTCAATCGTTCCTGGCTGAGCCACAGGCCCACTGTATTATTTGATTATCTCAATTTAATAAATGCGAAAGCAGAATCTTTAAATTGCTTGCTGAAGCAATCTGTTTCAACGCCCCGATCGTCTAGTCCGGTCGTGGGGAAACCCAGGTTTCCCCTTACGGTAACCTCTTCCTGAGGTTGCCTAACGGAAAAGGATAGCAGCCTCTCAAGTTGCTGACACGAGTTCAAATCTCGTTCGGGGCACCAAGAAATTATGAGGATAATACTTATGGAAAAGAATATATTTAGCGGAAAGATTAAGCTTAATCCAAAACTTATAGAAGAAATTAAAAATGCTGGAGGAAAATTAACATTAGATATAAGAAACATAATGGAAATGGATAAGCAGCTTAATGATTTATTGACTATAAGAGGTAGAGTAGTTGAAAAATCTATAGAAATAGAAGAACAATTAAATTTTCTGACTTCAAGTTTATTGTTTAAAAATCAGATTAACAAACTTGGTGAAGCCAAGTTCTTTGAAGATTTTATAATGAATACAACTCACTTAGCATTCTCTTCAAAATTAAAAATATTTAGAAGTCTTTATAAAATATGCTCTTTCTTAAAAGAAAGAGAAGAAATTTCAAAGTCATTAGCAACACAAATTCAGAAGATTATAGAAATTAGAGACAATTTTGCTCATGGAGATATATGTTTTAAAGATGTAAAACCGCCACTTACTCCTTACCTATTTTACTATAGAGAAAACGAACCTAAAGAGCAACAATTGGATAATAACTATTTTGATTCCCTTAATTTGTTGTATAAAAAAACATTCGAGAAATTAGATATTCTAAGGTCTCATATAAACAAATCCTTTGAAGAAGGAAAAGAACTTAAATGGGATATAATATGAAAAAATTTCTCATCAAGTCGCATGAAGCCTCGCTGGTCCAGTTCGGCAAATATCCGGGCGCGCGAACTGTTGAAGAACTGCTGCACAGCGGAATCGTCGTCATAGACAAGCCCGCCGGGCCCACGAGCCGGATGGTTGATTCTTTCGTCAAGAAAATTCTTGGTCTGGACAAGCTCTCGCACGGCGGCACGCTCGACCCGCGAGTTTCCGGAGTCCTTGCGATAGCGCTTGAAAATGCGACAAAGCTCATGCCAATCCTGCTTTCCAGCAAAAAAGAATACGTCGCGCTGATGAACATCCACAAGGAACTGCCGGAAGAAAAGATAAGGAAAACCTGCGAGGAATTCGTCGGAAAGATTATGCAGACTCCGCCAAAAAAGTCGGCCGTGGCGCGGAGGGAAAGGCAGCGCGAAATATATTATCTTCATATTATCGAGATAAGCGGGCGCGACGTGCTCATGCGCGTTGGCTGCGAGGCGGGAACCTACATAAGAAAGCTCTGTTCTGACATCGGAAAAAGGCTCGGAACCGAGGCGCACATGCAGGAGCTGCGCAGGACGCGCGCCGGAGGATTCGCGGAAGAGCAGGCTGTCTCGCTTCAAGACTTGAAGGACGCTTACGAATTTTACAAAAGCGGGAACGGCGAACTCTTGCGCAATATGATTCTGCCGGCGGAACGGGCTGCGGACGGCATAAGAAACGTGATAATAAAGGATTCATCGGTCCATAACGTCGCGTCGGGGGCGCCGGTTTACGCGAACGGCCTTTCGAGGATAGAGGAAGGCATAGAAAGAGGAGAGCTTGTCGGAATATTTTCCTTGAAGGGTGAATTGGTTGCAATAGGCTTTGCGCAAGCGGACAGTATGCAAATGCTCAAAAGCTCAAAAGGCGTTGCGATAAAAACCGACCGCGTGCTGATAGACAGGAATCTTTATCCGAAAGTCTGATTTTAAAAAACTTATAAGCGCGGCTTTTCAATTTTATCTCAGGTGATATTTTATGGCGAAAGCAAGAAATGTAGTAAAAGAGAAGACAATGGTCGGCGCGTGCGGCGATGAAAAGCACTTTAAGATCGTTATGGCGGGGCTTTTCCTTGTAGTTGCGGGACTTGCGTTTAAAATGGGGCTTGGCCTGGCTGAAGTGTTGATTCTTATAGGCGTGCTCTTAATGGCAAAAGGGGCGCTAATAAGCGCTGACAGAAAATTAAAATATTAAATTGTTTTTTTTGAATTTTTATCTTAAAAACAAAAAACAGCCGCAAAACTTATTCGGAAGGCTTGGTATAAGCCGCGTTCAAGCGGCAAAAACAAATTCGTATTAAGAGGTGAATTGCATGCCGAGAGGTAGAAAAGCGAGCAGAAAGGTTAATGAAAAAACGGAGAATTGCGATTGCTGCGGTGGAAAGCACAACAAAATCATTTCAATAGGGCTTCTCCTGATATTGCTGGGATTTGCGGCAAGAGTCGGCTGGAATATCGCAGACTTGTTCCTGCTTTTGGGCGCGATATTCGTCGTAAAAGGATTGCTGCTAAGCACAATGAAGAAATAATGGTATTGGTATGCCCATCCCGAAAGAGCTTCTCGAAGTTCTGGCCTGCCCGAAGTGCAAGGGCGAATTGGAATATGACAAGAAGAATGAAAAACTGGTTTGCAACGCGTGCAGGCTCCGCTTCGGGATAATAGACGGCGACATCCCGAACATGCTCATCGACGAGGCGGAGAAGTTCTGAATTCTCGAACGACCTTCATATTTTTTCTGAAGGCATAATATCAGATTCAGACTCCCTCTTTTTATACAATTCCGATTTCCAATATTCATCAAGCGTTTTTAGCAAAGCGGGTCTTAATTTGCCTTTATTGTTTCTAACGTATTCGCTGACTTCTTTTGGCGCCTCACTAACTAATTCATTATCCAGAATTCTATCGGTTCTTTCCTCCAATTGTTTTTTATTTTCAATGTCAGCCAAAGGAAAATATTTAGTATTATATAAAATTTGAGGATTTTTCACTTCCAGAAACACATCTATCCAATCCATGGTTCCATGCCATCTTGACAGCTTAAATCCGATTTTTGTGCCTTCAAAACCGCTTTCATATTTCCATTTGTCTGGATTATTGTTCATATTAAATTATATTCGCAAGCCTTTAAATCTTTTTCTGAGGCATTTGCACTGGCAGCTTTGCTGATTTTACTGCGCCCTCCATCTGAGAATCGCGCCGATTCCGCCGAGCTGGAAAAGCTGCTCGCCCTCGCGCGTGTCCTGCGAGATTATCTCGACCTTCGTGTTGAACTTCTCCGCCATCTGCTCGACGGCGTCAATGCCGTCCTGCTCGCCGACTTTTTGCATCTTCTGCCCGCACACCGGGCATGCGAATTCCGAATCGTCTTTTCCGAATCTTTTTTCCGCGTGTCCGCTGGCGCAAATCAGTTCGAACTCTTTCCAGTCGAAGCCTTCCGAAACCAGAATCATCTCCACAGCGCCGCTTTCCAGCGCCTTGATGATGCTTTTTATTCCGTAAACTGAAATTCCCGTGTCCTTTTGCAGTCCCGTCAGGAACTTGTTCACGATTTCCCGCTCGCGCGAAATGGAAGCCTCCTTCAGAATGTCCCCGCTCCGCTCGATCATTTCGTGCAGTCCCTGCTCGCTGGTGTAGCCCACGTCTATCGTTCCAAGAATCTTGTTCTTCAAGTCCGTCCCGATGAATTCGCCTTTCAGGAAATCCTCCTTGCTCATTCCCGAGCCTCCGAGAATAATTCCCTTTATTTCCTGCGAGAACGCGGACTTCATCGCCTCCCCGACTTCCTTGTACCAGTCGTTTATCAGCCCCTCGCGGACGCGCGAGAAACGCTGCGCTGACTGGCCTCCTTTTATGAATTTTCCCGGCACTATGGATTCGAGGTGGCGAATAACTTGGACGGACTTTCCTTTCAACATCCCGATGGTCGCCTCTTTCGTGTCAAGCACTGCCAGGCCGTAAACCTCTTTTTCCTTGAGCTGCTGCTTCAAGTGCTCGAGCTCGAACTTCTGGTCGCACCAGTAAAGCTTCACGGTCACGGGCTCCGGCGGCTCAACAGCCCACAATTTTATGTCAGTCTTCCCCTCGCTCTCGGAGACGTTTCCCGCAAAAATCGCGAGCCCGTGCTCCGGGTTTCTTTTGTAAAGCTTGAGATGCTGCAATATTTTCGTGAGCGCGTCTATGACGTTGTTTCTGACGGCCTTGCTCTTCACGTTCTGCGTGAGCGAGATTTCGTTCGCGAGGATGTTGTTCGTATCGTTGAGCGACGCGCCCGCGGGAATGTAAACGCTTACGAGCTCCGTGTGCCTGCCCCTCACCGCCTCGAGCTGCTTCACGAGCTTTTTCAGCCTGAACTGCTGCTCCGCTCGGGGGGCTCCGCACCCAACGGTTCCCCCTTTCCTTGATTCGTCCTCCATATAATCACTTCATTAAAGAAATGAAGTAAAGAACTTAAATAATCTCATCACAAATCAGAAATTTTCCTTCCTCGACAGCAGAATAAAGCCGAGAATCATCGAAACAAAAGCGAATACAAGAATCATGTTGTCCCTTGATATTGAAAACATTTCCGAAGGAATTAACGAGACAAGTTCCTGCGGAATTATTGCCGGATATAAAACTCCCGCAAATCCGAAAAGTAGAAAGACTATTGCAACCATTATTCTTATTGCCATGAAAATTTTTCTCGGATGCGGAAAAGGCATATACAACACCATTTTCAGATTATAAAAATTTGTTCAGTCCTTTCTTCGGGGCTGCCGGAAGATTATCCGTATCAATCTTTGTCAGCCCCCTGTTGACCGGCAGCGCGACGTTGAATATCGGAACCGAGCCCGCAAAGCCGAGCGGGCTTCCGAGATGCGCGTGGCCGTGGACCGCGAAAGTTGTTTTCGTTTCAGTCAGCGTTTTTTCAAGGCCGCTGCAGCCGAGCCCTCCGTATATATTCGGGTTCTCGCCTTTTAACGTTTGGTAAGTTGGCGCGTAATGCGTTAGCAGGATTTTCACGTCAGTTTTTAGCTGCGTCAGCAGCTGCCTTATTTTTTCCGCGCGCTCCCTGTAAAAATTTCTTATCTGCGGGTTTGTCTTAATCTGCCACCAGGTCGGCTGGTCAAGGCAGCCTTTGCTTCCGACGATACCAACTGCCTTCCCTTTTATAGCCAGCTCAAGGGATTCGTCGTCAAGAAACTTTATTCTGCTTCCGCAAATTTTTCTTATCTCGTCATACTTCTGCTCGAACTCGCGGTTCCCGAAGCAAGCAACTATCGGGCACTTCCATCCGAGCCTTTCGAAATGTTCGAGAATGATTTTGTAGCTTTCCGGCTTGTCCGCGACATACATGTCACCCGCCAAAAGAAAAAGGTCAGGCTCGCTCGCTTTCGCAAGCAGCTGCCAAAACTGCCCGTAATCGCCTTCCAGCGAGTCAAGGTCGCTTACCGCGAGGATTATCATAATCAGGATTTGTTTTGTTTGCTTAAATTTGTTTGGCGCGAATTCCGCTTAAATGTTTTAACATCTCATTTTGCCTATGACAAAAATTTATCTGTTAGGAGGTATTATCGATGAGACAAAAATGGCGGACTACGCTGCCAGTCAGATTAGGGGGAGAACAAAAACAAAATATCATAAACAGTTTCCTTTCTTCAGCGATATGGAATTTGAGGATGTTACCAAAGGCGTTATTCCAATACCCGATAACAAATATTGCCTTACAGGTTGCCGTAACATTTGCTGCCCGGAAGATTGCTGCTTTTTTTCTGAAAAGCTTGACAGCTGCGGAATTTATGAATACAGGTCGATAAGCTGCAGGCTTTCCTTCTGCAAAGACATGCAAGATCAAAACGTCCTGAAAAAAGTCCATAATACTTTTTGTTCTGAAACAGCGTGTCAATTTACCAACGATGTTGTTGAAAACGAATTTCACGGCAGGCCTTCGCCTTTCGGAAGGCTCTTTGATTCTGCGAAAGAAGTGGAAAAAATGCTTGAATCAAACAGAATACCGCAGGAAGAAGCCAAATCAAAATGGAAAAATATAATCCAAGAATATAGAAACAGAAAAATATGAAAACGTAAATTTAGGAAAAACAAGAATAATAAAAAAAACAAAAAAATAAAAAAGGTAGGAATTTCTTCCTACTCTTCGGTTTCTTCAGAAGCTTCCTCTGAAGCCTCCTCGACAGTCTCTTCGGACGCAGACTCGCCCGCAGCGCCGCTGCCGACTACTTCGCCGACTGCAGACCTTCCGCGCAGCTCCTTTATCTTTATCCTTACCTTGTCTCCCTTGTTCACGCCCGAGACGAACACGACGAAATTCTTTACCCTTGCTATTCCGTCTCCCCTGCTTCCTACTTCCGTAATCTCGACGTCATATTCTTCTCCGACCGCGACCGGGGCCGGCTCAGTCCTTTCGAACCTTGGCC
>JBAQNA010000014.1:0-13804 GCA_049303335.1 Candidatus Aenigmatarchaeota archaeon
GGTTCTGCCGTCAACGGCAGAACATTTGCAACGCAGAAGAATGAATTGATGTTTCGTGTTTTGGCTTACAACTTCAGCAGGATTGCATCATTTATTTTGCTTTTGACTGAGGAATTCTACTGAGCCAGAATCTTTCATACAAACCTGCGAAATAAGCCCGCTGGCACTGTATTTCATACAAAGAGAAATAAGGAATTCCAGAAATACACGACCGTGTTCCGATGTGAAGATAAATCCGAAAAGAGGTGAAAGTTTTCATCAAGAACATTATAAGCTTCTGGACACCAAAAGCAAGAAAGATAAGGCGGCACTCCGTTTGTCAGAATTTAAAAAAGGAAGCAGGGAAGCCATTATAGAGCCTACGCTATACTCGCCGGAATTAAGGATAATAGGGCAGCCTGATATCATCTTTTTTCATAAGGACTCTGCGAAAATCATAGAGCTGAAAAGCAAACGTTTTGAAAAAGCCTCTCCTCTTGATGAAATTCAGGTTCAGGCATATATGCTGATGCTTAATCACGAAGACACTAAAATTTTAAGAAACAATAATCCTTCTTCCTGCGTCAAGAAGAATCATAAAAAAGTACACGGCTTCGTGCTATATAGAGATGGAAAAATCAATCCTGTCTTTTTAAATGATGGGGAATTAATAAAAACAAAAGCTTCTAAATTGTTGGAAGATCTTATAATATATAAATC
This sequence comes from Candidatus Aenigmatarchaeota archaeon, assembly GCA_049303335.1. GTDB lineage: Archaea > Aenigmatarchaeota > Aenigmatarchaeia > Aenigmatarchaeales > DAIDAN01 > DAIDAN01. The sequence continues at coordinate 700 of JBAQNA010000014.1, forward strand.
AATAGACGATTTGCCGGAGCCATCAAGTTGTAATGAATATTGCATAAATTTCAGGCATTGCACAAAAAGAAAAGGTGGATACAACTATGAAAATACTTTTGCAGGTTCCGGAAGGTTTGAAATCGAGCGTCCTGCGTATCACGCGAGAGTTTGAAAAAGCGGGGAACGAGGTCCTGATAAGCTGCGAGCCCTGCTACGGGGCGTGCGACCTGCGCGATTCGGAGGCGAAGCGGCTCGGCTGCGAAAAGATAATCCATTACGGCCACAGCAAGTTTGTCGATTCCGAGATTCCCGTGGAATATGTGGAGATAAAATCCGAGGAAAAAATAATTCTGCCAAATTCTGAACTCAAAAATCTTGAGCAATTCAAAAAAATCGGCTTAGTCTCTACTTTGCAATTTGTTGATTCGCTCCCGCAGATAAAAAAGCAACTGGAGAAAACCGGAAAGGAAGTTTTCATTGGGAAGTCGGACAACAAGAACCTTTACGCCGGGCAGATACTCGGCTGCAATACGGGCGCCGCGATTGTTGTCGAGAAAAAAGTCGACTGCTTTCTTTACATAGGCTCCGGAAAGTTTCACCCTCTCGGCGTCGCGCTCGCCTCGAAAAAACACGTTTTCGTTTTTGACACAGAAAAAAACAGGATTGAGAAAATCGAAACGGAAAAATTCCTGAAACAGAAGCTTGCGACCATAGAGCTTGCGCGCGATGCGAAAACCTTCGGGATTCTCGTCTCGACAAAGCCTGGGCAGACGAACCTGAAAGCCGCGGAAGAGCTGAAAAAGAGAATAGAAAAAAGCGGGAGAAGCGCGCACATCCTCGTTATGGACGAGATAAAGCCGGATAAGGTTGATTATCTCGGCGGCGAAAACAGCGGCATTGACGCTTTTATAAACACGGCCTGCCCGCGCATCGGGATTGAGGACAGGATTTTGTTCAAGAAGCCGATTCTGAATTTGGACGAGACGGAAGAAATTATTTCTTGATGAAAGAATGAATCTCCGTTGACATGTTCTTCACAAAAAGCGCAGCTATTCCCCAGAGAAACGGCAGCCAATACGGTATTCCCGCAATATTCGGAAATGCGTAAGTCCACGCACCCAAGGCGATCGCGGTATATTCCGCAAGCGCTCCTGAAACGCCGCAAATCGCGTAAAGAAGAATGTCCTCCCTGCTCTTGCGAATCAGCAACATCAGAACGCTGACAATCGCCAGCATTCCAGCCGTCATCAATGGAAACTTCCAAAAGAACGCTACGGAAAGCAGCGAAATCAGCGCAAACGTGCAGCTGTACAAAAAGGCTTTTATCAACCGTTTCATGAAAACACTATCAACGAATTATAATTTAAAGATTTGGATTTCCGATTTGCAGATTTAGTATTTTCAAATACGAATTTTAATATTCTATCATAGAAATCGCTTCCAAAATTACTGCCACCATAAAGCATTTAAACCTTCCAAAACAAGCTTATTCAGCTTTCTGGAAACGCTTTTAAGTCTGGAATTGCAAGAATTCTTTTGAAGCTTTGCGTGATATTTGTGAATATTAAAAACTTTTTTTCGCCGGTGAAGTGGAAGGAAACGCTCGAGGGATACAGGCGCGTGATATCGGTAAGCAGGAAGCCTGACAGGGAGGAGTTCCTCTCGACCGCGAGAATAACCGGATTGGGAATTGCCGTAGTCGGCGTGACAGGATTCGTGATTTATATGATATACTATTTAATTGCAAATGCCTGATAAGATAGGGATTCGTTCAATCTGCAAAAAAAACAAAAAATGATATTTATGATATTTACGGTGCGCGTTACAGTCGGAAGGGAGAGCACGGTGATAAACACGCTCGCGAACAGGGCGCAGAACATGGGGCTTCCGATAAAGGCGATATTCTACCCGTCGGAGCTGAAAGGCTACATATTCATGGAGTCCGACGACAACGGCGTCATGGAAAAGCTCACTTCGGGAGTTCCGCACGTGCGCGGCCTTATCGAAAGGCCGGTTCCGCTCGAGCAGCTGAAGCACTTCCTCGAATCGAAGAAGGTGGATATAAAGATAAACCGCGGCGACATCGTGGAAATAATTTCCGGGCCGTTCAAGGGCGAGAAGGGAAAAATCACAAGAGTGGACGAGACAAAGGACGAGGTAACCGTCGAGTTCCTTGAAGCCGCCGTGCCTATACCGATAACAGTCGCAATCGACTCGGTCAAGCTGACGGCAAAAGGAGAGGAAAATAAATAGGCGGTTTTATGGAAACCGGAGAACTAAGTTTTGAAGAAATTGAAAGAGCTGTTAAAAACAGAGAAAGAACGAAGATTCATACGATTGATGATGGCAGAAACAGAACACCTTCCGGCGTATTTCTTAAAACCGGTTTTGTAAAAGAAACCTTTGAAACAGAAATGAATGCAAAATCAGTTCGTCTGCAACCCGCTGTGTTTTTTCATGTAAAAAGTTATGATTCTCCTATAAAACAAGAAGTAGAAGCGCTTATTGAAGGATATATCTCAACATCCTCCCCAAACGAGCTTTCTAAAATATATTCCGTTACAACAAGTTACGATGAGCATGTCTCGAAATCAACCCCTTTGATTAAGCAGATTTGCGGCGAAGAAACAAAAGCATTCAAAGATTACTTGAGGCAAGCCAGATATTTGTAAGCGTTTAAATACTTTCGTTGTAATGATTTCATAATTCGAAGTTGATTATTATGCCGGAAAAACAAACCGTGAAGCTTTTGGTCGAGGGAGGGAAGGCGACGCCTGCGCCGCCGCTGGGACCCGCATTGAGCGCGGCGAAGCTGAACGTCGGGCAGGTGGTTGCGGCGATAAACGAGAAGACGCGCGAATTCGGCGGAATGCAGGTTCCCGTTTCCGTGATATTCGACACGAAGACAAAAGAGTTCGAGATAAAAGTCGGAAGCCCGCCGGTTTCTGCTCTGATAAAGAAAGAAATCGGAACGAAGCTTCTTGCGAAGACCGCGGGAAAGGAGGCTGTCGGGGATTTGAAAATGGAGCAGATTGTAAAGATTGCAAAATCAAAAATCGACGGGATGAGCGCGCGGACAACGAGGACCGCGGCAAAGCAGGTCGTGGGAACTTGTTTAAGCGTTGGAGTAACCATAGAAGGCAGAAGCCCGAAAGAGATAATGAAGGAGATTGACAACGGCTTCTGGGACGAGAAGTTTAAGTAATTCTGCGCCGGTTGCAAACTTATATTCTTTTACGCCTGTTAATAGGATAGGATGTTTTTTGTTCTTAACAAAAGCAGGTGCATGAGTATCGACTCAAACCCCGTTATCGGAATTATAGGAGGCGGACAGCTGGGAAAGATGCTAGCGCTGGAAGCGAAGCGCATGTCGTTCGGCGTCATCGTTCTTGACCCGACTCCGGATTGTCCCGCCGCATCGGTTTCCGACGAGCAGATTGTCGCGGACTTCAAGAATCTGGAAGCGATAGAAAACCTTGCAAAAAAATGCAGCGTCCTGACATACGAGATTGAACTTGGAAACGTGGAAGCGCTAAAAAAGCTGCAGAAAAACGGATGCAACATAAATCCCTCGCCGGAGACGCTTGAAATAATCCAGGACAAATTTCTGCAGAAAACCTTTCTCAAGAAAAACGGAATTCCCGTTCCTGATTTTGCGCGCGTAAATAATCTTAATGAGCTGAAAGCAGGGCTTGCGAAATTCGGCTGTCCTGCGATGCTGAAAGCCTGCAAGGATTCCTATGACGGGCGCGGGAATATTCTCATTGAAAAACCGGAAGACGCCGAAGGCGCGTTTCTCCAATTCCGTGGAAAAGACATGATGCTGGAAAAGTTCGTTCCTTTCACAAAGGAAGTTTCCGTCATGGTTGCAAGAAGCGCAAAAGGAGAAATAGCATGTTATCCGCTTGTTGAAAACATCCACAAAGATAGCATATTGAATATGACTATTGCGCCTGCCCGCGTGGACAGCAGCGTGATGAAGAAAGCGGAAGAAATAGCAACCAAGACCATGGAAATCCTGAAAGGAGCGGGCATCTTCGGGATAGAAATGTTTGTCACGGCGGAAGGCGAAATCCTGATTAACGAGATTGCGCCAAGGCCTCACAACTCGGGGCATTACACGATTGAGGCCTGCCATACGTCGCAGTTCGAGCAGCACATTCGCGCAATTCTCGGCCTTCCGTTAGGCGACACAACACTGCTTTCGCCTGCTGTCATGATAAATATTCTCGGGGATGATAATCGTGAGGGGAATTATAAGTTGCTGGGAATGCCCGACGCACTTTTTGTTCGCGGCGCCAACTTGCACATTTACGGCAAGCATGTTGTCAAGAAAAAAAGGAAGATGGGACATATAACTGTGCTGGACCAAAATATTGAAAACGCAATAAGAAAGGCAGAAGCTGCGAGAGCGGCGATAAAATTTGAAGTATTATGATTTCATGAGGAGGTGGTTTAATGGCAGAAATATTGGTTGGGATAATCATGGGCAGCGACTCTGACTTGCCTGTCATGAAGGAAGCCGCGGAATTTCTGGAAAGCATTGGCGTGAAAAACGAAGTTACAATAGTCTCCGCGCACCGCACTCCCGAGAGGATGTTCAATTATGCAAAAGAAGCCGCAGACCGCGGTATTGAAGTTATAATCGCAGGGGCCGGCGGCGCAGCGCACTTGCCAGGAATGGTTGCCTCGCTTACGCATATTCCCGTTATAGGAGTTCCCATAAAAACAAAAAGCCTTGACGGAGCTGATTCGCTTCTTTCGATAATGCAGATGCCTGGAGGAATTCCTGTCGCTACCGTGGCGATAAACAACGCGAAAAATGCTGGCATACTCGCCGCGGAAATTCTTGGAATAAAATATCCCGAAATAGCCGGGAAAATAAAAGCTTACAAGGAAAAATTAAGGATTGAAGTTGAGGTAAAGGCAAAAAAGCTCGAGGAAGTCGGGCATGAGAGGTATGTATAATGTCAGTCCACCCGATCGATTACCGCTACGGCTCGCAGGAGATGAGGGCCGTCTTTGACGAGGAGAAAAGATTGGAACAGCAGCTGCGCGTCGAGGCCGCGCTCGCGGAAGCGCTGGCTGACTTGGGAAAGATTCCGAAAGAAGCGGCGCAGAAAATAAAGGAAAAGGCAAACACGCGCGACGTGAAACTGGATGTTGTGAAAAAGATTGAGGAAGAAACTAAGCACGATGTGATGGCTTTGGTGAAGGCGCTGACGGAGCAGTGCGGCGATGCGGGAAAATACGTGCATCTGACAGCGACAAGCTACGATATCGTTGATACCGCGCAGGCTTTGCAAATAAAGGAAGCTCTTGAGATTCTGCTTGAAAAAAGCAAGGATCTTTTGAAAAGCGCGCTCGCTGTTGCCGAGAAGCACAAGGAACTCGTGATGATTGGAAGGACTCACGGGCAGCACGCGATACCGATAACGTTCGGCTTCAAAATCGCGAATTATGCCGACAAAATCGGGGATGGAATCGCAAGAATGGAGCAGAACAAGAAATATATAATCGGAAAGTTTTCCGGAGCTGTTGGAACTTACGCGGCGCAGCAGCTTTATGACTTGGGAGACGAGCTTGAAAGAAAAGTAATGGAAAAGCTTGGCATTGTTCCCGCGGACATAAGCACGCAGGTTGTGGCGCGGGAGAATCTTGCAAGGATTATAAGCGATGTTATAATCTTTTCATGCACGCTTGAGCAGATTGCAAAAGAAGTACGGAATCTCCAGCGCACCGAAATATCCGAGGCAAGCGAGCCTTTCGGCAAGCAGCAGGTCGGCTCATCGACAATGGCGCAGAAAAGGAACCCGATAAACGCGGAAAACATCTGCAGCAACGTGCGGATAATACGCTCCTGCATGCAGCCAGTCCTTGAGAACATAGCTCTTGAGCACGAGCGGGACCTCACAAACTCCGCAAGCGAGCGCTCGCTTTTGCCAACTGTTTTCATTCTCGCGGACGATGCGGTTTCACGCACAAACAAAATCTTGAAGGATGTTGTCGTGTTCCCTGAAAACATGAAAAAGAATCTTGAGCTTTCCGGCGGAACCATAATGGCGGAGGCGGTAATAACGGAACTTGTGAAGCGCGGAATGGGAAGGCAGGACGCGCACGAGCTGCTCCGCGAAAATTCAATGCGCGCGTTTTCCGAAGGCCGAAATCTGAAGGAACTGCTTTTGTCCGATGCAAAAGTTGGAAAATATCTGAACGCGGCAGAGCTGGAAAGCATAATGGATTACAAAAATTATATTGGCTTGTCTGTCCGGAAGACGGAGCAGATAATAAAAAAGTGGGGAGGCGTGATATAATGATCCAGAGAAAAGAGATGCAGGATGCTGCGAAATCATACAAGAATGTCACGATAGGCGTTCTTGGTTCGCACTCCGCCGAGGAAGTCGGGATTGCCGCAAAATCCGCCGGATTCAAGACGGTTGTCGTCTGCCAAAAAGGAAGGGAGGTGCTTTACGCGAAGCACAACAGTTTTCTTTTTGATCATATAATAATTCTTGACAAGTTCAGTGACATCACAAAGCCGGAAATCCAGGAAAGGCTGAAATCCCTGGGAACGATATTCATACCGAACAGATCGTTTTCCGTTTACACCGGTTATGACAAAATAGAAAACGAGTTTGCCGTGCCGATGTACGGCAACAGGATTATACTGCGCGCGGAAGAGAGAAATGAAATTAGGAACCAGTATTGGCTGCTTGAGAAGGCGGGAATAAGGATTCCGAAAAGTTTTGCAAACCCCGAGCAGATTGACAGGCTGTGCATCGTAAAAGTCCAGCAAAAGGACAAGCCGCTCGAACGCGCTTTCTTCTATCCATCTTCGCCTGCGGAGTATGAAAAAATGTCGCGCGAGCTTTTGGCAAAAGGAATAATTGACGAAGCCGCGCTGAAGGCCGCAAGAATAGAGGAATATGTGCTCGGACAAAAGTTCAACGCGAACTTCCAGTCCTATGGGCTGAAAAGCGTTTTCGGGAATTTTGATTTCGTGGGCTTTGACGACAGGAAGCAGACAAACCTTTCAGGCTTCCGCGACCTTCCCGCGAGGGAGCAGCTTGCGGTGAACGTCACGATAAAAAACGAGGAAGTCGGCCATTACGGACTGACCATGCGCGAATCATACAAGCCGCTCGTCTATGAGGCTGCGGAAAAGTTTTTGAACGCCTGCGAAAAAGAATTCCCGCCGGGCTTGTTCGGGCTTTTTGCGCTGCAAGGAGCGCTGTCGGAGGACGCGGAAACTCACAAGATGGAATTTTTTGTTTTTGACGTGAGCCCGCGAATACCAGGCTGTCCCTGCGTAGGGCCGACGTCCCCGGAAATGCGAAGGCTGTCGCTGAAGATGAAAAAAGACATCCAGACTCCGCTGGACTTGGTCATGGCTGAAATAAAATATGCGTTTGAAAACGGGTTGCTGGGAGAGATAGTTACATGATTATAAAAAGGGAAATAATTCAGCATAGGTGATTCCATGAAAGTCCTGAGAATTCACGAAGGCTCCGCGAAAGACACCTTAATCTACAATGAGCCAACGGAAAAAGAAGGCGAAGGCGTTTTCGAGTTTCTTGATTACTTTTCGATTTTCGACTGGGGGCGCTTTTTGGACAGCCCGATAAAGTTCAAGGGAATCGCAATGGCTGCCATCGCGAGAAAGCATTTCGAGCTCCTCCAAAAAGAAGGAATAAAAACGCACTACCTCGGAATGGAAAGCCCGAGCAGGATGAAAGTTGCAGTTGTGAAAATACCGGAGGCTTACAAGAACCTTGCGCCGGGATCAAGAAACTGCCTTCTCCCGATTGAAATAATCTTCAGGATTTACACGCATCCGGAAAGCTCCGACTTGAGAAAGATAAAAGACGGCAGGAGAACTTTTCAGGAGCTTGGATACGATGAGATGCCCGAGCCGAACAAAAAACTGCCGAGCGTGAAAATGAGCTACTCCACGAAGCTTGAGCCTGAAGACAGACTTCTGACAAGGGAAGAGGCGCGAATTCTCGCAGGGCTGACGCAGGCGGAGATGGACAATCTTGAAGCGCTTGCGCTGAAGACAAACGATATCATAACAAAAAATTCCGAAGCCGCAGGGATGATACACTACGACGGGAAGATAGAGGTTGCGCGGGACTCGGAAGGCGAGTTCATGATTGTGGACGTGCTAGGCACTTTGGACGAGGACAGGTTCATGCTTGATGCCGGCGATGGAAAGTTTGTCGACGTGAGCAAGCAGTTCCTGCGGAACTGGTATATAGCAAACGGCTGGAAGGCAAAAGCAGACGCCGCGAAAAAGAAAGCCGATGTCGGGGCGGACTGGACAACATTATGCGAGCCGCCGCCGAAGCTGGAGAAAAGGATAAGCGCGCTGATGACGGAGATGTATCTTGCGGACGCGGAAACTAGGACCGGCGAGAAGATTGGCGACAGGCTCGGAGTGAACGTCCGGACGATAAAAGAAGTTGCGAGGGAAATGCTAGAGCTTCAGGAAGCGCACAATTCGGGAAAATTGCAGCTCTGATAGGCTTAAATATTTTTATTTGCAATATTCAACAGCGATTTTATGGATTATATCACTGCAGTATTGCTGTATTTAAGAAATAAGGCGAGCAAATGGCATGCGCTCGATAAATTTTGGGCTGAACAATATGAAAAAGACTATGTTATTCATCATGAAAATCCTTGGGAAAAATCCGTTTCAGCTTATAAAGCGCAAGAGGCAAGAATGAAGATATAGCAATTGATTAAGGAATAGAAATTTCAAGCTTTAAATCCTTTTCTCCCGAAAATAAACGAATGCCCATGCGAAAACTTTTCTGGCTTTTGTCCGCGGCCATTATAGCGCTCTTTATAATCCAGACTCTCGGCTATTTTAGCGCAACAGAAATAATAATAGCTCTTCTTCTTTTGGACGTCGCCGTAGTGGAATTTAGCAGGCAGGAAGACAAGCACGCGGTGGAAACCCAATTAAAGCCGGAGCTCATCGCGAGAGTTGGGAACGTGGAAAAGCTATGCACCAATATGCTGTCCTCTATAAACGCTCTGCCTACGGTAGAACACTTTTACCAGATAGCCGAGCAGAAGATAGGCGAGCACGGAGCAAGTCTGAGGGAGGAAATAAAGGACGACCTGGACAGGCTCGCGAAAAAGGCGGTTGACATCGAGAACAGGCTTTTTGAGATGAGAAAAACGGTCGCGTCCGGAATCGGCGGCATTGACGACAGGCTGCGCTCGCTGGAAACCGGAAAATGGACAATCGAGTCCGAGGATGAAGAAGACAAGGAGGAGGTTGCGATTGGCGAGGAAAATTTCGAATCGCCTTCACCTGCGCTGGAAGAGGTTGTCTACGGCGAAGGCGCGGCGATAATGGAGTGAAAAATTTATATTTTTGCGGCAAAAGCTTCTTTAGTTAGCATATATCGGTTGTCTCCGATTTTTTTAAAGAAACCGAATTCTACCAACTCTTCCGCATATTTCACAAATTCTTGAAAAAAGCTGTGATATGCACCAGCATAAGTATCTTGATGAGTTGCCCGCTCCATTTTAGTATCTTTTACGGATTCTTCAAGCAATCTTTTAGCTTCATCACTCATTACAGGCTTTGCTATCAGATTCATCATCCAATCCCGATATGAAACATTTTCATTTATCATATTAATCATTTGCTTCGCATCCTTAAATTCTTTTATTTTTCTTTTCTAACCAACTTCGCGTCCTTTATCAAAAGCTTTCCGCTGTTTGTTTTCTTGTCCCAGACTTTTTCCGAATCCGTTATCTCAATCCTCCTCTGGAAGAGCGGGCAGTCCAAGACAAGGCTCTCGTATTCGCCGCCCTCGCCCGCGATGTTTATGCCGTATTTCTTTTTCAGCTGCTTCAGCTCTTTCAGCGCTTTCAGGTCGATTTTTCTTCCGAGCCATTTCTCGCCGAGGCCTTCCGCCGCGACGGCTGTCAGGATTATTTCAAATCCGGCATCAATCATCTTTTTCAAAAGCTTCCCCTGGTCCATTCCCCACAGCGGCGTTTCCACCTTAAGTGAAAGTTCGTCACACACTTTCTTGACGCGCTCGTTCTGGTATTTGCTTGCAATCGCGCCAGCTAGAACGCCTTCAATATTCAGGCCTTTCAAAAGCTTTTTCAAATCCTCGACTTCCTTTTCCTTTTCGCCGGCGCTTCTTTTCGAAACCAGCTGGATTCCGAGGCACTGCGACTGGAGAAACGCCATTCCGATATTCGGGGTATGATACATGAAGCTGTCCTGGTTTTCCGAAATTACTGTGGCAAGATATTTCACTTGATGCCCCGCCTGCTTCGCGAGATAAATCGAGAAAGTGGAATCCTTCCCACCGGAAAAAAGCGCTGCGAGTCTCATAAGAAAAATTGGGAAGAAAGGTTTAAAAAGAAAAGCGGTTTGCCCTTCAGACTTTTTTCGGATTAAAATTATACGCGCGTATCTTTTTTGGTTCTATCTCATGTAATAAAATACCTTCTTCTGGATATTTTATTTTACCTCTCGGTTGTTTTATTTTACCTCTCATATATTCTGAATGTAATTTTCTTACATAATCTGTCATGTATCCTTTAAATTCTTCTTTAAAATCATAATGTAATATTTCTTTGACAGATTCATCTTTCTTGGGGTTGTAACAGCTACGATGTATGTACACATTTGTTCTTTCTCCGCCTATATTTTGAAGTATAAAACCGTCGACAGGCCAAGTAAATAAATTTCCTAATGCTTGTTCAAAGTCTCCTGTAGTAAATATGCATCCAAAACCTTCTATAAATTCAGATCCTGTTATTTTTTCAATTTCTCTACTCATGTAAATCACCATTTTATTAAAAATCAATACTACTGTAATGTGAGTAAATCTATTTAAACCCTTCGCCCTTATATACCTTTATAAGGCTCTTTTATGTATAATAGTTACCTAAATGCGTGATTTTTATGGCTTTTCATATCAAAATCGAGAACGTGGTGGCGTCGATCACGCTGAATGTTCCTGTCCAGCTGGACAAGCTGGTCACCACGCTGGAAAGCATCGAATACGAACCTGAACAGTTTCCCGGGCTTGTTCTCCGCTTGAAAAACCCGAAAGCCGCGATTCTTATTTTCTCCTCCGGAAAGCTCGTGTGCACGGGCGCGAAAAGCCCAAAGGACACGAACGAGGCTGTCGCGAAAGTCGTGACAATGATAAGGAAGGCGGGAATAAAGGTTCCGCGCGAATACACCGTGACCGTGGAGAACATAGTCGCCTCGGCGAGGCTTGAGCGCGACCTTAACCTCGACACCATCGCTTTCGAGCTTGAGAACGCGGAATACGAGCCTGAGCAGTTTCCGGGTCTGGTTTATAGGATGGACGACCCGAAAGTCGCCTTCCTACTTTTCGGCTCAGGAAAAATCGTTTGCACGGGCGGGCGCACGATAGCGGACGTTAACCGCGCAGTCGAGAAGCTTGACAAGAAGCTGAAGTCGATGGGAAGTTAAAAGGAAGAAGTGTGGAAATTTATTTCATCTTAAACTCTTTTGGAAATAATCTTGGGCAGTTTTAACTATAACGCTTCTGGAGAAGCCTTGTTTCTTTCCTTTTACCATATCAAATATGTCGCTCAATGTATTTCTTGAAGGAATATAGTTCTTGTCAAAACTCTTGAAATAATTAGTTACAATTTCGACAAACTCTCCGGGAGTCATTCCGCTAATTCCGCAGTAAATCTTATTGTCAGGTTTATACGAAAGACTTTTCATACAATCAAAATAGTTTTGAAAGAAAAAGCATTTAAGCTTACTCCAGCACTTCGGTCTTCCTTATCTCGAAAATCCTGATCGGGTAGATCTTGGTTATCTCGTTTCTTATAGAGTTCTGGACTTTTCCGGAAATGACATCCTGCACGAACTTTTCTATGGTCGGCTTTTCCGCGGAAAGCATGTCGCTTATCATTTTCCTTATTTTCGTGTCTATGTTGCTGTGCGTCTGGCGGTTGCTTATGGCTATCGTCTTTACCCGCATTTTTCCGTCGGCCAAATCGAGGATGTCGCTTGTCTCAACAACACCCGTCCGCTTTTGCACGATTCTCGAGATGAAGTCGCGCGTGCATTCCTGCCCGAAGAACTTCGTGTAGGCGTTCGAGCCATTCACGCTGTCAACCTTGAAGTAAAGTTTCACATGAAACTTGCTCGTGTCGTTCGTGAGTTCGAAAAGGTTCGACTCAACGACCCTCCCCTTGAGCATTCCCGCGTCTATCGCAGGAGTGTCGCCTATCACGCCTTCTCCGAGGAACTTCGGCGCGTGTATGTGGTACCACTCCTTTCCCTTGAACTTTTCCTTTACTTTAATCGGCCTTTTTGGCGCCATAATTATCACATCATTATTTTTCAGTAAATCTTATCAGAAAGTAAAACATATAAAGGTTTGGAGAACCCGAATTAGTCAACATTCAACAGGAAGTTTAATTATTTTCTTTCGGTTAAGCAGTTCAATTTCTGGAGATATCATAATACTTTCAGGATTTATACCAATTAATGCCTTTCTCACGGCTGACAGGAATTCTTTGTTTAGCTCTGCTTCATACCCCATATCAACTCTTACCACATCACGTGAAGTCATCCATTTTGCGCCAATCCTGCCATTGACATCTTTGCCATTATGTTTTCCAGAAAATTCCATCGCCCCTGTTGTAACATATTTCCCTCCGCCACCGCAGCTGCAAAAGCTTTCACATAATTCCAAATTTTTTTCTGAATCTGTCATTTCCATGCAACTACCATCTAGAACATTCTTTAAAGCAGCAAGATAAATTCTCGGGTTTGCGTTTAAAGACGGGGTTACTTCCATAAGAAAACTCATATATTTTTTTCCATATTCTTCCAGAAGTTTCTCTGTTATTTTCAGGTTATATCGATCGCCATACTTACCATCATTAAATCCTGATTTCTCTCTGACGCTATAAACGTCGCCTTTGCGAACAAGAACCTGAGATTCATCAACAAATTTTTCATCTTTTTCTTCTTTCATTAACTCACTATAACATCTTGGTAGAAAAAGCATTTAAGCTTTCTTTTCATTTTCCAACTGTCTGCAGCACGCGTCGATAAATTTTTCCTCCGAGCCGAAGGGTATAGTGC
>JBAQNA010000015.1:0-1863 GCA_049303335.1 Candidatus Aenigmatarchaeota archaeon
CGATACGCTGCGCAAAAATCGCGCTCGACCGCGGAACCGGCGTCGCCCTCGAGTCCGCGAGCGCGTATTTCATGAAAAGCCCGATAAAGCAATTCCCGGACTGGCAGGCAAGGCAAATGCTGGAGGAGTTCATAGTGGGAAAGCGGGAGCGATAATATTAAGTAGCATAAAAAGGAGTTAATAGTATGAACTGGAAAGAGTTTCTAAAGTCTAATCGCAAGATAGCAGCAATTCTGATTTTGCTGCCATTAGCGTTATCCTTGCTTTCCCTTGCTCAAGGTATATTAATTGCAGACGAGTCAGCCAAAACAATAATAGGAACATTTATATTATCTTTCATTCCAGCAATCTATATAGCAGCCAGCCTATTGATTAAGGCTAAGAAAGTTTTAACTTACTACTATGTTATTTTTCTGCCGGTCACAATAATTGAGCTGGCATTGTTTTTTATTTTGGGCATTATTCCTGTAGATAATTTTCTATCCATGGAACAATCCCTACAAATGCTTGTCATCTATATTATTGCATCCACTATCGTTAAGTCGCTATTGATTAATCCCGCATTCCTCGTCTTTTTGCCAAGGTACATAATGGAAAAGAAAAAGAATCTGTATCTATCGCTATTCTTCCCTTTCATAGCGCTGACTTTGGTAAATATCTATCCAATAGCATTTTTGGGGAGATTTATGGTGGCTCTTTCTTCTCCAGATGCTGTATGGTTTGCATTAACAACATTTGATATTTATTCCATACTTGATATAACAGTCTTGACGGAGATATTATTGGTGTCGGCTTTGGCATATACTTTTTACAGAATATTTTCCAACATGCTTAGAAATAGAAAAAAGAAGTGAGAATTATGCTCTACAAATATAGCGAGAAGTTCGGCGGCTTCAAGCAAAAAATAGGCGTTTTTTTCGGCAGGTTTCCTTTAAACCCGAACGCTTGGACGCTCCTTTCAATAGTTGCAGCCCTTTCAAGCTTCTATTTTATATGGCAGGAGAATTTCATTCCGGCAGCCCTGCTTTTTGCGATAGCCGCATTTCTTGATGTGATAGACGGCTCCGTTGCAAGGACAAAGAACAAGGTTTCCGTTCTCGGCGCGTACCTTGACACGATAACGGACAGGTACGTGGAGTTCATAATAATATTCGGCTTGTTTTTCGCGGCTTATCCGCATTTTGATTTGCTGGGAATATCGCTTTTCTCATCAAAGACCATGCTGTTAATATTGCTGTTCGGCAGCCTTATGACGAGCTATTCGATTTCCGCGGCGCACGAGGAAGGCGTTGATGAGAGGAAACTGCGCGGCGGAATATTGGAGCGCGGCGAGCGGATGATTCTGCTTTTCCTGATAATCCTGCTTTCCGATTTTTCGAGAGCTTACGCGCTTTACCTGATTGCGATAATGGCCGTCCTTGCGAACGTCACCGCGCTGCAGAGGATTTGGATAGCAATCCGTATTTTCACAAAGGAGAGAAGGTAGATTTTTAAGCAAGAAACTTAATTCTTTTCATATGCAAACAAAAGCCATCTCCGCGGTCATCGCGACAGTCATGTTATTGATAATCACCGTTTCTTTGGTCGGCGTGTTCTACGTTTTCTCTTCCGCGCTGACGGACACGACAACTTCTTCCGGCGGTGAGCAGGTCTCCCAGCTGACGGCGCAGCTTTCAACATGCGTCAGGATTGACAACATGGTCGGAAACCAGATAGCCGTGACGAACTGCGGAACCGGAATAATGACGAACGGCTCCCTCGCCGTTTTCGTAGATGAAATCAGGTTAAATATAAGCATGAACACAATACCCGGAAACGGAAGGGATGTTGTCAATATCACAGACATTGCAAACACAACCCAAG
>JBAQNA010000016.1:0-11313 GCA_049303335.1 Candidatus Aenigmatarchaeota archaeon
CTTATGACGCGAGCGGGAACGGAAATGCTGGAACGCTCGTTAACATGAACACAACGGGGAACGCTACATCAGGATGGGCTGACGGAAGATTCGGAAACGCTTTGCAGTTTGACGGCGTGAACGATTATGTTGATGCTGGAAACGGCGCGAGCCTGAATAATGTTTTTGGTTCAGAAATTTTTACTCTTGAAGCATGGGTTTATCCAAAGGACTGGGTAAATTACAGGGGAATCATAAACAAAAGATCGAGTAATTACTACAGTGCCTCGCCAGGAGGTCTTTTTGCTGATACTTCCGGAATAAAGTTTATAATTGGTACAGGAAATGACGCAGAAACATCCACCATTATTAACTATAAACCTACATTAAATAATTGGCATCACATAGCAGGCACGGCACGAAGGATAAACTCCACGCACACAAACATGACCTTGTATGTTGATGGTGTTATTAGAGGAAGTGCTTTAACAACGATTGACCCGCAAACGAACAATAATGCGACAACAATAGGCGCAGTTTATGCTAATTCCAGAAGTTTCAACGGCACAATCGACGAGGTCCGCGTCTGGAGCAAGGCATTTTCGCCCGATGAGACTGTTGCGATGAAACAGATAATATGAATTCAAGAAATAAGAATCATCCGACCGGCCTTGAAACGGTTTTCGCGTCCGTGCAGTTCGACGTAATCATCACGGAAGTTATGTTGTCCCTCGATATGTCGGTAGGCTGCGAAATGATCGTCCCTATGTTGCGCGGCCCGGGCGCGAGCGAAGCCCCCGTGGAGTCGGAAATGTATCTTGTTTCAAGCCCGGTCAAAAAAACCACGAACGTGAAATTTCCGAGGGGGACGCCGTCAACCTTGATCTGCGCCTTCAGGTGAGTTCCTTCCATCATCGGATTTTGCAGCCCTGTATCGACAAACTGTATGATGCCGCCGCTGCACGCCGCAAACTGCTGCTGTATTTTTTCCGACTTGCCCGTGCTCTGGGTCACTATGTTCTGCCCCCAACCCGCAAGAATCGCGGCTATTGTGAACGTGAAGCTTATAAGAAGGACGGTCGCTATCAGCGGCGAGATTGCCTTGCGCGGTCTGCTGTTTTTTTGCATCATAACATCTGAAACTTATTCTGAAGGCTCATATTTAAGTTTTGTCGGAAAGGTATAATTGATAAATATGGCGGAAAAAACGCTCCTGTTGAACAGCGGAAAATGCTCGTGGGGAAAATGCTTCGCGTGCGGCTGGGGCAGGCTGGCTTCGCCGAGGCTCGGTATTCACGAGCTGAAGAAAATTGTTGACGATTTTTTCCACGAAAACAGGAACGAGAAAATTGGCAGGCTGAAAATATTCGCCTCCGGCTCGTTTCTCGACGATGCGCAGTTCCCGAAGGCGATAAGAAAGTATGTTGCAGTAAAATGCGCAGCGTTGGGGATTGAATTGGTTGTCGAGTCGCGCCCCGAATTCATAACCGCGGGAAATCTGGAGGATTTCAAAGGAGCGAAGCTTACGGTCGCCATAGGCTTGGAGTCCGGCGACGATGCGGTTCTCAAGAAGTACAGTAAAGGGTTTGCAGCAGCGGACTATATCAAAGCCGCGAACCTGCTGCACGAAAATTCCTTCAGGCTGCGAACGTATCTGATGGTCGGCCTGCCGTTCGGCTCCGCGGATTCGTTAAAAAAATCCGTAGAGCTTGCGGACAAATGCGGCGACGAGATTGTCCTGATAAACGTTTTTCCCCACTCGCTGGCGCCGCTGTATGAGCTGTGGATACGCACGCAAACGAAGTTTGCGGCGGAGCCGAAAAGCTCGGCTTTTCGTGCCAGCGGCGATTGGAAACCGCTCGACAAAGAGCAGTTCGAGGAAGCGATAGCGCCATACAAGTCAAACCCGAAAATAGAAACGGATTTCAACAATTTCTCGTTCGTGCCGCGCTTCTCGCGAGAAAAACAGGAAATGATAAAAGGCGCGTCGGAAAAAGAGTTGCTGCACCCGCATTTCGAGGTCTGGCAGGACTACATCTGCAGGTTTTACGAAACTCCGAAAGAAAAGAAAACCGTCCTGTTCCTGCCTTGCACGTTCACGAAGCCTTACTATAATTCCAAGCTTCACCGCGAAATCGCGAAAATCGCTGGAAACAAAAAAGATATTCATCTTGTCGTGCTGAGCTCGCCTGGCGTGATACCTTACGAGTTCGCGAACAAGTATCCGTTCAACAGTTACGACTGGCCCGAATGGGAGGAAACGCCGGAAATAAAGAAAAAATACATCGAAGTTACGGAAAAACGAATCGAGAATTATTTGCGCTCGCACAAGTATGAAAAATATTTCTGCTTCCTCAAGCCTTCGGAAACTTTTGTCGCGCTTGAGAAGGCGTGCAATAAACTGAAGATTCCGCTTGCCAGCTGCCTGAAGCCAGAAACCTGGGAGAAAATAAAGGGTGAGAAGAACCCGCTCCTGCTCGCGCTGGACGACTTGGAGGAAAGTTTAAATAAAGAAAACCGGAAGTAGTGTTTGATTCTTATGCCAGACATCAACGAGATAAAAAAGAAAAAGCTGGACGGAATGAAGAAGAAGGCGGAAGCGCCGTCGGAGCCCGTCCAACTGAACGATTCGGATTTCTCCGCATTTATAAAAAAATATCCTGTCGTGGTCGTAGACGCCTACACTGACTGGTGCGGCCCCTGCAAAATGATGGCGCCGGTCATTGACGAGCTCGCGCGCGAGTTCGCCGGAAAAGTCGTTTTCGGAAAGCTTGACGTTGATGCGAACCCGCAAATCTCGGCGCAGTTCGGGATAATGTCCATCCCGACGGTTTTGTTCTTCAGGAACGGCGAGTATGCTGATACAATGGTGGGCTTCGGCGGCAAAGAAGCGCTCAAGAAAAAGATTGAGGAGCTGCTGGGATAATCACACAATCATCTTCCCATTCTTCATTATCATTTTATCGTCCGCAAAGATTGTCGGCTTGAAAAGAATCGCGTCAACGTGAATCTTCGAATAGACTTTTCCGCCTATCGCGCTGCTGTTTCCGAAAGCGATGTGGCAAGTTCCCGCAGCCTTCTCGTCCTGAAGCATAAATCCTATCGGCTTTGCCTTTCTGTTGGTTCCTATTCCCAACTCCGCGATGTTGTCCGCGTTTTTTATGCTGAAAATATATTTCGCAAGAAGCGATTTTCTGTCAGAAATGCCTGTTGCTTTTCCGTTCTTTACCGTCACCTTAGTTCCGGATTTCGCGTAAGCCTTGCAGTTCTTCATCGAGTCTATTACAATCGTCCCGTTCGCCGTCCCCTCAAGCGGCGCGAAATATGTTTCCCCGGCGGGCAGATTTCCCGCGGCCCCCCTCTTCCTCAGGATTCCGTCGTCTGTCTCGATATGTTTTCTTGTTTGAAAGGATATGTCGGTTCCGGACGGCGTTACAACGCGTATGTCTTTTGATTTCTGCAAAATCTTTTTTATTTTTATTCCTTCCTTTCTTAATTCGTGCGGGTCTGCCTGAAACGCTGCCATCATTTTTCCCTGAAATCCGGGTATCGAGGCTATTCTCGCGCCTTTTTCGCTTGCGCCGATTCTTGCCTTCGTGTGCGTGAGCGAGTGTGTTGTAACAGCTATTATCACGTCGAACTCTTTCATTTCGCCGGCTATCCGCGCGGAAGGCTCCTCGCCGCTATGGTTTCCAACGGGCTTTAGAAGGAGCGTCGTGTTTTCGGAAAGCTTTTTCGCGGCGGCAAAGAATTTTTTCGCGTTCGCAAGCTCAAGCTTGTCCGTCAGCACAAGGACTTTCTCGCCGCGCCTTATCGCAAGCGATTTCTGAAGAATGCCTGAAAGTGTCATATTCTTTCTTTAATTCTTCCGCTTAAAAATACTTGTCAACACTTTTCACGGCGGCCTCGAGGAAGTCAACAAGGCTATCCAAATCCTTCAGGCTCAGAATCTCCACGCCCGTGTGCAGGTATCTTGTAGGCACGCACACTCCGGAAGATGGCACGCCTTCGCGGATTACCGGAGCTATCGACGAATCCATTCCCGCGCCCGGCGTGGTCTCGAACTGATATTTTATCTTTGAGTTTTTGGCGGTCTCAACCAGCCACTTCTTTGCCAACGGGTGAATGACAGAATATCCGTCCATCAGCGGTATTACCGGCCCCTCGCCTATTTTCGCGGGCGCGTCAGCCTCGTCAACCTCCGGAATGTCACCGGCTATTGTTGTGTCAACTCCCAAAACCACGTCGGGATTAATCTGGAATGTCGCGCCTCGCGCGCCTATCAAACCCTTTTCCTCCTGTATGGAGCCAACCGCGTAAATCGTGCAGTTTTTCGGATTCACCCTTTTCATCAATTCTATCAGCGCTGCGCAGCCCGCCCTGTTGTCCAAGCCGTTTCCCGTAACCATATTGTTTGCAAGCTCCGAGAATTCCCTGTACAGTCCGACAAAAGTTCCGATAGCGATTCCCATGCTTTCCGCGTCCTTCCTGTCCTTTGCGCCTACGTCAATGAAAAGCTTTTTCATCTTGATGACCTGCTCCTGCTCCTCCTTTTCCTGGATGTGAATCGGCTTGCTTCCTATCACGCCTACAATCTGTCCCTTGTCCGTGTACACGCGCACCTTTTGAGCAAGAAGCGAGCGCTGGTCTATGCCGCCGAGCGGGTCGAACTTCAGAAAACCTTTTTCCGTTATATGCTTTACCATCAACCCGACTTCGTCCATGTGCGCCACGAGCATAAGCTTTATTTTTCCCTTTCCCTTTTTCGCAATGACATTTCCCATCTTGCTTATTTCCACGGAGTCGCAAGTCTTCTCCAATTCCTTTTTCATTATGTCTCTCACGTCGTTCTCGTTTCCCGAAACTCCCGGCGCCTCAACAAGTTTTTTCAGCATATTTTTCATGATATCACCTTCAATCAGTATTTTTCAGTTTTCGTCAAAACTTTTATGCTGTTCCTAGTTAATAAAACCGTGTCCTCGATACGCAGCCCGTAGTTCCTGAAATATATTCCCGGCTCTATCGTGAAAACCATTCCTTCCTTGAGAATATCCTTTGATTTTCCGCCAATAAACGGCTTTTCGTGCAGCGCCAACCCGACGCCGTGCCCAGTCGCATGGATAAAATTCCTCGAGAGCGGGCCCAATTTTTTTCTTATGGTATCGTCCAGCTCCGCGGCTTTCATTCCTGCCTCAATAATATCCTCCGACACGGCAACAATATTCTTTAGCATCTCATACTGCTGTTTTATTTTTTTATTTAGGCTGCCTGTAAAAAACATTCTCGTGCAGTCTGAATTGTATTTGTTTTTTATGCAGCCGATGTCTATCATAACAGCATCGTTTTTCCCAACCGTTCTGTCGGGCAGAGTTTCATGCGGTATCGCTGTTTTTCTTCCGCTGTTCGCTATAGGCTCAAAACCCTGTCCACAATCATTGTTTGTTGTTTCTGTTTTTACGAAGCGTATAATTTCCTTTTCCGATACGCGTGATTTGATTATTTCTCGTAAGCCGCACATTATCCCGTCGGAAGCATTACATGCCGCGCGGATGTTTTCTATCTCATCATTTGACTTTATTGCGCGGATATTTTCCAAATCCTCGGAGATGTCAACAATCTTTTTGCCGAGTTTTTTCGCCAGAAAATACGGGAAGTTCCCGTTCACGCCAACGGTTTTTGCGCCGCCGAGATTTTTCCTGATTGCTTCGGAAATCTTTTTTCCCTTTTCAAAAACGCCTATGTTTTTTATCCGCGATTCTTTTTTCACCTTCGGCAGCTCGAGCTCGTTTGTGATTATTCTCGCCTCGGAAAAATCGTACAGGAAAACGGAATACGTGGAGTCGTTTCCCGTGAAATAGAAATAGTTCACGTCCTTGAAAGGCTCGTCAAAGTTCATCAGCAGGATCGCGTCGCATTTTCCCTTCAGCGCATCCAGCTTTTTGAGCCTTTCCCTAAACTCGTTCATACGGATGGTTCTGCGGGCCGGAATAAAAAGATTTTTTAGAATGGAATAAAAGCAAAACTAAAAACAGGAACGCTGCAGCGGTTATCCGCCAAAACAGCGTCCTGAATTTCGTCCGTATCGCTACAAATTGTCAACCGTGAAAACCTGCATTCCATCCGGAACCTGGATCCTGCCGCGCAGCCTCATTCCCACGATGCACTGCACCCCGCGCTGGCCGGAAAACGTAACAAGCTTCTGGTCAACCTCGCCGTCGAACACGAGCGTGTCCGGGCGCATCTCCTTCATCACGTTGAACATCTCCTTCACCGGAACCTTGCCGAGGATGTTCATCCCCGAGTCCATGAAATACGCGGCACGCGTTCCCGTGAGCTCGTCCAGCGTTCCTTTCAGCTTCTCGGAAATTTCGCCGTCCATTTTTTTCACTGCTTTTTTCTGCAGCGGCATATCAATGAGCGAGCGCTGCTCTCCGACTTCGCGCTTTTGAGAAAATTCTCCGGCAGTCTGGCCCGCGGGCAATCCCATGAATTCCTGCCTGTACTGGTCTATGGGAATCTGCTCGCGCAGAGCCTTGAAGATTTCCTTCTTCGTCAGCTCCTCGACCTCCTTTCCGCGCGGAGCGCGGCACACGAAATCCACGTCGCCCACCGCGAGCAGTTCTTTCAGGTTCAGGTCCCCGCCGCGGTCGCCGTCAAAGAAAACCGTTGCCATTTTTTCCTTTGTTAGCTTCGCCACAGCCTCGGGAACGCTCGTCCCCTCTATCGCTATCGCGTTCTTTATTCCGCTGCGCAAAAGATTGACCACATCAGCCCTGCCCTCCACAATTATTATGGAGTCGGAGTTCGCGATGTTCGGTCCCGCGGGCAGCCCCTCGTACGAGGTTATCTCGCCGCTGCGCACCGATTCCTTAATCTGCTCGGAAATTTCCTGCGCCTCCATCCCTATGTCAAGAATGCCTTCCAGCAGCTCCTTTGCCCTTTCAATGACGTACTTTCTTTTTGAGGCGCGCACATCCTCTATTTTTTCTATCGCCACGGTTGCGTTGCACGGTCCGACCCTCTCTATCGTTTCACAGCACGCCGCTATCAGCGCGGTCTCGCTCCCGTCAAGCGAGGACGGTATTGTTATCATTCCGGAAACTTTCCCGCTTCTCGACGCCATCTCAACGTCGATCCTCCCAATTCTTCCCGTGCGCTGCAGCTCCCGCAAATCAAGATCCTGCCCGAGCAGGCCTTCCGTCTGCCCGAATACCGCGCCTATCACGTCCGGCTTCTCAACGGTCCCGTCGGCGTCAAATTTCGCAAAAATCGTGTATTTTGAAGTTGACTGCGCCAGCTTTCCCATATAATCACCTTTTAATTTTTAATGCAAAAATTTCCAAAAAAGCTGCAGCCCGAAGAAAGAGTTTGCGTTCCGCGCCCTGATGCGCGCGTTTGAAATTCAGATGCAAAACAACATTTGACTCAAAATAAATTTTAAAATTATTATTGCTTTGCGCGGTTCCGTATATTTGGTTTCCGATTTCCAAATCCGGTCGATGATGATTAAAAATTAACCCTTTCCGAAAGCTTCGCTTTTTGTCTGTGATTTATTGTTTCTCAAACTATTAAAAGCTTTCCGAAAGCTTCGCTTATCGGACAAGCCCTGTCGGGCTTTCCAAATCGGAGCCGTCCGGAATTTCAAGCGTTTTTGTCTTTGATTTCAGGCCGCGCAGAATACGGCAACTTACAAAACGCTTTGACATCTCCTTAACCAGTTCCGCGTTCGCCCTGTTGTTTTCCGCCGGCTCGGTGAGGCTTATGTGGAGAATTCCACCTTTCGCGGCGATTGCAAACTTTTTCGCGCAGGCTTTCACTTTAACGGTTATCAGCATAGAAAGTTTTGCCCGAAGGGCAATAAAAAGGTGTAGCCCGCCCGTAACATCGCTCCTCACATCAGCGCTAAAGCGCGAATCAGGCGCCTGACCGAAGCGGGCATTTTTATTGCGTTTTGAAAGAATTTAAAGAACTTATTCAGACCATCTCCAGCAGAAAGAGGCGTGGCGTTTGCCGGATTCTCCTTTTTGTTTGCCGGATTCCGCATCATATACTTTTTTCATATACCCGCCGCAGCCGGTCGGGCACTCAATCCGTTGGTCATAAGAAATGCTTTTATTTTCCATTCGGCTCGTCCCAAGAAATTATATAATTAAACAACTCACTCCGCAGCCTCGGATTCCTCGCGGCATTTTTCGCAGAGCCACTCCGCACCCACCTTCTGGAGGTCGTCGGAATAATTGTTGCAGCGCTCGCACTCGTCGCCGTCGCTGCTTTCCGACTTTCCGATGACCGGAGTGCTCTCCTGCTCGAAATGCTGCCGGAAAATCTCGATTGCCGCGGGCGCGACTTTCACGACCTCGCGCGTGGAAATGATTCCCACGAGCTTTCCCCTGTCAATGACCGGAAGCCTCTCATACCCGTACTTTGTCATTACGTGGGAAATCGCGGTGATGTCGTCGTCGGATGTGCACGAAACCACGGGCACGCTCATTATCTGCTTAACGAAGAGTTTTGAAGCCAGAAGGTCTTTCGCGGCGACCTTGTCGTTGATGTCCTCGCGCGTCAATATGCCGACGGGTCTTCCTTTCTCAATGACCACGAGGCTGCCGATGTCCTCCTTTTTCATAAGCTTTGCCGCGACAAGAACGCTCTTGTCCGGAGATATTGTCACGACGCGTTTTTTCATTGCGCTTTTCACTTTAATTCCCGAAGGCATGGAACCACCCTTTGCAAAAATATTATTCTTATTGGTTTCTCGGCTGCTGAACCAACAATAATATTTTATCAACCATCATTTAAATAACCGTTGCCTCTAAAAACTATATTTTGAAGCATATGTTTGTTTTTTCTGCACTGCGTCTTGTATTTTCTTCCGAAAGGATGTACGTTAATGTTTATATAGAGCTACGACAATATATCATACTGCATAAAAATATTTCTAATGTAACCGAACATTCTATAATGGAATGCGGGGATGTCGTAACCGTAGGTGCTGATTATGGACAACAAGGCTTTTGTGAAGGAAAATCTGGCGAAGAAGATAGCCGGGGAGATAGTGCTAAGCAGCGACGCGGGAAAAACCATACAGAAGTGGAGAAACATATTCAAGGTGCCGCAGCGCAGGCTCGCGGACGAGATGCACATCATGCCTTCCGTTGTGAGCGACTACGAGTCCGGAAGGAGGAAAAGCCCGGGAATAAAAGTCATCAAGAGGATTGTGGAGAACCTCATAAACATAGATGAGAAAACCGGGGAAAACGTGCTGAAATATTTCTCGTCGTTCCCTTCCGAAACCATACTTTCAAATGCGGTCATAGACTTGAAGGAGCTGCCAAAACCGGTGAGTGTGAACGATTTTTGCAAGACAATACAGTCCTCGCTTCTTGTAAGGAACGATCTCGGCGACAGCAACGTCTACGGATACACAATAATCGACAGCCTGAAGGCGATAATAGAGCTGCCGCCTGTGGAGCTTGTAAAATTGTACGGCCTGACCAGCGAAAGGGCGCTGATATTCACGAACGTGAAGCGCGGGCGCAGTCCGATGGTAGCGCTAAAGGTGTCAAACCTCAAACCCGGTCTGGTTGTGTTCCACGGCATAGATGTCGTTGACGACGTTGCAAAAAGGATAGGCGAGGTTGAAAGCATTCCGATAGCGGTCTGCAAAGGCCTTTCCATTGAAGAGATGATCAAGGAGCTGCATAAGAAGTTTGTGTGAATGCGCGACAACACCATATCAAAAAGTTAAATATTGCTGCGCTCTATTTATCGGTATGAAAATCCTGAAGTTTGCAAATTTTGCGGTGTTTATAATATTTTTCGGGATAGCCTTAATGGAGGCGTTTCAAAACCGTAATTGGATTAAAGCGCTGCTTTTTCTGTTTTTAGGAATGCTCTTTCTTTGGGCTGATTTTAAAAAATCTTGAAAGTGTAGATGTGTTTTGGTGGTATGCCTGTAAACATCTTTTTCAACCAACATCTTATTTTACAACCCCTGACCCCTTGGTTTCCTGTCGAAGTTGACATATAAAAAAATATTTTTATATAAATATAATATATAACAATGTTATTAATATTTTGTTAAATTTTTTGATTTCTTTGCTTTTTTCTCTTATTTCTTATCAAATATCATTATTTTCCTTTCAATTTTATTTTTACAATGCTCCAGCAGCAACCAAGGGGATGCTCCAAAGGAAAGGAAGGTTCTTTCCAGAAGCAATAGAGGTAGTTTTTAAAGAAACAGATTTCATAAAAACAAAATATATTTATACCTACGTTTCCAATAGAGAGTACAACGTTTTTTATGGTGATTTTTTGACGCTTCATGATATTTTCTCGGATTTTATGGAGGCGAAGTCGCTTTTCCAGAGCAGGGACGTGCTTTCCATATCTTTCACCCCGGAAAACATCCCGCACCGCGAGAAGCAGATAAACGACCTGGGAAAGATACTCGCACCCTCGCTTCTCGGCGCAAAGCCCAGCAACGTTTTCATCTACGGCCGCACAGGCACGGGAAAAAGCCTCGTGTCGCTTTATGTAACGTCCGAGCTTTTGAAAACAATAAGGGACAAGCAGGACACAAAAATCAAGACAATCTACATAAACTGCAAGATGAAAAAATCCGCGGACACCGAGTATCGCCTTATCGCATCGATAGCAAAGGAATTCAGGAAAGAGGAATATTTGTTTGATTGGAATGATGTTCTTGAAAACAATGAGATATTCAGAAATGTTCTAAACCAGCGGTTTAATATTGCCTGGATAAAAGCAGCAAAATTTGAGAAAACCGGCGACGATATAATAAAAATATTTACTGAAAAAAACATCTTATTGTTAAAAATTAACAACGAAAAAACAAAATTGAACCTAACTATCAACGACGACAGGAACGCTGAATTTATTGTAAAGGCAAAAAACAACAAGCTAAGCATATACAAAGAGGGAAAAAACGAAATACCGTTCACAGGGCTGCCAACGGAGCAGGTCTATAAAATATTTTTCGAGAGCATAGACAGCGAGAAGCAGGTGATAATTCTCATAATAGACGAGATTGACGCGCTGGTTGAAAAAACCGGCGACGGCATACTTTACAATTTGACAAGGATGAATCAGGAGCTGAAGAACGCAAGGCTCTGCATTATCGGAATAACAAACAACCTTTCCTTTATTGACAATCTTGACCCGCGCGTGAAATCATCGCTTTCGGAGGAAGAACTGGTTTTTCCGCCGTACAACGCGGTGCAACTGAAAGATATATTGCGCGAGCGCGCGGAAAAAGCGTTCTCGCCGGAAGCGCTTGACAACGGCGTGATAGAGAAGTGCGCGGCCTTGGCC
>JBAQNA010000017.1:0-3577 GCA_049303335.1 Candidatus Aenigmatarchaeota archaeon
ATTTTTGCGCAGCGTATCGCGTCAACGAGAACGCCGGTCGCGACGGACTTGTCCTCCACGTCAAGCTTCATGTCAATGTAAATCGGAATATCGCCGAACGTCTTTCCCTCTATCCTTACGTTTGCAATCTTCCTGCTCTTCAACCACGGCACATAATCGCTCGGCCCGATATGGATGTTCTCGTCAGCCAACCTTTCCGGCAGCTGGCTCTGAACGGTTTCGGTCTTGCTTATTCTCTTGAACTTCAGGCGCGAGTGCTCCAGCAGATTGAGAAAATCCGTGTTGCCGCCGAAATTGAGCTGGTACATTCTCTCCACTTTCCCGCCCCGCTCCTTGAAAAGGTTCGCGAGAACGCGGCTCAGTATCGAGGCGCCGAGCTGGCCCTTGTTGTCGTCGCCGATTATGGGAAGCTTCGCATCCTCGAATTTTTTCACCCAACCCGCGTCAGAAGCGATAAATTCAGGTATGCAGTTTATGAATCCGCAGCCGGATTGCAGCGCCGCATCAGCGTAGAACCTTGCGGCTTTGAAGCTGCCCACGGGAAGATAATTTATCAGGATTTCCGCGCCGCTTTTTTTCAGGACGGAAACGACATCAACATCTTCCTTGTCGGACACTTTCACCTTTGTTGCAAGATATTCGCCTATGCCGTCAAAAACCGGCGCTTTCATAACATCAACGCCGAGATTCGGCACGTCCGCAATCCTTACCGTGTTGATTGTATTCGACTCTAATATCGCCTCGGAAACATCTTTCCCGACCTTGTCCTTGTTCACGTCAAACGCCGCTACTATTTCAATATCGGAAACCTTGAAGCCGCCGAGCTCCGGATGCATCAATCCTACGGTTTCCTTTGTCTTTTTGTAGAACTCTATTCCCTGCAAAAGCATTGACGTGCAGTTTCCGATTCCCGCGACCGCGATTTTAATTTTGGGCATGATTGTCACCTGATTGATGCAATTTTATCATATCATTACGTTTTACAATGGTAAAACGTAGTATTTATATTTTACGGCTGTGAAGTATAATCTGTGATTCTTATGCGCCCCTCCGAAAGATTGAAGGAAAAGATAGAAAAGGAAAACCTCTGGCTGTTCGTGCTGAGCATCCTGAAAAAAGGAAGAATGAACGGTAGGGATATGCGCGAGCTCATAAGGAAGAAATTCGGCTTTGTTTACGGGAACGTGACCGCCTACAAAGTCCTTTACCTGCTGGAAAGCGGAAATTACGTGAAATCACAGAAAGAAGGAAAGTTCGTATTCTATAGCGTAACAAAAAAAGGTATTTCGGAGTTGAAAGAAGCAAAGAGACTTTTCAAATCCTATTCTTCAATGATCTAGAGAACTTCATTATGCTCAAGTAAGCCAAATCCCTGTACGGCGTGTATTTGCCGAAAATGCTGCAGCGCTTTTTCATTATGGCTTCAAGAACATCATCCTGCGTCTGCGCATCGCAGGTTATTCCAGCTCGGCCCACATCCCTCATGCAGTGCGCGTCGCTTCCCGCGGTTTTCGGCTTGTTAAAATTGTTCGCGTATTCCAGAGCTTTTTTATTCTGAAAGCCCTTGCAGCTTCCCGCGTTGAAAACCTCCACCGCGTCCAGCCTTTTCGCCTCGTAGCCGACGCATTTTCTCACAATGAACTTTGCGAAAGGGTGCGCTGCGACAGCTATGCCGCCGAGATTATGAATTCTTTCTATCGTGTCGGCAAGGTTTAAGTCGTCAGGCACGTCTTCCCTTATCCCGAGCGCGACAACATCCCCTACAAGCGTTCTAATTTCTATCCCTGTTATCACAATAAAATCCTTGTAGCGCTTCGCAAAAATTTTTGCAACAAGGCTCCCTTTCACGGTCTGGTGGTCTGTTATTGCCAAGCCGTTCATGCCTCTTTTCATCGCGGCTTTCACCATCTGCTGCGGTGTGTTGAGCGCGTCCATTCCCCAGAACCAGTGCTTGCTGTAAGTGGTGTGCGAATGGAGATCGAATCTCTGCTCCTGATTTTTGCTTATTGTCATAACAATCACAACTCACCACGGAACTTTTTTTATCTTCAGCCAAAATGCGATTATGTTCGCAGTCCTGTGAATCACCGGCGTCATTAGCACCATTATCACGACCATCCAAAATGATATTTCGGTGAAAAAGTACGCGAAAAATATAACGCCCGCCACGAAGTTCAGCTGGTCAAGCACGGGAGCGTCCGCGCCGCGCGGCAGGCGAAACCTCCTCTTGATGAAAGAGCCCGCCAAATCTCCGCACAGCGCGCCGAGCGGTATCATGAAGCCGATAAAAATGTTCATCAGCGGAAGCTCCGCTCCGAATTGGTTCGCATATGAATTGAGATAAGGATACAGCAACGATTCCAATATTCCCACACCGGCTCCTATTGCAAGTCCGAGCGAAAATCCCTCTATCGTTTTTCCGTCGCCGAAAATCCGCTCGCCGTCAAACCACTTCTTTCTTCCGTCAATCGGGATTTTTCCGTTCGCGAGCGTGGGAAAGCCGTTCGCCGCGTAAGCCGGCAGGATTATCCACAGCGCCATCACAAACTCGACAAAAAAGTCAACCATAAAATCAGAAAGTAATTAAGAAGGTATGCTTATAACGATTTCACAATTCCCGGTTGCCGGAAAATTACTTTTATTTTTTGTTTTTAATAATTATCTTCCTCGGTTTCTCTCATTTCCGTTTTATCAGTATGCGAGCGAATTATGATCTCACAGCAGGCTTTTTTTCCAATCGTCAAATTCATGCAATTATGTTAATCCGCTTCATACAGATTATTTCTAACTCAAATCACAGCATTATTTTGCAATTACCTTAACCATGCTGGATTTTGTGTCAATACTGAACCAAATTTTTCACCGCTATCACCGTTGTCTCTGCTTTTTACATTTACTATCGGAACCCTTGCATCATTAATATCGAAGACCGTATTTCGAAAAGTGCCGTCATTGTCTTTACAGCCATCTTCTATCACTGCGAAACCAACCCCAATATTTGATGTTCCATAATTTGTTTCATCGCCATTTAAAAATCTAAACCCGAAAGCATAATCATAAGTTGCCCCAGAAGAATAATAATAATGGATAACACCCTCACAGCTTCCATTGTATCTTTGTCTACCTTCTGTAGATACGCTTTGTATAGACTGTATTTGTGCTGTTGATAAGATTGTCTGAAAATTAGAAGTCAACCATCGCCAAGAATCACCAGTTATCCAACGATTTATGTGAGGCAAATCGCTATCAAATTCTATTTTTGTCCACCCACCGCCATCCGTTTCCATGTCACAATAAACCTGAAACTTCGTTCCCGCAGGAGCTATCCAATAAATTCCGCTGCTCGGCAGGAAACCGCTTGAGAATATGTCCGCGCATGACAAGCCCGGATTCGATTCCGTGCCCTTTCTCGGAATGCTCGAATACGTTTTTGTGTCGGAGCCGACGCCGTTCCTTATCTGCAAATTATGGTTTCCTTGGGTTGTGTTTGCAATGTCTGTGATATTGACAACATCCCTTCCGTTTCCGGGTATTGTGTTCATGCTTATATTTAACCTGATTTCATCTACGAAAACGG
>JBAQNA010000018.1:0-28154 GCA_049303335.1 Candidatus Aenigmatarchaeota archaeon
TGATGGAGGCGGAGACCGTGGTGGACAGCAACCAGATGTTCCACATTCTTTCGGAGCGCTCCAAGAACGAGAACGGCTTCATCGACACGGAGCGGGTTTACAACGACTGGCTGGAATGGTTCAAGAAAAAGGCGAAAAGCTCGTGAATTTACAAGATTTAAATAGTTAAAAAGTAAAGAAGATATATGTTTGACATAAATTTAGATGTAGATAATCTTCTTCGGTTACTTGCTTCTTGGACAAGAAATAAAGAAAAAGGGATGACACTTAACAAATATCATAAGGACGTTAAAAAGAAATATCCCGATATGCCAAGAAATATATTTGTACAATTTATTAGAGACCAACAAAGAGCTGGTAGGATTAAAGTTTATCGAGATGTTAAAACTAAAAAACAATATGTTGTAATAAGTAATTATTAAAGATGGTTTAGTATGAAACACAATCTTCTTTTCATCTCTATTTTGTTGTTTACCTTAATATTAATTTCGCCTGTTCGTGCCGCGATGGTTTTTTGTCCTCCTCCTACACATGAAGTTTGTCAAGGAGGTGAAAGATATTCACAGGAACTTGGATTTAATGTTTGTAACGGAGAAATTATATGTGAACTTCCATCAGTATATTATATAATTTTCGGAGTTATTATCATAGTAATCATATTAATAATTTGGAAGCTATTTTCTCGATTTTTTAGAGTCGAAAGGAAAGAGAAAAAATAAGATTCCTGATTTGGAAGAAGATAATAGAATAAAAAATGTTTCTTGATTTTATCTGTATCTTTTACTTCTCCATGCTTCTTACGCTGCTTCTCAGCCCGATTACGATGTCGCGCAAGTCCTGCATCTCGCCCATCATCCGCGTGAGGCACTCGTCCGTTTCCTTGCTGAGCGACTCCCACTTGTCGGACACAAGCCTGCCTATCTCCGACTCGACGAGCTTCGAGTTTCCGAAATGCCTCTTCATCTGCGCGTCAAGCATGTCGATCCTTTCCTCGAGCCTGTTCAGGCAGGAAAAAATTTCCTCTGCCTTGTCGTCGGAATTGGAACCCTTTATCTTGATTGGAACAATTTTTTCCGCAGCAGGCTCGGAAACGGGATTTCTGGCTCCGCCCAAGCCCTGCTGATTTCGCGGGCCGCCGGAATACCTGGCATCCTGCGCGCCTCCCTTTGTTATGATATTTCTTATGTGCTTCACATCCGAAGAGGAATCGCCGGTTCCGACGTTTCTCCTCTTCAGCTGCGTCTCGATTTCCTGCAAGAATCTTGTTCTTTTTTCCGGGATTGGCATCTTTTTCACCTGCATTGAGAATGTTGCGCCGCGCGCTTATTTATGATAATTGTTGTGCAAGCTAATAAATAAAGATTTTGTTTTGGTCAAAAACGCTTTTGCAATTCTGCGCGTCAGCGAATCCTGTCTTTTCCAAACTGCGCAATTTACTGCTCCGCCTCGGTCAGCTTCTCTATCTCCGGCTTTTGCGGAGTTCCAAGAAAAATCCTTTTCAGCATCGACATTATGTCAAGGCTGTCGTTGAATTCCACGCCGGCTATGTCCGCTGCTATTTTGCTGAACGACCTTGCCGCGGGAGAGCGCTCCCTTGCGAACACGACCGGACTTTTTTCGGAGATGGCGCGAAGCACGTTCTCGTCCTCGGGCACGGTACCCAGTATCGGAACGCCGGCGGCGGATTCTATCTCCTGCGCAGTCAGTTCATAGTCCTTGTTCCTCCTCTTGTTCACTACAACCCCGCGGACTTTCGCGTTGTTCCTTTTCGCAACCTCTATGATTTTTATGGCGTCCGTTATCGCGGGCATCTCCGGGTTTGTGACAACTATAACCTCGTCCGAAGCCTCCACAACGGAGAGCGCCTCGCGGTCGATGCCGGGCGCGCCGTCAACAAGAACGAAATCGTATTTTTTCGCGAGATTGGTCAAAACCTGTTTTAGGTTCGAAATGTTCAGCGCCTTGGCGTCGTCCAGAGAAAGCGAGCCCGGTATTATCCTCAAGCCGGAGTGGTGCACGTATATTGAATCGCCGAGTTTCTTGCTTTTCAAAAGCTCGTGAGAGGTGACGGGATAATCGGTTATTCCCAGATGCAGCCCGAGGTTCGAGGTCGTGATGTTCGCATCGAACACGCAGACTTTCTTGCCGAGCTTCCGCAGGGCCACGCCCAAATTCGTGGTTGTGGTTGTCTTGCCAACGCCGCCTTTTCCGCTCACAATGCCGATTATTTTTCCCATGATATCGCCAGAGAAATATTGATTGAGATGGGTATTTATTGTTTTGTCAAATAGATAAAGCTTTTCTTTAATCTTTATATTTATCTTCCCTAATCTTTTCTTTATGAGCAAAGCCATCTCCGCCGTAATTGCCACTGTCATGCTTCTTATGACAACCGTCTCGCTAATCGGCGTGTTCTACGTTTTCTCGTCAACTCTCGCAACGCAAACAACTTCTTCCGGCTCGCAGCAGGCATCGCAATTGACAGCGCAGTTGTCGATGTGCATGCAGATTGACAACATAGCCGGAAACCAGATAATTTTGAGAAACTGCGGGAAAGGTGTGATTGAGAACAAGTCGCTTGTCGTGATGATGGATGATATTGTGTTGAGTGCAAACACACAGACAATCCAGGAAGGCAACTCGAGTGTTGTGAATATTTCGGGGCTGTGGCAGGTGCCGTTCGGCAAGCATAGTTTGAAAATATCTAATGGAGCCGCAGTTGCGTTGGCACTTGTCGAAATAACCCCGAATCCCGACGGACTCGCCGGATCGTGGAACTTTGACGAGGGAAGCGGGACAAAGGCTTATGACAATTCGGGAAACGGAAACACGGGAACGCTGACGGGAATGAACAACACTGGAAACAACCTGAACGGCACAGCCCCGTCGGGATGGACAGCGGGAAAATATGGGGATGGTTTGGGGTTCGACGGCGCGAATGATTATGTCAACGTGGGGAATGGGGCGAGTTTGAACATCACGAATGCGATTACGATTAGTGCATGGGTAAACCCAGTTAGTCTTTCAGTAACCTATGAAATAGTAATTAAAGATTGGGATAGTTCAAATAATGGGTATAAATTAGAAAAATATGGCAGTTATTTACGATTCAGGTATAATAATGGGATTTCATATGCTCATAATACTGGAACAACCCCTTTGGTATCTAACAGATGGAATTTTGTAAGCGTTGCATTTAATGGAACTAATACAACATTTACTGTCAATGGCATTTCTGAAACACAAGCGAGTGTCGGCTCTCTGCATTCAACAACCGCTCCCGTTTATATCGGAACTTATATGTTATCTTCTAATTATTTCAACGGCACGATCGACGAAGTCCGCATCTGGAATCGCGCGCTCTCGCCCGACGAGACCGTGACAATGAAACAACTGATTTGAAAAACAAAGAAGCGGATTTTCTCAGATTTCTACAAAAACATTATCATAAAGTTCGCGAAATTTCCGAACAGCAAAGTGAACGCGAGCGCGAGCGCGAAAACAATGCTGTACCGAACACCCTCGCGCACAATCACGTATTTCTTCGCCTTCCTTATCATCGCGACCTCCTTCGGCGTGAGCCCGCGTATTATCTTCTTGTAGATTTTCAGCTTTGGCAGGTCCTCGCCAACCATGTCGTCAACCTTCAGTTTTGAAACGGGTATCCTCCTGTAAAAGCCCACATCCTCCACGACTTTCGCGAACTTGAAAAGCGCGAGCATGAAAAAAAGCAGGACAGACATCAGCACGGGAAAAAACCGCAGGCCGTTCGCGGGAAAGAGGTAAAGAACCGACCATAGCACCAGAAAAGTTCCCGCTACCAGCATAAAGGTGCTTTTCGCCTCGGCCTTCATTTTTCTTGAGAATTCCGCCAAGACTTTCCTGTTCATAATCCCGATAACGCCGGCGTAAACAATCGAATAGAAGCCTCCGACGATAAAGCTGTTCATGAAAAAATCAAGCGAAAAGGAAAGCGACAGCGGCGAGAGCGCGGCCTGGAACGGCGCGTAAGGCATCAGTGCCCCTATAGCTATCAATATTTCGCCGTCGCCACCGCCCCAATAGCCCGCCTTGTACATGAAAAACCCGAACGCGAAAAATGCGCCGGCGGCCGCAAGCGAAAGTACTATCGGCATAACGGAGCCTGTAAGAAGGCTCTCAACCGCGTGCAAGCCAAAACCGAGCGCAATCATCGCTATCGCGAGCCTGTCCAGCATGTTCGTGGTTTTCAGGTCGTACAGGCCGCATATAGTGGCGCCACCCAGAGCGATTGCAATGTAAACGTATGAAAAAAAGTCGAGCATAAGAACCCTAATAGACTATAATAACCGCCGTATAAAAAGTTTTAAATATGTTATTCTGAATAACAATTACAGTTAAGCGTGGTAGAATGGACGAGAAAAATCCGGTTCATATCGGCATAATCCTTGACGGGAACAGGCGTTTCGCGAAGCGCCTTATGCTTGAGCCTTGGAAAGGGCACGAGTGGGGCGCGGAAAAGGTAAAAGAATTATTGAGGTGGTGCAAGGGCACCGGCGTGAAATATCTCACGCTTTATTCGCTTTCCGCGCAGAACATATTTTCAAGGCCGAAAATGGAGATGGATTTCCTCTTTAAGATATTCGAAAAAGAATTCGATGCAATAGCGGAAAAATCCCACGATGTTCACAAGAACAATGTCCGCGTGAAAGTGATAGGCAGGCTGAATCTTCTTCCGAAAAGCCTGCAGGATGCGATAGCGGAAGCGGAAGAAAGCACTAAAAATTACAAAGACTACTTTTTGAACTTGGCAATCGCATACGGCGGGCAGGAAGAGATTACGGACGCGATCATAGGGATTGCAAAGAAAGTTTCCGCGGGCGCGATAAACCCGGAACAGATAAACGAAGACTTAATTCGCCACAGCCTTTACACGAACGGCGCGCCGTATCCGGACATGATCATCCGCACGGGCGGCGAGAAAAGGCTTTCAAACTTTTTGCTCTGGCAGTCAGCGTATTCCGAGCTTTTTTTCGTTGACAAGATGTGGCCCGAATTCACGAAGGAGGATTTTCTTTCGGCGATAGAGGAGTTCAAGCAGAGGCAGAGAAGATTCGGAAAGTAAGCAAGTTTATATTTTCTCTTTTCATATTCATACTATGAAAGCAATCTCCGCGGTAATCGCCACCGTCATGCTTCTTATGACAACAGTCTCGCTAATCGGCGTGTTCTACGTCTTTTCTTCGACTCTCGCAACGCAAACAACTTCTTCCGGCGGGCAGCAGGCTTCGCAATTGACTTCGCAGCTTTCGATGTGTATGCAAATAGACAATATTATCGGAAACCAGGTGACGCTGAGGAATTGCGGAGAAGGCGTGATTGAGAACAAATCGCTGGTTGTAATGATGGATGATATTGTATTGGGCGCGAATACAAACACGATACAGGAAGGCAATTCGAGCGTTGTGAATGTTTCGGGGCTGTGGCAGGTGCCGTTCGGAAAGCACTCGTTGAAAATATCTAATGGGGCTGCTGTTGCGTTGGCTCTGGTTGATGTGCAGCCGAATCCCGAAGGCCTCGCGGGAAGCTGGAATTTCGACGAAGGAAGCGGAGGCAATGCGTATGATAGTTCAGGGAACGGGAATGTCGGAACATTGACCAACATGAACACGACTGGAAATGCGACGAGCGGATGGTCTGACGGAAAATTCGGAGAATGGTTGCAGTTTGACGGCGTGAACGATTATGTTAATGTTGTGAACAGCGCGAGTCTGAACATCACGAATGCGATTACGATGAGCGCGTGGGTAAAACCGACGATATTAGCACAAGCAAGTAATCCGGAAATAATGGCAAAGGGTGGATCTTCAAACAACTATAGAATAAGATACTCGAGTGATGGTAGCATCAGTGGAAAATTCTACGGCACATCAAACAATTCAATTAGTTCTAATTCTTCACTTAACGTAAACACTTTTTCTCATGTAGCTTTTGTATATGACGGTTCGTATAATTACGCATACTTTAATGGTGTTTTGGACAAACCTCGCGAAGCTAACGGCGGCAATATTTTAATAACAATCGACAAACTAACTATTGGGAGTTTAATGGGTTCTAATGAGTTTTTCAACGGTACAATCGATGAGGTAAGAATATGGAACCAGGCGCTTTCGCCCGACGAGACCGTTGTGATGAAAAAGATTATATAACCGAGTAAAAGCATTAATACCCGCACTCCCAAATAATAATATGCCCGTGAAAAATATCGCAAGGAACATAAAAAGGAAACTTTCGGGAGCAATGGATTCCAAAAAGCCGGCGGATTCCGAGAAAGTTCGCGAGCTGTATTCGGAAATTATTTTCTCCATGATAAAGAGCAGGCGCTCAACAAGAAAGTACCTGAATTACGATGTTTCCGACGAGCTCTTGGAGCGGATACTTGACGCCGCGGGATACGCGCCTTCCGCGGGAAACTTCCAGCCTTATGAATTCATAGTTGTAAGGAATGCGGAGTCGAGAAAGAATATATCTGAGGCATGCAAACAGGATTGGATGGCGGAAGCGCCTGTGCATATTGTCGCGTGCACGAACATGAAAATAGCGTCGCTGTACGAGGAGCGCGGGATGAAACTTTACGGGATACAGGATACCGCGATGGCCGTCGGAAATTTGATGCTTATTGCCGAGGCTCTCGGGCTGCGAACCTGCTGGGTCGGCGCTTTCGGCGAGGCGCAGGTTTCCATTCTGCTGCAATGCCCAGACTACGTGCGCCCGGCGGCGATAATTACTCTCGGCTATTCCGACGAGAAGGTGAAAGCTCCGGAAAAACACGGAATCGACAAGTACGCGCACCGCGAGAAATTCGGCGAAAGATGGAAGGAATAAGATTAAATATTTCAAGAAGCTGTTTCAAAAATCTTTTTTACTAAAGTTGTCCTTGCATAGAATGCCCGGCTTATTGACCCGTGTCCGGGACCTTTGGTTCTTGCTTGTATCCATTTTCCATCTTTGCCTGTTAAACTTTCGAATCCATGCTTGATTAATTTTTCTCTTATAAAATCGTAATCTGCTTTGATTTCTTTAATAAGCTTATCATCTTCCGCAAAATCCAGGCTTGTCACTTTTAACAACTCTCCGCTTTCTGAATTTTTACCATGCCACATAACAGCGCAAAACACGATTGATTTTAATTTTGCCCAGCAATGGCTTTCAAAAAATGAGTGAGATTTCAATTCTTCCGGATTGATCATTGTAATAGCCATAGTTTCTTTTGGCACAAGCTCATTTTTTACATAGCGAAAACTAACAGACTTCAGTTCATAAGACAGCCCATTTGGTGCTTTAGAGACATTCGTTTCCAATCCCGCCAATCTTTCTAGAATCAAACCTTTCCAGCCCTTATTTTGTTTGCCTGTCTCATAGGTGGTAATTCCATGCTGCAGGGCAAGTTTTCTTAAATCTTGCCCAATATACCCTTTTAAATTTTCTATAGCAGTTGCTCTTGTTATTATTTTCATAATTATTCCTTTAATATTTTTAATCTATTCTTCATATTTCTATCCAACTCCTCAAATCTTTTGATTGATAAGTCTAAATATTGCTTTTCAATGTCAATACCAATGAAATTTCTTCCGTAAAGGTAAGCCGCTAATCCAGTTGTTGAACTTCCAGTAAAAGGATCAAGAATCAAATCATTCTTATTCGTACTTGCTAAAACAATTCTTTTTAACAAATCAAAGGGTTTTTGAGTCGGGTGCTTTCCAAATCTTTTTTCTATCGGTTTTGGCGTATTAATTGACCAAACAGATCTCATTTGCAAACCCGACTTTTTTAGTTGGTCTTCTGGCCAACTGCCGTTTTTTATAATTTCATAATTAAAAATATGTTTTGCTCCTTTTTCTTTTCTCGCCCAAAGCAAAGTTTCATGGCTGGCAGTAAAAAAACGGCAGCTTAGGTTTGGAGAAGCATTTGGCTTGAACCATGCAATATCATTAAGAAAATGAAAGCCGTTAATTTCCAAAGCAAAACCGCATTGATAAATTGAATGATATGTCCCGCTAATCCAGATAGTTCCATTAGGTTTTAAAATTCTTCTGCATGCTTTGATCCATTCAGTATGAAATTCAAAATTCTTTTTCGTTCCGTTGCTTAAATCCCAATCACCTTTTTTTACGCTAACCATTTTTCCATTTTGGCAAGTAAAGCTGCCGCTTGAAAGAAAATATGGGGGATCAGCGAAAATCATATCAACCGAGTTTTCAGGCAGGTCATTTAAAACATCAAGACAGTTCCCTTGAAAGAGCTTAAATTTCGGTTTTTCGTAAAATGGTTCTGGCATAAGATAATATGATAAAATAAGCTTATAAAATTGTTGTTTTTGAAGAAATAAAACAATAAAAAAACTTTTGCGGGAAAGGCGCAAGCGCGCGCAGCGCCCCTCCCGCTGAAAATTAAAAAAGACAATATGATTTGAAATGAAAAAAAGCATTATGGATTGTGCACAAAAAAATAAAAGCGGCGCCGTTTAGGCTTTCGCCCATTAAGCGCCAAACTTTAGTTTCTTCTGTTCAAGCCATGATGCGTTTCTCAAATTCATCTCATACCGTCTTATCGAAGCATCGGTATTCCGAGCTCGTTCTCGACGCTTCTTGCCGCCTGTTCCCTTGAAACAGGTCCTAGCAGGTACGGGCTCTTTACTCCCGTTATTATTGCTATTACCTGCACCTTTCCAGTGTATTCTGGAACAACTCTTGCGCCCCACATGACCTGCGCCTCCGGAGACAGCCTCTTTGAAATCATTTCTCCTGCCTCGTTTATCTCGGCCAGCGTGCAGTCGTGTCCGCAGACAACGTGCACAAGCGCTCCCAATGCTCCCGAGTAGTCTACCTCGAGCAGCGGGTGGTTTATCGCCTTCAGCACCGCGTCCTTGATCTTCTGCTGGCTGTCGCTCTCGCCGACACAGATTGCTGAGACGCCTCCTGCGCTCATTATGGTTTTCACGTCAGCGAAGTCCAAGTTGACGAGCGAAGGCACGGTTATTGTCTCGACGATTCCCTTTATCATCATCGAGATGAGCTCGTCTGCAAGCGCGAATGCCTGCGCAAGCGGCAAAGAACCGGCATATTCCAAAAGTTTTTGGTTCTCTATCACTACGACGGTGTCCGTTACCTGCCTCAATCTCGCCAGTCCGTCTTCCGCTTTCTGGATGCGGGAGCCTTCCATCTTGAAAGGCATTGTAACCGCACCGACCACAATCGCACCCATGCTCTTTGCAATCTCCGCAACAACCGGAGCCGAGCCTGTTCCTGTTCCTCCTCCCATTCCTGCCGTTATGAAGACCAAGTCTACTCCTTCGAGCATTTGCTTAATCTGCGTGCGCTGCTCTGTTGCCGCCTTCTCTCCCACGCTCGGATATCCGCCCGCGCCCAAGCCGCGCGTTGTATCCTTTCCTATAAGGATTTTTTTGTCAGCCTTTACTATTGCCAAGTGTTTTGCATCTGTGTTTAACGCTATTATCTCCGCTCCCGACGCGCCCATCTCGTGCAATCTTGTTATTGTGTTTGTCCCGCCTCCGCCGCAGCCGACAACCATTATTTTTGCGCGGTGCATGTCAACGCCGAATTCCTCCTTTACCTTGCTTTCCCAGTCGACGTTTGCCGCTTCCGCACTCTCTATTCTCCCCTGTATCCCGGGAGCCGAAATTTTTGCTGCCGAACCCGATCCGAATGCCTTGTTGAATGCCGATTGAACCAACGAATCCATACCTAAGACCTCTTTAGCACAAAAGAGCCTGTTAAAAATGAATTGCCTTTTGTGCGTTTTTTTTAAACTATAGTTTTTGAAATATATATTAGAAAAGCAAAACGCTTTTAAAGCGCCAAAGATAATTATGACTTGCGAGCAGGAAATTCGGAAAAGCTTCAAGAATCTAAAGAACTTTGCTCAAACCTATTTTTGACTGCTTAAGTCAAATTCGGACGCCAATCCGAACCAAAATACGAAATCTGCCAAGGTTCCGTATGTCAAATGCAATGCATGCAACAAACTGCGCCAACAGTTTTTTGCAAAACAAACTTTGTCGCCAAACAAAGTTTCTAATTCTAAAGGAACAGTAAACTAAATTGAATGGAAGATGCTTATAAACATTTATATTCTGAGAAATATAGAACGTATGGGTTGTGTTCAGTTTTAGGGTGTCAATTTAGGGTGTTCAAATAGGGTGGTAAGTTCTTACTTTTTTAGGTTTTGTTGAAATAGTCGGGTTTCTGTTGAAAAAGTCCGATTTCTCTCTATTTCAAACTCTCCTCAATGATTTTCTTTTCATCTTCCGTTATTCCGTATAGCTTGTAGACAAGTTCGTC
The DNA here is from genome assembly GCA_049303335.1 of Candidatus Aenigmatarchaeota archaeon. Classification (GTDB taxonomy): domain Archaea; phylum Aenigmatarchaeota; class Aenigmatarchaeia; order Aenigmatarchaeales; family DAIDAN01; genus DAIDAN01. The sequence continues at coordinate 10,341 of JBAQNA010000018.1, forward strand.
AATCTCGGCAGCAATTTCATTTATTTCCTCTTCCAGTTTTGTTCTTGCATCTTTTCTTTTATCACTAATCTGATTAAGACGCTTGTTTAGAGAAATAATTTTATCAACTAAATCGATAAATGGTTGTTGTTTTTCATGAGGGATGTTTTTAATAGGAAATTTCTCCAAATCTGCGGTTCTTATTTGAGGTTGTTTACCTTTCTGGTATCTGATTATACCTTTTTTGAGTGAATAAAATGTCGCCAATTTAGAATTAATTATAGAAAGTAGATATTTCAGTTCTATCGGTACGTTTTTCTCTTTTTTTGTTATTGTATGCAGGCTTCTCAAACCATATAAATTGGAATCATCATATGAGCCAATTAAACTCATAGCACTTTGACGCACAAATAATTTCTGTTGATTGAATCTTTCTTCATTTCCGGATGCAAATATAACATTTTTGCCTGTTTCGGACACGTTCTTATTTTCTCTAATTAATTTTTGCTCATAATTCTTATCAAAAAGAACATAGTCTTCTCCGTTCCATGTAATTATGTATTTATCAGGCAATCCTTTGCTGCCGTTTATCACAGGATGATATTTGTTGTTATATTTCTTATTGCTGATAAATAAGTCTCTTAAAGCCCCAAATTCTAAACCACAAATAACTTCAAAATATATACCCAAATTTATAGAATTTCTTTCACAATTCTCTAAAATATAAGAATTATTCTTTTCAATATAATCAAATTTATGGTCTATATCTTTCATCCATAATTCTTGAGATATTGTTATTGCTTTTCCAAGAATACCTTTCTGATATTGTATTTTGTTTCTTTTCAATTTCTCTATATCTTTGCATTTTTGCAGAATTAATATAATCTGACCGCTTCCAACATTCTCAAATTCTTCTAAATCAGTTATAATTTTTAAGATTCTTGAATTGTTTAAAATATAATTTCTTAAATCTTTGTAAGCATTCTCAAATATTCCAATATCAATTATGAATCCAAGATAACCATTTTCCTTTAAAATACTCAATCCTTTTTCTATGAAGAACATTATTGTGTTAAAACTTCCTGTCTTTTCTTTATTGTCTATGAATTCATAATTATTTTTGTAGTAGATTCTTTCTTTTTCTGACAAGTCTTTTTTCTGTCTTGAATAATAGGCTATGTATGGAGGGTTTCCAATCACAACATCAAAACCGCCTTCTTGATTGACTTCCTTAAACTTCTTTTCCCATTTAAAAGCATTATTTTTATCAGTTTCTTCATCATCTATGAGACTATTGCCTCGCTTTATATTGTTATTTAAATCAGGCAATCTTTCTCTTTCCTCTATTTTCAAGAAAAGATTCAGCTTTGCAATCTCAACCGCTTTATCATCCAAATCCACACCATAAATATTTTTTGTTAAAATATTATTTTTCACTTCTTTGTTTATCTCTTCTTTTTTATAAGATTCAGAAATAACATCAAACACCTTAATTAAGAACGAGCCTGAGCCGCAGGCAGGGTCAATTACTCTTATTGAAGATATACTTTTGTCTTTTAATGTCTCAGAAACAGTATTCTTTACAATAAAGTCAACTATGTGAGTAGGAGTGTAATAGATACCTTGTTCTTTCTGATGAGCATGGTTTTCGGTAATTCTCTTTCTTTTTAAAAGAAAGTTTAAATAATCTTCATAGACAGAGCCTAAAATATCTGCATTTATGGATTCAAAATTATATTCAGCACCCACGTCTTCAGCAATATAAAGTTGTTCTATAATCTCTGCTAAAACATTATCATGAATTTTTACATTTTCACACAAATCATCTTTCCTAAATATGCTACTGTCATAAATCTTGTCATACTCATGAAAAATTGTGAATAAATGCTCTAAAAGGGATTTGCCGTTCTTATTTCCTTTCCAATCTTCTAAGTAGAATCTCAGGGTAGAGGAGGGTTTTGCTTCCAACTCTTTATCTTCGCTTACCCTAATAAAAATAAATCTGTTTATTATTTTTTGAACTATATCATCCCTGTCATCTTCGGATAATGACTTGTTAAAACTTTTGATATCATTCGATAGTCTTTCTCTCCAATTTTTAAGGTCATTGAAAAGATGTCTTTCTATTGTTAAATCCGATGATATGGGTATTCTGTTCAATTTCTTTCCCACATCTTTTGCTACCCTATCAATTTCTCCAGTAAGAAAGCTTTCCTTGCTAAGATGCCATAGCCTATCAAACACATCAGGATGTTTTAAACATTCTTCTATGTTTTCTATCTCAAATATTTTTTTATCCTTATCTTTCCATTTTGAATTAAACAAAATTAGGCGTTTAAAATTTGATAAAGCCACATATTCTAATTTAGAACCCCACCCATATCCGATTGCCTGTTTAAATTCCCTTTGAGCCCAAGAGACTTTAATATCTTTGGCTTCTAAGAACAGCTTATCGGTATTATCAATTTTAAATTTGAAATCAACCCTTCTGGAAGTAGGGCCTGGATGCCTTTCTTTATAAATGTCATCAATATCCCATCCTAAGACCTTTTTAAAGAGCTCTTCTATTAACTGCTTAACATCTTCCTCATTTTCCAGCCTTCCCTCCTTATCCCAACGTTTGAATCTTTCGATAACTTCAAGCAGATTTTTTCTTCCTTCTTCTTTGGTAATCATAGAGAAGATATTCAAAAGCTCTTATTTAATCTTTTCTTAGAAGCAATGTCTTTTTGACAAAGAAACCTAAATAAATTTTATAGAACTGCCCAGTATATCCTGTTTCCCCTCCTACCATACCTAACTATCTTTCTCCTGTACATGGCTATCAGATGCTCCTTTGCGGTTCTCCAGTTTATCCCAAGCTTGTCCGCTATCTTCTTCGTGGTCAGTGGTCTTCCATAGCCTATCAGAAGCCTGTATATGTCCCTTTCATACACGTTTCTTAGCTCCGCCATTTTTTACCTCCCTCTCAAGCACCATTTTTAATATCGCTTTCTCTCCCTTGACTTTCGGCATCTCAAGGAAGCAGTCCATCTTCATGCCTTTCTCCAGTTTCAAGGCTCTTGAATATTCCGTGGGTATCTTTGCAAAAAACTGCCGTCCATCGAACAAAAGCGTTACTGGCTTCCTGTCTTCCCTGTAAAATTTCTCCGCCTTATCCTCAAAATCCTTTGCCATAGGTTAGATTAGTATTAAATACTATATAAAAATATGCTTTTTGTAGTACTAATAATTTGTTACTTATAGATAGCTTTAAATAGATTAAACTCTAATACATAACTAATAGTACTAAATACTATGTAGTGATACTATGAAGAAATGCGTAATCGATATTGAATCTGACGGCCTTGACCCGAAAGAGGGCAGGATAGTCTGCATTGGCACGAAAGACGTAGATACTGGCAAGACAGTAGTCTTTCACGACGAAGACGAGAAGCAGATGTTAGAAGACTTCATGGAATACTATCACAGCAGCGATTTTGGAGAGCTTATAGGCTACAACGTACTTTTTGACTTCCGATTTATTTTTGCGCGATGCCTGAAACATGGAATAAAATCAAACGGTTTTTTCAAATCGATAATAACAGACCTTATGGTTATCATGAAATCAGTAAGGAACATGTACAGCTACAACAAGCCTGGAACGCTCGACGAATGGTCTCTGTTTCTTTTTGAATCAGGAAAGATTCCGCTTGCAGACAACATCGGAGAACTGTACAGACAAGGAAAGGTTTCAGAAATAATACAATACAACAAGCAGGATGTCGAACTGACTTTCAAGCTGTGGGAGAGGGTGCAGCAGGTGTTAAAATGAAATGCAACAAATGCGGCTCGGAGAATGTCATAAGATATGGAATAAGAAAGAACAGGCATGAAGCCTTACAGAGGTATCTCTGCAAGCAATGCAGCAGCAGGTTCATAGAAAGAAATGTCATGAACAACACAAGAAGAAAGGCGGAACTATTGACTGTCTCGCTTGACCTCTATTTCAAGGGCTTGTCGTTAAGAAAAGTGAAAGACCACCTGCACCAGTTCTATAATGTAAAAATGTCTCACACGACCATACTCAACTGGATTTACAAGTTCTCCATGTTTGCCTCGCAGAACTTCGGTGGAATGAAGATAAAATCATCCGAAGAGTGGAACGCGGACGAGACTGTGCTTTATTTCAAGAGAAACCCTTATTGGATGTGGAATGTGCTTGACAAGAAGACAAAATTTCTCGTGGCCTTCCAGCTTGCGAAATACAGGACGATAGAAGAATGCGATGTCTTCAAGAACGCGAGAAAGGCGACAGAGAACATTCCTAAGCTCATTACAACAGATTCCTTCATGGGATACCCGAAGATGATAAGCGAAAGCTTTCCTGAATCGAGCCACAAGAGAATAAAGGGAATCCAGCAGAAGAAGTATTCCAACACGATAGAGAGGTTTCACAGCAATGTCAAGGAGCGCTACAAGGTGATGCGCGGATTCGGGTCTGAGAACGGCGCAAATCTCATTCTGAACGGATGGAAGACATACTACAATTTCGTGAGACCTCACATGGGAATAGGCAACATAACACCGGCACAGGCAGCCGGAATAAACCTTAACCTCGGAAGGAATAAGTGGAACGGCCTGATTGAATCAGCCAAGAGGGTGTCATGATGAAAAAATATCTTTTTGAAAAGGGAATAGTAAAGATAGTTCTGGAGATTGGAAACAGCGGCGAGCATGTGTCCAAAATATCCCATAACGTGTACATGACATTCTCACACTGCTTTGAAATAATAAAGCTCCTTGAGAAGGAAAACATAGTGAAGACATACAAGATAGGGAGATGCAGGCATGTAAGCTTCACAAGGAAGGGATGGAAGTTCTACAGGATGCTCTACGACATTATTATTTTGGTGTACGGAAACACCTATGTCTTCAGAAGGGAGAAATGCAGGAGAAAATATATGATGTACACGGACATCTCAAGGTTATGATGCAATGACAATTGTAAGGTATTTAAGTGTTGGAAGATAACTAAATTTGTATAATTTTATATACCAGCTTTTTAATTAAATATTAAAAAATGATAGCTTAATTAACAAGTTCACACAATAATATATGAGGGGTTGTTGTGAAAAGGTGTTGTTGTATGTCTGAAAATGAGGTAACTTTTATAACTGATTTTGAGTTACAAGAAGACTTGATGGAAGCCATAAAAAATAACAAAGATATAATTTTTGATGACTTAAACATCAAAAAACAGATAGAAAAAATACAAGTTGGGACTTTGTTAGAAGTGGAAAAAAAGATTGGTTCTTCGACAACTATACTTTCTGTCAAGGAAGTTAATGAGGAACTGCTTTCTTCCGCTTTCGTTTAGAGGTAATTCTATGGTTAGTGTCTCGTATTCTCATAGACTTGTCGCTGACGCTGATTTTATGAAATGGCTTCATAGTCAGTCTAATAGAAATACCATTCTATCTCATCTTATGCACATAAAAAGTTCTTCACAAGATTATAAAAAAGAGCATAATGTCATATTATCTTCTGAGGCAAGCAACTGTAGCGGCGTATTAAAATCTGATAAGGAGAAGTATCTAGGAGCTGCCTTTAAGCCAACAGATGACCCTAAGTTTCTCAGCATACATCCATTGCAAACCACAAAAAATATCATTTACGCTATTGATTTGGCAAACGGCTTTCCATATAAATGTTACATACTGACTGCACCAGACAAAGAAGAAGGATACAAAAATAATAAACATTACAGAGGCATAAGCTCGGTAGAAGCAATTTCTGGTGAAAGAGCTATAGAAGTTATTTGCGGATTTTTCTCAGCATTTAAAGCAGCACGTGATATAGCGAGGATGGAAATCCCAGTTCATTCTACATCTTAAATTACCACCCGAATTGAACAGCAGGCAGAAAAATCGCTAAAACACCCGACTTTTGAACATAACCAACGTATGAAATATTTTATGCGGAATTTTCCCGAAAAATTTGCAAATATTCTGATTTTTTCCAGAAAAAATAAAGTCCCAAGAATTATTGCAGAAATGAAATAGGAAACCGTAGGTTTCCTCTAACCTTCTCTTTAGAGCGGCTCGCTCCCTCCGCAAGTCTCTGTGACTTGCGGTATCCCCGCGAGACCGCGCAAGTATTCCCGCTCGCTTAAAATAAGAAATGGAAATATTTTAATAAATATTCCAGCACATTATTTTGGATATATCTTTGGAGTGTTTGTACCGATTATTATAGAAAGATTGAAGAGATAAGTTCTTATTATCCAACCCTTACTTCATCCCCGACTTTTATCCCGTTGTTCCTTACAAATCCCGCGTTTGCCTCTACCGTGTATTTTGCCGGCGCGATGGAAGAATAAATCTCGCAGTTGCTTGTGCACGGCTTCGCATCCTCAACGATATTCACAATCGTAAAGTTCTCTGAGATAAAAATCATATCAAGCGGCATAAGCGTGTTCTTCATCCAGAACTTCAGAATCTGCTGCTGCGAAAAGACAAAAAGCATTCCGGAATCAAGAAACATCTTCTGCCTGAACATCAGCCCGCGGCCGAGCATATAAGGCGTGTCCGCGACCTCCGCTTTCAGCGAAACTCCGCTGTTCGGGAACTTGACTGAAACGTTTTTCGCGGAAGACATACTGCCGATTGCAAGAAGAAGTATTACCGCAACTGCGGCAATAGCAAGTTCGTATCCTGTTTTGCTGTTATTTGTTTTCATCTCTACCCTCTTTGATTTTTTTCTTTCTTGAAACGTAAATTAAAAAGCATATTATAATTATTATCACAAGAGCGCCTATAAAAACCGGCGCTGTGCTGCCTGTTTTTTCATTTTCCCCTGCATCCGCTTTCGCCTGACTGCCGCCTGTTTCGTTTGCTTGAGGCTGCCGCGTTGCCGTCTTTTCGCCTGTTATCGCAAAGTATGAGAAACCGGGAGTGTCTGACCTGAAGTAGAATTTCTCGGAATCCTCGCCCGTTTTCGACGTCGGGAGTTTTGTCCAGTTTCCGGATAGCCTGTTCAGCGCCACTGTTGAAACGTTTATGCCGCCGTCCGAAACCCATTTTTTGTCTGCAAAAAATTCTATAACCGTATTGTTCCCGAGACTGACATTTGTTTTTTCAATGCTGAAATATTGAAATACCTCGCCTTCCGGCTTTTGTGTGCTCGGCGCAGACGCGGCGCGCATTTCGACCTTTGCGTTTGTTGACGCTTCCGACGGGAAGAATGTGATTTCCTTTATCGGAAGCGATGAGTTTGTTATATTTATATTCTGCTGGGAGTTTGCCTGAACCGAAGAGATTGAAACTGTCGTGCTCTCGCCGGTTGAAGATACCTTTACGACCGGTTCTGCAGCAGCCGTTGCCAATGCGTTCGTAGAAACTCCGGAAGAGCTGCCGCCGCCGCTGCCGGAAGAACTCGAACCTGACGAGCACGATTGCGTTTCGGTTGAAGCTTGGCAAGCATAGTTTGTGGCTGCGCTGCAGCCGTATGTTATTCTCGACTGCGAGCTTCCGGAGCAGGAAGACCAGCCGCCTGCTGCTGGACATGATGCCGGGCAAATTCCGAGATAGTATGTTGCCGAACTTGTCGTATAATTGTCATCCCCGAAAAATTGGGAAGTTATGTTGTAGACGGACGAGGCGTTAAGGTTTGAAGTGTTCGTATAATTTTCGACGGAGCCTGTTGCTCTGGCTATCGTCTGATATGCTCCCGAAAAGTTCGCGAATATTGTTATGTTCTTTCCCGTTACGTTTGTTGAAGCGGTTATGTTCACAATCTGGCCTGATGTGTATGTCCTGTTTCCTTCCGTGCTGTTCATGAAAAGCCTTGAAAGCGAAGCCGCCTGAACTATTGAATATGAGAAATTCTGCGATGAGTTCCAGTTGTTCATGCTGTCGTTCGCGAGCCAGCGGTACGTGTAGTTTCCTACGGAAAGATTCGAAAGGATGTAATAATATTCTTTCGTTGAGTTGTACGAGCCGCTTCCGGAAAAGGTTGGAACTGTATAATTTGTAATATTTACCGTATCGTTCCATTCCAAAATGACTGAAGAGATATTTGTCTCGTCATTCCATGTGATGTTGAACTGGTAATTCATTCCATAAGGCGCAGACGAGTTCGGAGATGTTTTATTGTTCGAGTATGATGGGGAAGCGTTGTCTATCGTTATGAATCTTGCGGCCGTCTGCGACGTGAAGTTCTGCGTCCGGTTGTAAAATGCGGTTATGTTGAAAACCGTTCCTGCTGTTCCCGTATAGCTTGTTGTGTTGTAAACTGGCGGCAGAGTGTTGTTGATTAGCGCGCTGCTGTTGTAAAGTGAAATATTCCCTTCGCCCGCGGACGTTGCCATTATGTTGACAAAATCGCCGGAGGCTATCGTTAAGTTTCCTGCCAAACTGTTCAAAAGAATCGTAACATTCGGCGCCGCGCGCTCTACCGAATAATTCCACGAATCGCTAGAATTCCATTTTCCGGAAGTGTCGTTTGCTAACCACCTGAAGGAATAATTTCCCGCGGCCAAGTCCGCCATGTTCGCCGCAAAAACGCTCCCGTAATTCGTAACAGTTTTGTTTTTGTAGCTGTAGTTTGAAGTAAAGTTCCATTCAAACACAACTTCGTCCACGGAAACGTCATCAGTCCACGTTATGTTGAAAGAATAGTTTCCGTTTTTGATGTAGTTTGCCGATGAGTTTGGTGTTGATACATTGGCCGACCACTGCGGCGAATAAGCGTCGGAAAAAATTCGCGCGTCAGAGGCGATAAAATATTTCTGCGCTCCGGAAACGCCCGTGCCGTTCACGTAAATGTTCCATGTCCCGCTGTTCGCATTTCTCAAGAAGATATGCTCCACGGTATCGTTCCTGTCAGCCCCGGCCGTAAAATTGTCTGTCCCGTTACCGACAATCAGGTCAAGGTTGTTGTAAGTCGTGCTGTTCTATCCCCAAACCAGCGCGATGGAAGCGTTTGAATTCGTGACATTGAAATAAACCAGTTTTTGCTGGCCTTGCGTTATTGAATCGTTCGACGTAAAATTTACTGTCTGCAATGCCTTGTAAACATCCAGCCTGCCGGAGCCGTAATAGTTGTTCCTGTAAGGCGCGCCGTTCTTTACAAAACCTTCGGCTTCCATTCCGCTCGTATTCGCCGCCGCAAGCAGAATCGCCTTCACCCTTTCCGGCTCCGGAAAATATCCGAACGTCTTGTTGTATTGCTCCATCACAAGCGCGGCCGCGCCGCTGACGAACGGCGCTGACATTGAGGTGCCGCTTCCATCAGCGTAGTCCCCATTATTATATGTAGAAGTTATTACCGAGCCTGGAGCAGCCAAATCGGGTTTTGTCCTGTTGTCATTCGTTGCGCCGCGGCTGCTGAAATAAGTTGCATTGTCGGCGGTTCCGGAAAGTGCGGAGCTGTCGTTCACGGAGCCGACCGCAAGAGCGCGTTTTGCGCAAGCAGGACTTGATATTGTATTGCTGTTCGGTCCGGTATTACCTGCTGAAATAACTACGAGAACTCCCTGCTCGGTTGCATTGTCGACAGCCATTACAATAGCGTCAGAGCATCCGTTTTCACTATCCCCCAAACTCATTGAAATTATTTTTGCGCTATTGTTCAGAGACCATTCTATTCCACCCAATATTGCGGATTCGGGACAAGTTCCCGATGCGCCGCAGACTTTTCCCGCAAAAATAGAAGCGTTAGCTGCTACACCTCTTCCATTAGCTCCGCCTTTTCCCGCGGCTATTCCCGCAACATGCGTGCCGTGCCCGTTGTCATCATTTGCGTTTGTGTCGCCATTATAAAAATCGTATTGCAGGATAATCCTGTTCGGGCTCTGGAATTCCGCGTGATTGTAAATTCCCGTGTCAAGAATCGAGATGTTTATGTTCGTGCCGTTTATCCCGAAATCCGAGGCAGCCGAATCAGCCCTTATCAATGGTATTGCCTGCAATCTCTGTATATAAAATATTTTTTCTTTTTCTATCTTCTCGACAGAGCCGAGCCTTGCAATCTGCTCCAGCCTGCTTGCGGGAACGCTCATAGAAACCGCGGAAATTATCGAGAACTTTTTCCTGACCGCCCCGAACTTTTCGAGATTTTTGTCGGAAGTCGTCACGATAACATCCACGCTCTTTTCCGGCGCGGACATTATTGAGAAGCCCTTGTTTTGGCTGTCTACCGTTTTTCTCAAGTCGTCATCCAGCTTGTCCTTCCATTTCTCGTCGGGCTTCGCATATGAGAAGCTTACAAGAGCCAGAACGAGAATAATCGTAATTGAGGCGAAAAATAATTTTTTCATAAGACTGTATCACGCTTCTTTCATATAAGTTTTTGGAAATGAATAAACGAACCCGCTATTTCGGCGAAAACGCCGCATATCATCAGAACTAATAATATAACCGCGAATGGGAATAAGTAAAATTATAGCGGGAGCAACAGGCTTAAATGCTTTAACAACCAGTAAATAGTATAAAATAATTAAACAAAAGTGTGATAAAATGGATAAAATGAAAGCCGGGGAAATAAAAATAGATATAGAAGAAATAGGGACGGAAGGAAAACTCTCTCATATTGTTCCTTACGATTCGGTTAAGAGATATTTCGACACTATTGCAAAAGAAGGGACAGGCACGCCAGATCCTTATAAAATCAATGAAGATAAAACATTGTCTGGAAGCGAGTTCAGTGGATTTTTATCTCAAATAGGTATTTTGGGTAACCGTGAAGAAATGCTTGGACTTATGAGTAAAGTCACGCAAACATTTACTAATCCCGAGAAAAATACTTATCACTTAAAATTGACATCAATATAATAATTTTTCGGTCTTTTCTTGATTATTTCTTCAGCGGCCGGCTTTGCAGCTTTAAATACTTTTATTCAAAAGACTTACTTGCCCGGTTATGAACCGTATTAGCGGGAATATGCTGGGGAGGTAGTTGATTATGGCAGTAAAAATCGTGATTTCAGAGCCGAAGACGAGAAAAGCTTGGCAGGTTGAGAAGGAAGTGCCAACGCTTCAGGGAATGAAAATCGGCGAAAGGTTTGACGGCTCGGTTATCGGACTTTCAGGATTCAATCTTCAGATAACGGGAGGCTCCGACAAGGAGGGCTTCCCGATGCGCCCCGACATGGTTGGCGCAATGCGAAAGAAGCTTCTTCTTACGTCCGGCCCGGGCTACGTTCCGGAGAAAAAAGGAATAAAGAGAAGAAAATACGTGCGCGGCAACATGATTTCCGAGGCGACTGCGCAGATAAACTGCAAGATTGTCGAGGGTGCGGGAAACGTCGGCGAGATTCTCGGAATAAAGCCGAAGGAGAAGGCGGAGAAGCCGAAAGAAGAAAAGAAGTAAGAAGCTAAAAAGAAAGGGGAGAAGTGATCATTTTGTTAGATAAAAAATCTAAATCAGAAGAAGAGTTGTTGCTTCAAGAATTTGCTATAAAGTTTTCTGAATTTTTAAAACAAAACGGAAGCTATTCTTTATTTGTAGAAAATGCAGAAACATCCAAATTCAATTCATTGCTTCAGATTAGAGAAAAAAGTTGGGAAGATTTTCAGAAGATGACGAATATAGATATTCATTATGAGTTTCAAAACAGCAAAGACTACTTGAAAATTCATTTGGAAGCGAATAAAGAAAATCTTATAGACGTTAAAAGAAGACATGAATTGTATGAAGAACTTCAAAGAAAAATGAAAGAAAATAAATTTATAAAAGATAAGTACGGATTAAGGCTTTCAAATTTATTGAACGATAATAGAAGTTGTAATCAACTGTGTAAATTCTTAAAAATTAAGATAGACAAAAACAATATAGATGAAACATGTAAAAATATTATCACATTGAACGGACGGATATCTGAGATTTTTAGTAATGTTGTTAAAAACTATATAGTATAAATTGTTTCTCTCCTCCAAACCTATTTAAGCCTTCCAGAAATAATTAAGATACTGATAGTTATGCAAAGCAAAAAAGCGGGTGAAACTGCGGAAAAATCCGGGAAGAAGCCGGAAGAAATCGATTCCCGTCTCATTCCGGAATTCAACCTGATAACGATGGGGCACGTCGACCACGGCAAGACCAGCCTCACGCAGGCGCTGAGCGGAAAATGGACCGACACGCACAGCGAAGAGATGAAGCGCGGAATCACGCTGAGACTGGGATATGCGGACATCACAATCTACCACTGCGAAAAGGACGACTATTATTCTTCGACAAAAAGATGCCCGAAATGCATGGAAGAGTGCGAGCCCGTCAGGACTTTCTCGATAGTCGACGCGCCCGGTCACGAGACGCTTATGGCAACCGTTTTGGCGGGAACCGCGATAGCCGACGGCGCGCTTCTGTTGATAGCCGCGAACGAAGGCATCCAGGCGCAGACGCGAGAACACCTGATGGTGCTGAACATTTCGGGAATAAAAAACATCATAATCGTGCAGAACAAAATCGACCTAGTGACGCAGGAACAGGCGATGAAAAATTACAAGGAAATAAAAGAGTTGGTGAAAGGGACTGTCGCGGAAAACGCTCCGGTTATTCCGGTGTCCGCGCAGCAGAAGCTGAACATCGATGCGCTGCTGAAGGCGATAAACAACATCCCGAAACATGCGAGAGCGGAAGGAAGCCCGAAGATGCTGTCCGTAAGAAGCTTTGACATCAACAAGCCGGGAACGGAGATAGAAAAGCTCAACGGCGGAATTCTCGGGGGCTCGATAGTTGGCGGAACTTTTTCCGTAGGCGACGCGATTGAAATAAAACCTGGGGTGAAAAGAGACAACAAGTGGGAGACGCTGAAAACGAAAATCACGGGGCTGCAAAAAGCGGGAAATAATTTGGAGAAGGCGGGTCCCGGCGGACTTGTCGGAATGCTGACGTCGCTCGACCCTTCGCTTGCAAAATCGGACTCGCTTGCGGGCAGCACAATTTCCGCGGCGGGAGCCGCCGGAGTGGAAGTGAGAAACGACCTGAACCTGAAGACAGCCTTCTTTGACAAAGCGGAGAAAAAAATTGCCGTTGGCGAGTCGTTTGTGATAGTCTGCGGAGTCGCGAGAACCGTAGGAGTAGTGTCCTCGGTCGGCAAGACTGTTTCCGTAAAGCTGAAGCTGCCCGTCTGCGCAAGCGCCGGAGAAAGGGTCGCACTCTCGCGCCAGATCCAGAACCGTTGGAAGCTCGTGGGACACGGGACTGTCGTTTGAAGCGAGGCGATGATGAATGAATTATAGCACAAATGTTCCGAAAAACGCAGAGCCTGATTGTGATGATATTCAGTATCAGAAAAGAGATTCTATAACTGAAACACAAATCAAGCCAAGATTATCTATTCTTAAAAGGGAGCTTGGTAAAATCTCTGATGCTGATCCAGAAATAATAGAGGCAGGTGAAAAGCTGCACAAGATACTGCACCACATTGGCTGGCAGCGGCTTTATCGTTCGTTTATCATATAGGAATTATTCGTTTTTATTCTTTCAATCTTATCTATTCATATGAAAATCGCGATTGACACGAACATCTTTATCTATTCGGTACGCTTCAAGCTGGATATTTTCTCGCAGCTGAAGGGAAACGAAATCTTCACGACAGAAGCGGCAATGCGCGAGCTGGAAAAATTGGCAAAAGGCGATTCAAGGGACGCGAAAGCCGCGGCTCTTGCGCTCTCGATGCTGAAAGAAAAAATAAGCAGCGAAAAAATAGCGGTGTTGAAACAGAAAACGGAAAACGCGGACGACGGACTGTTTGAGCTCGGAAAAAATGGATATATTGTTATTACGCAGGACAGGGATCTGCTGAAAAGGCTGAAATCCGCGGGCTGCGCTTTCGGCTATATCAAGCAGAGGAAATATTTCGCGTTTGAGGGAATCTAGAAAAGCGCCGCGGCTTCGCCTCGCCATCGCAAAGCATATAAACGTTAAAAAACATAAGAATGAAACTGAAAAAACATAAACGGCGTTCCGCGGATATAATTCGATTCATATTGATGTGATATTATGCAAAGGCACTTGCGCTCAAAGAGCATGAAAAAGACGAGGGTTCGCGCGCCGTCGGGCACGGTGATGCGCTTCAGGAGAAAGAACCCGAACTACATGGAATGCGGAAAATGCGGCGCGAAGATGGTGAGAAAGAGGCTGAGGCCGGCTGCCGCCGCAAAGCTCTCGAAAACGCAGAAAAGGCCTGAAAGGCCGCTGCCGCACTTGTGCAGCCGCTGCATGCGCGAGCAGATAAAAATGAAAGCTAGGGGGATGTAAAATAATTCGTGATTTTTATGTTATTCGAAAACGGCCGAGTTTGCGTGAAAATAGCTGGGCGCGAGGCTGGAAAGTACTGCGCGGTTCTCGAGGCGATTGACGCGAATTACGTGGTTGTAGAGGGTCCGGAAGTGCGCAAGCGCAAGACGAACGTCGCGCACCTCGAGCCGCTCGCGGACAAGATTGATGCAAAGAGGGATGTTAAGCAGCAGCTTATTGAGAAATACAACATCAAGCTGCCGGAAAAAAGGAAGGAGAAGTCCGCCAAGACGGAAAAGCCCGTGAAATCGAGCGGCGCGGCAAAGGAAACGAAGAAAGAAGTTAAGAAACCCAAGTGATGCATTTTTCTAAATTTCTATCCGAGAAGCGGGCTCGTAAGTTGCCGACTGTGTCATCACTTTTAGATTGTTAAAAACCATTAGCTATATATACTAGTTCTGCCTATTAATTGTTACTGGAGTGTGATTATTATGAATGCGAGATATATCAAGAATTTAATAAATGATTTTTTAACTGTCGGAATTCCTCTTAAGAACAAAAGAGTTGCAGAAGCGAAAAAAGCGATAGAACCCTACTTGCATAATGATGAGAAGTATCTGATATACGAATTGAAAGACAAAAATATCAAAGTCAATGAGCTTGAGTTTATAGTGAGCCGATATGGAATAGATAGAAATAATTTTATTGATGAAACTTGCGCCGAAATGAGAAATCTCCAGGGAAACAACAACAGGTGGGGAGCTCATTAAAAACCGGTGAGGTGTTTAATTTATGTTCCGCAAAATAACCCCGAGAAGGCCGACCGTGATCCGCGTGGGAAACCGCGTCAAGACGTGCTACCTCTACAACGAGATGCGCGAGTGCCTCGGAGCGCAGTGCTTCTGGCCGAAGGCGGGAACCTGCCCGACTTTCACCCGCCTTGCTTGGAAGGCGAAACAGGCGAAATAGAAAAATGAAAAGGTGATTTAATGATTAATGAAATATGCATAGTCGATGTCAGTATGGAAAAACTTATGGGAATGCCTTCGAAAGAACTTCATCAGCAACCGTCAAGTGTTGTTTATCTGGCGGCAAGAATGATTAATAAAGAGAAAGGAGATTTCTATAGCGATGAAATATTGAAAGAAAATCCATATAACGCGTTTCTTGTCCTTCGAAATCTGAAATAGAAACAAGACAAACGTCTGAGGAAAGGTATTTTCAAGGCTCGAAGATGTTAAGAAGTTGTTTTAGTACGAGATGGAATTTATCAAACGAAAAGAGTGACAAATTATGAATTATGATGAATCAGACCTAGAAAAAATCAGGATTATGGAACCGAGCCACGCTTATAATATTGCAAATTATCTGAACGATGTCTATGCGTTTTTCACAGACGAAAATCTGGAGAATGACCCAAACAAGACGCTGGAGATTCTTTATAAATTTGATTTTACAGAAACGGCGAAAAAAATATGTGAGAAGCGTAATACAAAAGCATCTGAAAGAATGAAAATTAGAAAACTTAATTTTGAGATGTTGTGAATACTGTTATAAGAATAGAATAATTTCTACTCGTCATCCACGCCCATTCCCTCCGAATCGGGGCCGTGTTTGTGCCCTTCGGGGGAAAGCCCCTTGAAAATTTCCTGGAGCTTCTGCTGGCTCTCCTTCAGCCTTTCCTTCAGCTTCTCCTCCTGCTTCTTGACGCTCTTCGCGCGCATATCTATCATTTCCAGCTTTTCATCAACCTCCTTCTTCAATTCCGATTTTTTACCTTTCACGAGAAGCGGCCCCACGACCTTGTAAACCTCCTCCTTCTCGTCCGCCTTTTCAAGCTCCGTCTTCGCGCTCTCCAGCTCTATCTTCTGTATCTGCATCGTCTCCTTCTGCAAAAGCGCGTTCTGGAGCTGCTGCTGGAAAGTCTGCATCTGCAAAAGAAGCTGCTGCGCCTGCGGAGGCAACTGTATTTGTTCCGGCATAATTATCATCGATATAGATTGAATTCGCAATATTCAGGCGCTGTTCGGGCGGTATTGACTTATCATCTGCGATTTTCATCTCGCCTTTACTTTCACGGTAGTTTTCGCGCGCTCCCTTACCATCACGCGGTAGCCGCAGAACGGGCACCTGATTTTCTCTTTCAGCGTCTCGTCCTTTATGCTTTTCTGGCAGTTTAGGCATTTGAACATCTTGAATCACCGTTATGTTTTTGTTTTTCACGTTTATAATTAATCAGACTTTATTTTCTGCGGCGACTTTTAATTATTGTCAATAAAAACTACAGCTACGGAAAAATCGCAATTAAATTCTCGTTTTTATCTGCTTGTCGTTTCATTTATATTCTTTCTTTTCCGCAAGCGCTTTTCTTTGCGCACGAAAACGAAGTTTTCGGCACCCCCTGAAAAGTTTTTCTTTTCATGGGAAAAGAAAAGGGCTTATTTCTGCTTTTTAAGGCTTTCCACAATAACTTTTGTCGCGACGGATTCCGGAAGGTAGGCGCCGCCGCCTATCTGCAGCCCGCACTTGCCGCAGTTCCAGATTCCGGAAGCTGCGCGCTTCAGGGTGCTGCGCTCGCACTCGGGGCATTTCTGGCGCTGGTTCTGCAGCCTCTCGATGACCGCCACGACTTTCTTTGTCTTTGTCCCGTAGCGCGCGCCGAACCTTCCCGCAGAGCCGACCTTTTTTGTTTTCATAATTATCACGATTTTCTATCATTATTCTTTCTGTATGTTAAGTTTAAATCCTCCTTTGGGAACATATAAAGACAAGATATTCCTATCTCTCGCAACATTTTTGAACACTTCTGTCCTGTAAGGAACACGAATCAAATATTCTTCTCCAACAACAACGTCAATTACGTCTTCGCATTTGCCCTCCAAAAAATCGGATGGAAAATATTCTGGCGGAACTTTGACATTTATTCTGACGCCTTCTATTTTGCTGTTCTCAACATTAAGCAGAGTATGCAGTTCGTCCACTCCCAACAATTCTTTTATCCAATTTTTGTCATCTTCTGAAGTGCTTAACGAATCTGTAGGTTTCAAGATATGTTCTTTTATACTATATGATTCCCATCCTTCAAATCTTTTTGGCATATTTAATCAGTAACAAACTTCAAATTCAATCTTTAAATCCTTATCACAATAATGCGCGGAGCTCCTTTCCCTTCTCAATCGCAAGCTCGACAGCCTTTATCGCTTCCTCGGCCGTGAAGAACCCTTTCTCGCCTTTCTGCATCGCGCATATCTGGCCCGCTCCGGTTGTGGCGATGGTAAGCCTCGCATCAAGCGCGGATTCCTCTTCTGCTGTCGTGTCCAAAAAAAGCTTTCCGGAAATCTTTGCAACCGTGACTTCAACGGGCTTGTCTACTATTGGCAGCGGCTGCTGGTCAGGCTGCCCGTACAAGGCCTTGCCGTTCTCCGCGTCGTATTTCAGGAGTTTCGCATTCAAGAGCGCTGCTATCGACGCCAGCGAAGCCGCGTCAAAAAGATTGCCGTCGTGGTTCATTACCTGCACATCAACGTTCACGACCCAGACCTTCTCCTTCGGCTTGATGCATAGCTTTTCCATCTGTATGCATTTCGATTCGCGCAAACCGCGGTCAACCAC
>JBAQNA010000019.1:0-12118 GCA_049303335.1 Candidatus Aenigmatarchaeota archaeon
TGAGATGATTCTCAAGGCGCACATCTATAACTGCCTTGTTGGTTTGACAAAGTTCAGCTGAAAATTATTGGATGATTGATTTGTTGCAGACAAACTTATGTTCAAGCATCATTTATGCGACAAAGCATATCATGTGCGTTTATTCCAGCATCGCGCTCGTCCTGTCGTCACGTATCTGCCAGAAAAACATCCAGTCGGGCGCCACAGCAAACTCGACAATCTTGTTCTCGAACGGCAGGTATTCCACAAGATCCAAAACCTTTTTGAGCATGTTTCTCGCGAGCAGCCTTTTTCCATGATGGCGAATTTCCTTCCTTCCGTTGAAGCGCTCCATAACGATATGCTCGTCAAGCTTTCCCTCCCTGTTCAGCTTAGTGAGCGGGCTGCCTTCCATCATCTCGACTATCATCTTTTTCTTGAGAAGCAAAACATTTCCCGAGGCGAACGCGTTGAAAGGCACGTGCTCCTGCAGTATCGCGGCAAAGCCTTCCGCGTTCAGCTTTTTTATGAATTCCTTCGCTTCGTGTTTCGGGCATTTAAGATTGTGCGGGCACTTGCCTTCGCAGCCGTTTTTGTCCGACCTTATCATCACAAGCTCGCGGTTTTTCAGAAAAACGTCAATCTCCGCATTCTGCTTTTCCGCGTCAAGAATGAAAGCCGTCTGCGGAGTTGGAAGCCCGAGCTTTTGCAGCTGGATTATGCTGTCAATCTTGGCGAAAGAATTTTCAGTTTTGAAATCGTTTTGCATAGGGAATAATTGGCAGAAAGAGTATTAAAGATTTCGCTGCTTTATTCAAATACATTTATAAAGATTAAACGGAAACTTATTTCGAAAGCATTTGGGCCCGTAACTCAGTCTGGTAAACCTTTTTAGAAAAAAGGTTTATCAAAAACCCAGTCTAAAGGTTCCAGAAGAGTATCAGGCTTTTATCAATGATAAAAGCATGTTAAGCGCAAAATGCGCGATGACAGAAACATTGGATGATACCTGAGAGTCGCGGGTAAGCCTTTTTCTTTCCAAAGAAAAACGCTTAATCGAAAAAGAAAGGGAAAGAAAAACTCCGCAATCGAATCGGGGAGAAAATCCCGTCGGGCCCGCCATAAAATTAAAATAGAAATTGCAATTTAAGAGATATCTTCTATTCTAAAATTAGTCCAAGAGTATATAGGTAACGAACCATGACAGGTTTTATTTACAGGGTTTAAAGTAAAATTAAATATTACGATCTGAAAATCCGGTATCCGTCTTACAATTCCTTGTGAAAAGCAATTATCACATGTAATTTTATAGGATATAGAAGCTTCTTCAGTTGCATAATAAAGTTTAGAATAAGGAAACTGACAACCAACCAATATAGGATATTTTTCTTTTAATGGAGGAATAGTAATATTTTTTCCAGTTATATTTATGCTTAGACTGTATGAGAAATTTTCGTCTGGTTTTAAAGATTTAGTTATCATGAAGGGTTTAGAATCACTAATTTCTAATCGAAAGAAACTTATGTTTCCAGTTTCTTTGAAGATAGCTTTATTTTTTACCATAATATTAAGTCTGTTGTTTGCAGTATCAATTGTTTGATTTACTTCAAGACTTGCTGATTCAGAGAGGTAATAAGAATACCATATTGAAAAAATAGTTAGAATTAGTCCAATTATTTCTATAAATCTTAATTTGCTACCTCCGCTGCTTTTTGCTTCTTTCAAGAAATCGCCAAAATATTTTACAGA
The DNA here is from genome assembly GCA_049303335.1 of Candidatus Aenigmatarchaeota archaeon. Lineage (GTDB taxonomy): Archaea > Aenigmatarchaeota > Aenigmatarchaeia > Aenigmatarchaeales > DAIDAN01 > DAIDAN01. Next base: position 1,729 of record JBAQNA010000019.1, read on the forward strand.
ATTAAGAATAAAAACTTATCTCACCCTGACCGTCTCAAGCAGCTTCGGCGCCATCGTTTCGCACCTGAAGATACTGTGCAAATCGTGCGCGAGCTCCATGCACTTCGACGCCTCGCCGTGGCAGCACACGATCCTTTCCGGCTTTTGGCGCAGCCTGTAGATGTAGTTGATAAGCTGCTTGCGGTCGCTGTGGCCGGACAAACCCTCGACCGTCGCGGTTTCAAGTTTTATCGGCAGCGACGCGGTCCTGCCGTTCTCCGTGACGGGAATCTCCTTCCAGCCCTTCTGGATTTTCCTTCCCAGCGTTCCCTCGGCCTGGTAGCCGACAAACATCAGCATGTTTTTTTCGCTGCCCGCCAATTGCTTCACGTACTCCATTACAGGCCCGCCCGTCATCATACCGGAAGTCGCGATTATCACGCAAGGGTCAGCGCTCTCGATGACAGCCTTCCTTTCCGTCTGCGAGCCCACGCGCTTGAAAATCTCGGAAGTGAACGGGTTGAAACCTTCCCTGAAAATCATCTGCTGCAGTTCGCGGCTCAAATATTCCGGATATGCCGTGTATATCGCCGACGCGTCCCAAAGCATTCCGTCAAGATAAACCGGCTGCTCCAGCCCGTTCTCCGCGAGAATCGCCATAACATCCTGCGCGCGCTCTACAGCGAAAGCTGGAATAATAACCTTGCCGCGGCGGTCCATCACCTTTTTCACGCATCTCACGAGGTTCGCCTCCGCAACCGCGCGCGGCGGCTGGAAATCGTTTTCCGCGCCGTAAGTGCTTTCCGTTATCAGCGTTTCAACGCGCGCGAAATCCGCGGACGCGGGCTCGAACAGCGCGGTCCTGTCAAACTTCAAGTCTCCCGTGTACGCGATGTTGTGCATTCCGTTTCCGACGTGCACGTGAGTTATCGAGCTCCCGAGCAAGTGGCCGGCATTCAGCAGAGTGAGCCTCATGTCGGGCGTGATGTCGGAAACTTCGCCGTACTCGAGCGTGACCGCGTGCTTCACAGCCTCTTTCACGCCTTTCGAAGTGTAGAGCGGGGGCTTGCCCTCGCGCTGCGCGATTTCTATGAAATCCAGGCAAAGCAAAACCATCAAGTCGCGTGTCGGCGCGGTGCAATAAAGAGGTCCGTCAAAACCATATTCGTAAAGATACGGAATGAAGCCGCAGTGGTCCAAGTGACTGTGCGAAAGCACGACAGCGTCAAGGCTCTGCATATTGAATTCCGGAACGGAGAGATACGGATACTCGTTCGTTCCCGGCTTGAGCCCGCAGTCCATCAGGATTTTGCTTTCCGGAGTCTGCAAAAGCGTACAGGAGCGGCCGACCTCGCGGTAGCCGCCGAGCGTTGTGAACCTTATCCACTCCGTGCCTTTCCAGCCGCTGTGAATGCGCTTTCCTGTCCTGTCAAGAAAATCCTTCCTGAAAACCGACTCCTTGTAGAGAAGCTCGTGCAGCGTTTTCACAACGTCGCTCGGAATCGCAGGCACGCGCTTTATGTCAACGTTCCAGAAAGTCTGCTTCTTTATCTCGCGCAGGATTTCGCCGCCCTTTCCGATGGCGACGCCCGGCTTGTCAGTCTCAAGCACAACCGTTCCGAACTCGGGCTCGAAATAAATTTCCTTCAGCCCCGCGTCCGCGGGTATCAGCGACTTTATTATTTCCTCCGCCTTCTCGGGATTCAGGCAGATTGACGGATCCGGGCGCAGCAGAATGCGCTTTTTCAGCGTTGAAACAATCTGCTTCACGAAAGACGTGTCCTCCGCGAACATATTTTTGTTCTTGATGTAAACCGCAACGTCGGAGCCCTCGAACCTGACGTCCGATATCAGCGCCTCGCGCGGAATCATCCCCTTTATCCTCTCGAAAAAATCTGCCGTTTTTTCCTCCACAAAAATCACTTATCAGAACATTTTTTTGATGTTAATCTCAAGACTGTTTTATAGAACCATATCTATGCCGTATTTTTACAAGCATTGCAACAAAAAATAAAAAAGAAATAATCGAGGTTTCCAAAAATATAATAAAAAATTCACATGTACTCCTTCAACTCCTGCGCGGAAAGCTCGCGATAGCCGTTCTTGTCTATGACCGCAACAATCATTCCGTTTCCTCCGGACGCGATGTCCCTCTGCACCGCGGCTTTTATGGATTTCACGGCAAGTGCTATCGCATCCTCGACGCTCATGTTCTCCTTGTATGCGGATTCAAGCACGCCGTAAACAAAAGGGCTTCCGCTGCCGGTTGAATAATATTTGTCGTAGCCGCCAACACCGCCCGCCATATCAACAGAATAGACACGAGGTTCGGAATCATAGCCAGCCAATATAAGCTGGACATAATACGGGAAGTATTTGTTTCCCTGAAGCACGTTTGCAAGAAGCGTTGAAGCCGCCTTCAGTGTTATCGGCCCGCGTTCCAGCTTGTAGAGCTTGAACTGCGCTTTCAGCATTCTGATAAGGGTCTGCGCATCTCCGACTCCACCCGCTATTGTCATTGCTATATGATTATCCAACGGAAAAACTTTCCTCTCTTCCTTGCTTTCCACAAGGTAGCCCATAGTGGCTTTTCTGTCCGCCGCGACTATGACCGCGTCCCTGCAAATCAGCCCGAGCGTTGTCGTCCCCGTCTTTCTTGCCTCAATCTCAGTCATAATCAAAACCTCTTGATAATTTAATATTGTCCGAATTTCCAAAGAATCCGTTTCCGAAACTTCTTCTATTATTTTGCGGGCGACATTTATAAAGGTTTCTAGTAAGACATGAATGCTGGCAATGTCCGTTCTATTCAAATCGGAATTATCAGGAATTTCTTCGTCCTGCTTTTCAGACACATCTTTATCGAGCCGTTCCTGCCAAATATCCGATTCTTCAAATTATGCATACCTGATTTCGCTTTCTACCGCGACTATTTTTGATTGGCATATCATCAATCAAGATATATAAGTTTTGGCTTCCTCCTATATTGTATGAAAATTTCTGTTATTGGCACGGGATATGTGGGCACGGTAAGCGCGGCGTGTTTTGCCGAACTCGGGCATGACGTCATATGCGTTGATATCGACGCTGAAAAGGTTGGCAAGATAAATTCGGGAATATCGCCGGTTTACGAGGATGGGCTTTCCGAGCTTCTGGAAAAGCATGCGGGAAAAAGGCTAACCGCAACTTCTGATTATGAGCGTGCCGTAAAAGATTCCGACGTTTCGCTTATCTCCGTGGGAACGCCGTCCGACGCTTATGGGAACATTGATTTGAGCATCATAGAATCCGCGAGCGCGAGCCTCGGCAAGGCGCTGAAATCGAAAGACGATTATCATGTCGCCGTTGTGAAAAGCACGGTCGTGCCGGAGACAACGGAAAGATTTGTGCTTCCGATATTGGAGGGACAATCAGGAAAAACTGCCGGAATGGATTTCGGGGTCGCGATGAATCCCGAATTTTTGAGGGAAGGAAAAGCTGTGCATGATTTTATGAATCCCGACAAGATAGTTGTCGGTTCGATTGACGGAAAATCCGGCGATATCGTGGCTTCGCTTTACCGCGGTCTTGATTGCGAGGTGACAAGAACGAATCCGCGAACCGCAGAGATGATAAAATACGCGAACAATGCCTTCCTTGCCACGAAGATATCCTTTTCCAATGAAGTGGGAAATATTTGCAAAGAACTTGGCATTGATACTTACGAAGTCATGAATGCGGTCGGCAAAGATTCCAGAATAGGGCCGCACTTCCTTAATTCCGGGGCGGGCTTCGGGGGCTCGTGCTTTCCGAAGGATGTGAGAGCCATCATCGGAAAGGCAAGAGAAATTGGATACGAGCCCAGGCTTCTTGAATCGGTAATCGAAGTGAATGAACGGCAGCCTTCAAGAATGGTGGAACTGCTGAAGAAAAAAGCCGGAAACATAAACGGAAAAAAGGTTGCGGTGCTCGGGCTTGCGTTCAAGAACGACACGGACGACATCAGGGAGTCAAGGTCGATACCCGCCATAAAGGAGTTGCTCGAAGACGGGGCGGTCGTTTCCGCATACGACCCGATGGCGAGCGATAATATGAAAAAATTCTTTCCTTATATTGACTATTGCAGTTCCGCAAAGGAAGCATTAAGAGGGGCGGACGCGTGCCTGGTAATGACGGAATGGGACGAGTTCAAAAAGCTTGATGCGGAATTTGGCGCAATGAAAGGCAGGGTTGTGGTGGACGGAAGGCATATAATCAAGCCTGAAAAGAATATCGATTATGCAGGACTGTGCTGGTGATTCATAAAAGACATTTAAGTGAAAAATATGAAAGCGATAATAACAGCAGGAGGGGAAGGAACACGGCTTTATCCAAGCTCAAGGGCATTTCCAAAAGAGCTTATTCATTTCAAAGGCGTGCCTGTAATAGAATACGGCATAGGCTTGCTGAGGGAAGCCGGCATAAATGAAATCTTTGTCGTGACGGGAAGAAAAAAAGGCGCGCTTCAGGACTATCTGGGAAGCGGGGAAACTTTCGGGGTGAACATAGCGTACGTAACGCAAGAAGAACCCAAGGGGCTGGGCGATGCCGTCCTTTGCACAAAGCCATACATAAAAGATTCAAAGGACGACAGTTTCGTTCTGCTGTTGGGGGATACCATTTTCAAAGGCAGCAATGACTTAGGGGAAATGTTAAAAATGCATTCTAAAGAAAAACCGACATCCACTATTCTGGTTGAAAAGGTTCAGGAGCCGGAAAGATACGGAGTTGTAAAATTCGAAAACTTGGCAAATAATTGCGGAAATATTATTGATTTGTATGAAAAGCCAAAAACCGAAGATGTCAAAAAGGATTTTTATTTTGATGGCGGATGGTTTTCAATAGCGGGGCTTTATGTATTTAACAGAAAAATCTTTGATTTCTTAGAGAAGACCCGCCCGGGAGTAAATAACGAAGTGCAGCTTACTGATGCTGCGAAAGCATCCCTGAAAGGTTCTGCAAGCTACGGGTTTGTAATGAAAGGCAAGCGAATAGACGTTGGAACGTGGGATTTTCTAAAGGAAGAACGCGACGAATATGCCAATATGAGTGATGAAGAATTGGAAAGAATAATTTCAGGAAGAAAAGCTTTGATGGAAAAAATGAAAAGCAACAAAAGATGATTCTTATGAAAGTTCTCGTCACCGGCGGCGGCGGTTTTTTGGGCAGCCATGTTTGTGAAAGGCTTTTGAAAGATGGCAACGAGGTTTTCTGCATCGACAACCTGTCGTCTGGAAATTTTGAAAACATAAGGCACCTGCAGGGGGCAAGCTTTCATTTTATGAAAGATGACGTTCTCGAACTGAAAGAATTTCCGAAAGCTGATTTCATCTTTCACATGGCGTCGCTCGCCTCGCCCGACTATTACCAAAAAGAGCCCGTCAGGACGATAGAAATAAACACGGTCGGGACGAAGCTGCTCCTTGAGCACGCGAAAAAAAACGGCGCAGGATTCTTTTTCACTTCCACGTCGGAAGTTTATGGCGACACGCAGGTAATTCCAACGCCGGAAACATATTGGGGCAACGTGAACCCTAACGGGATAAGAAGCTGCTACGACGAGGGCAAGCGCTGCGGCGAGGCTTATTGCAAGGCATACGAGCGCCTGCACGGAATGGACGTGCGCATCGTCAGGATATTCAACACGTACGGCCCGCGGCTGCGCGCGCGGGAAGGCTCGAGCTACGGAAGGGTTATCCCGAGGTTCATCGACCAGGCGCTCGCGGGGGAGCCGCTGACAATTTTCGGCGACGGCTCGCAGACAAGAAGCTTCACGTATGTTGATGACACGATAGAAGGGTTGTTCCGCATCGCGTTCGACAAAGGGGCGAGGAACGGATTTTTCAACATCGGAAACGAGAATGAAACAACGATAAGGGAGCTTGCGGAAAAAATAATCGGGCTGACGGGAAGCAAATCGGAAATAGCTTACAGCCCGCTTCCGGAAGACGACCCGAAAAGGAGAAAGCCCGACATAACAAAAGCAAGAAGCATTCTCGGCTGGGAACCGAAAACCGGGCTGGACGAGGGGCTGAAAAAAACCATCGAATGGTACGCGAATTATATTTCAAAGGCGTAAAGCCGTGTGCGCTTCATTATTTGCAAAACTCAATAAGCCCGCGCCACATAAGCCCTTGCCAAAGCCTTCCCGCCGCAGACCGCGCAGTTTCCTGAAACTTTTTCCTCTATCGAAAACAATGTTCCGCGCACCTCGGCTTTCGTGTCCGCCTTGATTTTTTCCGCGCAGCTTTCGTTCATGCAGAAATTTATCCTGACAAATCCGCCGGCGTTAAGATTTTCTTTCAGCTCGTCATAACTTTTCGCGTCCCGAACAACCAAGCTTTCCTCGGAGCGTTTTTTCAGCTGCAAGAATATCGAATCAAGCGTTTCCGTTATCTGTCTTTCAATATTTTCCTCATCCACGGGAATCTTCTCCAGTAAATCCCTGCGCACGAGCGTGACCTGTTTCTTCTCCAAATCCCTCGGTCCGATTTCTATGCGCAGCGGCACGCCTTTCAATTCGTGCTCATGGAACTTGAAACCCGGAGTCTTTTCCGAATCGTCAAGTTTCACGCGATAAGCTTTTTCCAGCCTTCCGAAAATTTCGCCGGTTTTTTCCAGAACTTTTTCCCTCGTCTCTTTCGTATAAATCGGAACTATGGCAATCTGCACGGGCGCAACCTCCGGCGGCAGAATAAGCCCGCGGTCGTCGCCGTGAATCCCGATGAGCGCGCCGAGCAAACGCGTTGTAACGCCGTAACATATTTGATAGGGATATTTCTTCTTACCGTCGCTGTCAAGATAAACCATCTCAAGCGGCTTCGAGAAATTCTGTCCGAGATTGTGAACGGTGCCGATCTGCAGTATTTTTCCGTCCGGCATTACCGAATCCAACGCAACTGAATATTCCGCACCCGCGAACTTGTCCCATTCCGGGCGCACAAGCTCAAGATAGCTTATTCCTAGCAGCCCGCTTATCAGGCTGCGATAAATCTTGAGCGCCTCGTCAACTTCCTTCTCCGCCTCGTCCGCTGTCGCGTGCGCACTGTGCGTCTCGTGCCACAAGAACTCGCGGTCGCGGATAAGCGGCTTCGTTGACTTCGTGTCCCAGCGCACGATGTTCGTGTACTGGTTTACCTTGAGTGGCAAGTCCTGATATGAGCGAATCCAGAGCTTGAACATCTCGTACATTATCGTCTCGGAAGTCGGTCGGATTGCCAGCCTTTCCTCAAGCTTTGTATCGCCAGCGTGCGTGACCCAGGCGGTCTCGGGGCTGAATCCCTTGAAATGCTCGGACTCCCTTTTCAGAAAGCGTTCGGGAATCAGCAGCGGGAAATAATAATTCTGCACTCCAATCTTTTTCAGCAAGCCGTCAAGATGATCCATCATCTGGTGCCAGATTTCGTATCCTTCAGGCATAAGAACATTGAATCCCTTTATCGGGACGCGCTCGTCAACGATGTCTGATTTTTTTATGACCTCAAGATACCACTCGCCGAAGTTTTCGTTCTTCTTATAATTCAAACCGAGAAGATTGTGTCCGTGCCGGGGGGCTTCGCCCCCAACGGTTCCCCCTAATTTTGACTTCTGTTCGCTTGCTTTTTTCTGCTCCGTCTCTTTCTCGGACTTTGCAAATTCTGTTTTCATCTTTTCTTTTTTTACCGCCATAAAAATCACGTTTCAATATAATTTCGCCCCTTCTTTCACAACACTCGCGCCGATATCAGGCTGTATCAAGACGCAGTTTCCGTTTTCGTCAGGCACGCCGAGCGTCAGCACTTCGGACTTGAATTTTCCAATCTGGCGCGGCGGGAAGTTCACGACTCCCAAAACCATTCTGCCTTTCAGCTCTTCTTTTTTATAATTCGCGACAAGCTGCGCGCTCGACTTTTTCACGCCGGCTTCGCCGCCGAAATCGATAGTCAGGATGTAAGCCGGCTTTATCGCCTCCGGAAAATCCTCAACATCAATGATTTTTCCAACGCGGATGTCAAGCTTGTGAAAGTCGTCTATTGTTGCCATCTTTACCGCCTTTATTTAAAATAAGGATTCAAAGCCTTATATAATTCTTCCTGCGATTTTCTCGGATTAACGGTTTTCCATAAGCAATAATCTTTTTTTATTGCTGTATAAATTGCATAAAAAACGTTTCTCACATTCATCACCTCAACATTTTTATTATCGCTTTTCCGAAGTCCGTAAGCTCGACTGTGTGGAATTCACAATAAGAAATCAAGCCAAGTTCCCGCAGTATTTTCGCGTTCAGCTTCAGCGTTGACAGCGAGACACCGCGCTCTTTTGAAATCCTGTTCAGCGTTCCGGTTATTGTCTTATTGTTGCTGTCCCGAATCTCGGAAAGAATCAGCGATTGGTTGGCGTTCAGAGCCCTTCGCAGAAGCAGCCTCATCTCGTTCCCGTATTTCAGGCGATTATTGGTTGGCTCATATCATTCCTCTCTTAAGATTCTGATAGCTGCAAAAGCATATAAACCAGGCGGACAGGAAATGCTGCCTGCCTTCAAGCCTATTTATTTTTGCTCGCCAAATTAGTGCTATGAAAATTCGCTTCGTTATATTCGATTTGACCGATACGTTGATAGACCAGCATTCCGCGCTCCATAACGTAGAGAAAGATTTTGACGTCCCGTTTCTTGTAAAAAGAGGCTTCAGCATACGGCTGGCTGATTTCAAAAAAGCGAGGGAAGAAGCCGACAGGGAAATTCATCAAAAAACAAAAGAATCCAAAGGAGTTTTTGCTCTTGATTTATGGACGAGAATATTATGCGAATATCTTGGAGTGCCATATTCAAAAGAGCTTTCGGACGAGTGGGAAGCGGAGTTCAGGAAATACATGGCTTTACGGCTGAAGCTTATGGAAGGCGCGAAAGAAATTCTGGAATATTTGAAATTCAAAAATTACAAGCTGGCTATTTTCACGAACTCGGACAGAAAGAACGCCGAAACAAAGCTGGAAAAATTCGGAATCAGGAATCAATTTGACTCTGTTTTCGTTTCAGAGGAGATTGGCGCGAAATCTTCGGTGCAATCATTTAAAACTATTCTTGAAAAGATCGGAGCCGAAGCGGAGGAATGTGTTATGGTCGGTAACAGGATGGACGAAGATGCATTTGCGAAAGATATTGGAATGAGAACCGTTCTGCTTGAGGACAGCAGGCAGAAATATTATAAGGCTGTAGCGGCAAAAGAGCCCGACTTCAGGATTAAAAAACTTGCAGAGCTGAAAAATATTTTGTGATAACAATGACGGAAATCAGAAAAATAACGGAAAAGGATTTGCAAAGCTTTGCAGTTTTTGTGGAAGAGCTTAAGAAGGACGCGAATGCCGAACTTTTCAGCATTGACAAAGTAACAGACCCCGTTTCTTGGGGAAGAAATGGAATATTGTTGAATGCTAACAAGGCAGGAGTTTTTCTTATAGCCGAAGAGGAGGGGAAAATAATAGGTTTTTGCAACATTTTCAGGAAAGATGGCAGACATGAATGCGGTATCGGACTGCTATCAGAGTTCAGGGGAAAGAGAATAGGAATAGAGATAATCAAGGCAATAATCCAGGAAGCGAAAAATATCGGAATAAAAAAATTATACGCTGGAATAAAAAAAGCAAATAAAGTTTCTATAGATTTTTTCAAGTTTAATGGTTTCAAGATTGCGGAAAAAAAAGAAAAATCTCTTTTATTGAGGAAGACAATATAAAACACAATAGACTCAAATAAAAAAGTGATGTTATGAAAATCTCAATCTTCTCGGACTGTCATTGTGGATATAATTACGGAGAGGAGCGCGGCGAGGATTCTTTTGTCGCGCTGAACGAAGCAATAGAGCGCAGCCTTGACTCCGACCTTATTCTGATAGCGGGAGACCTTTTCGATTCGCGAATACCGAAGCAGGAAGTTTTCGCGAGAACAGCGAAAATACTTTCGCTGGCGCAAAGCAAAAAAAGCCGCGCGCAATTTATAGAAATAAAAAACAAGGAAAAGCACGAGGTCTCGCCGCTCGCGTTCCGCGGCGTTCCGATTGTCGCGATTCACGGCACGCACGAGCGCAGGAGCAGGCAGATGGTGAATCCCGTACAGGCGCTGGAGCACGCGGGACTGCTCATCCATCTTCATTGCGCAACCGCGCTGTTTGAAGTCGGCGGAAAGAAGGTTGCTGTGCACGGAATGTCCGGCGTTCCCGAAAGGTTCGCGAAGGAGATTTTGCAGCAGTGGAATCCGAAACCGGTTGAAAACGCTGTGAACATTCTTATGATTCACCAGTCGATAGAGCCTTACATCTATTCCCCGCTCGAGCCGATTATGCTGAAGCTGGAGGACTTGCCTGACGGTTTTGACCTTTACGTTCTCGGTCACATTCACTGGAACGAGCAGAAGCCG
>JBAQNA010000020.1:0-24674 GCA_049303335.1 Candidatus Aenigmatarchaeota archaeon
CCGTTTTCGTAGATGAAATCAGGTTAAATATAAGCATGAACACAATACCCGGAAACGGAAGGGATGTTGTCAATATCACAGACATTGCAAACACAACCCAAGGAAACCATAATTTGCAGATAAGGAATGGCATCGGCTCCGACACAAAAACGTATTCGAGCATTCCGAGAAAGGGTACGGAAGCAAACCCCGGAGTTTCATGCGATGATATTTTTTCAAGCGGTTTCCTGCCAAGCAATGACATGTATTGGATAAATGCCGGAAGTTCAAAATTGCAAGTTTATTGCGATATGTCAACTGATGAAGGCGGATGGACTTTGGCTGCAGTCTGCAAGGCTTCCAACCCAACGTGCTGGAATGCAAATTCCGTCGGAAACATATTAAATCCAAACACAACATCTTCGGGAAAATTATCTGATTCAAATATCAAGGCAATCCTGACAAAAGGGGAGAATATAACCAGAACTTATTGGAACCAGACTAACCGCAGCGGCGTTGTCAATCCTGTCAGCGCGATAATCTTCAACAGAATCACAACCCCGAATCTATGGACATCGGCAAGTTGCGGCGCGACCAACGATTTAAAGGAATTTTTTGTGAAGTATAATTATGCTGGTGGGTGGGGCAGCGCCATATATACAAATGCCACAACATGTTCTTGTTCTTCCAACGGATGGTCAAACACGCAAAAAGATTCCTGCGGCTTTGCAACATGGTATGCAGGCTGCGAGAGCGGTCCTTCAATGAGACATAGTTGTGCAGATCCTGTTGAGCGGGCTGATATTGTTGTGTGGATAAGATAACCGGAAATTTGGATAGTTTAAATAATATCGTTCTAAATTATTCTCATGCTGAAGCAGGTTATCATAATCCGCTCGGATTTGAAGATGGGAAAGGGAAAACTCGCCGCCGAGGCAGCGCACGCCTCGATAGCTGCATTCCTGAAAGCCGGGGAAGAGGACAGGCGGGAATGGATTGAAGGCGGAATGAAAAAAATCGTGCTAAAAGTGGAAAGCGAGAAAGAACTTATATCCGCGTTTAACGCGCTGAAGAAGGAAAAGCTCCCTGTAGAACTGATAGCGGACCGCGGGCTCACGCAGATATCTCCGGGAACAAAGACTGCCGTAGGCTGCGGGCCGATAGAGGAAAAAAAGATTGACAAGATAACGGGGAAGATGAAGCTGCTGTAAATATTATAATCAAGTGATTCCCATGGCAGACCCTATTTCAGACTTCATTTACACATACTTCCTGAAAACAATGTGCTACCAGTACAACGTTGTCAACACCGTGGTTTACGGCCTGATTCTTGTGGCCGCGGTTTTCGGAACTTACAAGCTGCTGGAAAGATTGAAAATAAAAATAGACAGGAAGCTCTTTTACGCTGTCATACCTTTCATCCTTTTCGGCGGCTCCGCCCGCGCGTTGCGCGACCACACGGAAATCAGCACGGTTTTCCAGAATGTGCCGCAGCTGTTCTGCTCGCCGATCATATATTTTGTGATTTTCGCGATAGCGCTTGGCTCGCTATTGTCGGGTATATTGATACAGAGAAGATTTAAGATTGAATATTGGAAAATAATGGCGTCTGTTGGAATAATTATCCTGGCTTACAACATAATCAATTTCAGGATAGAGAACTGGACAGCAGTTGCCATGATAGGTGGATTGTTCGCGTTCTGGATTGCGGTGTTTTTCGGCTTCAGCCGTTTCAAGCCTAAAATATTTTCGAAGATGAATGCGGGAATACTTTCCTCGCATCTTTTGGACGCGTCCTCGACTTTTATCGCGCTGACATTTTTCGGCTATCAGGAGCAGCACGTTCTGCCGACTTTCCTGATAGACCTGGCGGGCGGTCCGGCTGCCGGCGCCTGGATAATGTTCCCGTTGAAGATTCTGGTCGTTGGCGGAGTTCTTTTGCTTCTGGATAAATACGGCGAGGACGAACAGTTCAAGAACTTCCTGAAGCTGATAATCCTGATTCTCGGCTTGGCGCTCGGGACGCGCGATTTCCTTACCGTGGGAATGATGCAGGTTTAAAACATTTTGAATTCTAATAATTCCTATGTTCTACACGGAATCTCCTGGAGTAGGCGGCCGCATAAAGCAGCGCATTGAGGATTTCATAGTCGAGGAGGTGCCTCCGCGAAAATCTGACGGCGACAAGACAGACGAATACATAATTTTCTGGCTGGAAAAATTTAACTGGGACACGAATCAAATTCTGAAGCTGATAGCGAAAAAGCTTCACGTGTCGGAAAACAGGATGAGAATAGCAGGCACGAAGGACAAGCGCGCGCTTACAAGGCAGCGAGTCTCAGTGTGGGACCCTGACAAAGCATTGGAGAAAAAGCTCAGTGAAGTCAGGATAAAGGATATAAAAATCTATAACATCACGAGAGGGAACAGGCTAAGACTGGGCGAGCTCGAAGGCAACAAATTTGCAATAACAATACGTGAAATATCGCTGACGGAAGAGGAGATAAAAAGCAGGATTGAAAAGATTTTTGAAGAGATGAAGGGGGAAATACCTAATATTTTCGGGCCGCAAAGGTTCGGAGAGACGAGGCCGATAACGGCCGTCGTGGGAAAGGAAATGCTGAAGGATAATTTCGAGAACGCGGTAAAGACCTATCTTGCCGATTATTTCGAGGCGGAGCCGGATGACGCGAAAAAGGCGAGAAGATTATTGTCCGAGAATTGGAATTTGGAAGGTTTCAAAAAATCGCTCGGAACTTTTCCGTACCGCCTTAAAAACGAGCGCTCAATGCTCGGCTATCTTTGCGAGCACCCGAACGATTTCGCGGGAGCGCTGCGCAGGCTGCCGAAAAGGCTGAGAAAAATGTTTTTGAACGCATATCAGGCGGAGATGTGGAATACCGTGGCTGAAGAGCGGTATGCGGAAGCGAAAAGCAAGAATGAGAAAATAAAAAATGCAAGCATACCATTGGTAGGATATGATACCGAGCTTGACGATGAAAACGCAATTCATAAAAAATTAATTGCTATGCTGAAAAGGGACAAAATAAGGCTTTCGGATTTTGCGCTCAAGGGAATGCCCGAGCTTAAGTGCAACGGGGGCGAACGGGACTTTTTGCTGTTCCCGAAAGGATTGAAGCTGCTCGCCATCGCGGACGACGAGTTCAACGCGGGAAAGAAGTCGCTGCAGATATCGTTCCAGCTGCCGAAAGGAAGCTATGCGACTGTCGTCCTGAAAGAGATAATGAAATAAGGTGACAAAATGAATTTTATTATGCTCTCGCTGGACATGGTTATAGTGACAATGACCACGTTTGCCAGTTTTGTGATGCTCATAACGCTTTTCAAAAACAGGGGAAGGCTTTTCACGGATCCGAAGCCGGACAGGTTTCCTTCCGTGACAATAGCGGTGCCTGCGCACAACGAGGAAAAGAATCTTGGAAATGTTGTGGAGCACCTGCTGAATCTGGATTATCCCTCAAAGCCTGAAATAATTATTGTGAACGACGGCTCCACTGACAGGACGCGGGAGATAGCGGAAAGCCTGATTAAGAAATACCATAATATCAGGCTGGTAAACAGGAAGGAGAAAAGCGGGATAAAGGCGATTCCCGTCAACGAAGCGCTTAAACAGGCGAACGGGGAAGTGTTCGGCTTCTGTGATGCCGACGTGTTCATGGAAAGAAATTCGCTGAAAAATATGATCGGTTATTTCAATGATGAGAAAGTCGCGGCAGTAATCCCGATGCAAAAGGTTTATCAGCCAAAAAATTTCCTTGAGCGGCTGCAAAAGCTGGAATACATCCTGACAAGCCTTGCAAAAAAGCTTCTTACCTTCCTGAATTGCCTGTACCTTACGCCCGGCTGCGCGTTTTACAGGGCGGACGTTCTAAGAAAGATTGGCGGGTTTGACGAAAAAAACCTTACCGAGGATTTGGAAATCGGCCTCCGCCTCCACAAGCACGGCTACAGAATAGAGAATTCCGTAAACTCGATTGTCCATGTGATTGTGCCGGGCACTTTCAGGAAGCTGACGCGCGAGCGCATAAGGTGGTTCCGCGGGCTGATGTACAATCTGCGCAAGCACAGGAGCCTGTTTTTCGAGAAATCGGATTTCGGACTGTATCTTATGCCTGCAATCCTTGCAGGTGGCATTCTTACCATATTGCTCTTTTTTTTCATGATAATGATTGCGGCTTTTGATTCCACATACAGTTCGTGGATTCTTCTTACCGGAATCATATTGAGCGGCTATGATATTTCCCTGATCCTGCCGAAGCTTTCTTTTGAGCCGAACATTTTCTTCTTGCTGTCCGTTTTCTTCCTGTTCCTGTTTTCAATAAACATATACTTTTCCAAAAAGGTCAGCGGGGAAAGCATTCGCAGCAGCCTTGTTGATGCGCTTGTGTTTCTGGTCATATATTCCCCGTTGCTCAGTTTCTGGTGGATGGCAAGCATATTGCAGGAAATATTGAGGGTAAAGAAAAAATGGTAGCTTTTCATATATAAAATCAGATATGCATAATAAACTATTTGGTGGCTTTATGATAAACAAAAAAACATACTTGCTGGCTGCCGCCCTTACGTTTGTGCTTATTTCGGGAGGGTTTGGCATGAACTGGATAATTAACGCGCAAAGGGAGGATGCCATACAAAAGAGCCTTCTTAATATGCAGTCTTCCATAGCCGAGTCCCAGCTTGAGATGGACTATCTGATAGGTTTTGCCGGCGGATGCTCCCTGCTGGAAGAGGGAAAAAAGAATATTGCAAAAACGCTTATTGAAACCAACAGGAAACTTGTGCAATACAATGAAAACACCATAGGAGAGACGGAAATCGCGCGCCTTAAAACCGACCAGTCCGTGCTTTACGTCAAGTATTGGATGTTCGCGATAAAAATGAAGGATATCTGCAAGACAAACGTTTCTACAATAATGTATTTCTGGGACATTTCTCCCGAAAGCCAACAGCAGGGATACGTGCTTGATTCCATCTCGGAGAAATATGGCAGCAGCGCGCTTGTGATACCGCTCGATTACAATTTCGATTTGGGGATAATAAAAATACTTTCCAGGCAGTTCAACGTGACAAAGGCGCCGACAATCATAATAAACGAGAAGACAAAGCTGGAAGGCCCTGTAAGCAGCGCGAAAATCGAGAAATACATAACAACATAAATTTGCTCGGCATAGTTTGTGGAAAATCTGCGTTATAGACCGGGGACGCTTCCCGGCATTCAGCCATACAAAAACTTTTCAGATTCATTTCTATGCGGATTTCTATATTTCGAATTTGGAAATTTCATCAATATTGACTGCGAGCCTGCGGTAGAACCTTCAGAGATTTTTATAAACCTGCGCAATTAAGCGATATTCTCCTTCATAAGCTCCAGCAGCAGCTTGTCCACGGCCAAGTCCAAGTCCGTATATTTTCTGTTCGTCTCGTCGAAAGACCTGCCCTCAACGGTTACGGTATAATTGTCTGCCCTGACATCCGTCCTGCTTGAAAAAGGCGGACCGAGCAGGAGCACCGATATGCTGCTTGGCGAGGATTTTATGCTTGAAATGTTGTCCGCACTTTCCAGCGCTTCAATATCAAAACATACGGACTTCTCGGTTTTATAGAAATACAAGCAGTTCTCCCTGTTTCCATCTCCGAAGGTGTAGCCTTCTCCTCCGTTATAATATTTGTATATCAGGCCCATCTTTATAGTGAACTCCATTGCGGATATGCCGTAAAAACCGTTTTCCGCCCCGTCAATGTAATAAATGCTTATTTTGCTGACATTGCCTCCGAGGAAAACATTCCTGAGGTTGTTGGAATTAGGATAAACGGGAACTTTTTCCGCTTCAATCAGATTTGCGCGGAAGTTCCTGGTCTCGTTGCCAAAAACCATCTGGTACGGGTTTCCCTGATTCTGCGGATTTAGCGAGGAAATAAAGAAAAGCGAGCCCCCTATGACAGCCAAAATGACAGCGGTAGCAAATAACGGTTTCAAGTTCTTTTTCTTCCCTTTATCGGAATGCTCTTCTTGCGCATCCGTTTTCTCGGCTTCTTCTTTCCTGTTTTCATTTTCCATAATTATCGCCTGTTGTCAGTAAAAGAATATAAATTTCGAATGTTTTAAGCGTTTCGTTCAAATGAAGAAAACAATAATATAAAAAATAAAAAAAGTTGCGGGATTGCTCCCGCAACAAATCAGCAAACTTAGCTAATCACCAAGCTGTTTACATCAGTTCCTGTAAGCACAACGGATGTAGCGTTGTTGCCTGCAAGCTTGCCTGATTGTATAGCCAGTGCAGCCGCGTCAGTGTTTGCAGCCTCGTATCCAGCGACCAATACCGCAACTTTTCCGGTTGCATATTTGTCCTGTAATACTTTTACCACTGCGGTGTTCTGCGCGATTCCTGATGCCGCTCCGTATGACGGGAACGATACGCTCAGCAATTGTGCCGCTATCTGGTTTACAGCAGGGCCGCCTACCACGATGAGGTTCTGCGTCTTGTATGTGTCAAGAACGCTCAATCCGTCGGCTGACACGACTTCAGTGTCCAATTTTACAACGTCTGTTGTAACCGGAATCACTGTGCTTGATGTGCTTGTGCCGCCTGTTGTTGCTGCAGCTCCAGTCAAGCCAAAGTATGCCTTTACTCCCAGTGTCTTTGAAGGCACTTTGAAGACAACCTTGTCGCTTGCTGTGTATGTGTTTGGAGTCAAGAGGATGACACCTGAGTCATCTACTATCTCGTCCTGAGTCTTTGCGCCAGCAGCACCTATAGTTCCTCCTGTTGTTACGTTTATGTCTGTGGCTTCAGCGCTGGATGCTGTCGGACCAAGCCTGAAGAGCTCTGCAGAAAGGTCGTTCCCTCCGCCTGTCCAAGCTGTCCTGTTCTGGAAGCTGAACGACAATGTTGCTGCTGCGCTTCCTCCTGTTGTTGCTGTGCCAACGGTCACGTTTTGCACGGTGTTGTTGCCGACAAGCACATTCAGGATGAAGTCCTGTTCTCCATAGTTTAAGGTGTAGTTGTATGTGAAGTTCTGGAGCGGCTGTCCTGCGCTACCTATGGTTGCGTTTAGTTTTGCCCACCCGTAAGATACTCCTTGGTAATACTCTGCTGTTGTGCCCAGTCTGAACGAGTTGTTTACCAATATCTTGCCTGATGTCTCGTCCTTGTAGCCTACTGCAACAGGTGCGCTTATGTTGTGGGTTCCGGCTCCATAAGTTCCGTTGAACAACAGGTATGCGGTTGTGTAGAAGTTGCCTTCCGCTTTGAAGACTCCGCTCTTGTCAGAACTGAACTTCAAGCCGTAAAAGCTTGAGCCGACAAGCGCCTTGTCAGTGTAGTTATATGCGGATACTTGACCCGAAGGCTCGATTGAAATTTTTGCAAAGATGTCCGTGTTCCAGCCTGTGAATCCAAGTTCTCCGTAGTTGTTAGGCAATACTACCTTCTCTCCTGGTTTTAGATACTGTTTCTCTGTAGGCTTGTATACAACCTCTATCTTAGCGCCTGCTGGTATTTGCTGGTTTCCTGCTTCTGTTAAGCCGGTTGCTGTATATTGTATTCCCCATCTTGGGTTTGCAGTATCAAACGCCTCGTTTGATGTGCCTGTTGAGTCAACGTCTGCTGTTCCGTCGTACTCCTTTTCTATGTATCCTGTCTTGCCAACCACTATGTCTGCTTCTACAACCTGTGTTGCCGGGTCTGTTCCTGACACTCTCGAGTCAGTTACTTTCACAGTCAAGCCTGTTGCTGAAGAATCCTTGCTGTTGCCTTCGGTAATGCCTGACAATGTGTCAACAACGTTGCCTGTCTTGTCTTTTATCTCGAAAGATGCCCAGTCGTTGTTTACAGCTCCAGTTACATAGATTGTGTAGTCGCCTGATGCTATTCCTGTTACAGCTGTTCCCTGTTTCTTTGCAGTTCCCACTGTGCCTGACAGCATCTTTACTGAACTTGTTCCTATTCCCACTATTGTAAAGTCCTTGCCGAGCAGTTTTATTTTTATTGGGTTTGTGTATTCAGGGCTTGCTATTGTGCCGGTTGTTCCAGCTGTTGTTGCTGCTGAAATGTTTATTGTCTTATCAAATACATACTGATACTTGATGTCTCCGCTTGTTCCGATAACCATTTTCTCGGAACCGTTTACCTTGTCGGTTGCCAAGTCGTGGCTCATTCTCACAGCTGACACATCCACTTGCTCCTTATAGTCATAGTCTGCGCTCTTCCAAGAGATTGTCGAATCCTTAAGACCGGAGAAGTGCGTGGTTAGGATAACTGCGCTGTTCGGGAAAGCCGAACCTCCTGATATTGCTGTTGAAAGCGCGGTTCCTGCAGCGGCTGTTGTGCCTGTAGCTATTCCATCCCTGTCAACCCCTGTTACTGATGCACTTGTGCTTGTTGTTGTCACAGATGTTGTTGTTTTTGACTCAGCAGCCATCCTGACTGCGATGTCTATTGCGCCTGCCACGTCCGCCGAAGCTGCCGTCTTTCCTATCACGAAGATTGGAAAGTTTGCAACCGAGTCAGAAGGTGTAGCGAGGCTTGCTATATTGCCTACGTTTGTTGCCGCGATTGCCGCTCCAGCCAATGTCATTCCTGCCATTAGGGCCGAGCCTGCAACTGCTGCCATTTTTCTGAATTGCATATTTTCTCTACCTCTTTATTTTTGTTTTTTGTTTCTACCCTTTCTTTTTCCCTCAAGGCTTTTTCTTTTGGGAAAGAAAAAGGCGTGCACGGTGTATTGTGCATTTTGTTTTCGCACACGTACGGTATGCGAACGAAACCTTTCGGTTTCGCATTTGCGCGCGCTATGCTCAAACGCACATTCTTTAATTTGAATGCGTTCAAGACCTAACCTGTAAAAGATATTTCTATCTGATACAGTTTAAGCAAAATGATATTGAAAAAGGGTATATAAATAAGAACCGTGCAACCGTTTCCTAAGTGCTGCGTTATTGTTTCCGACTTATAATTTAGAGCTATACGAGATATAAAACACAAGTTGAGAGTTTCTAAGTTAGTTTTATTAGTTATTTAACAATAATAAGTTACAAAACATCTTATTTCAGAGACATTTTCAGAGACTTTTTAAATTTTCTTTTATTTCATAGAAACCGTTAAAAATCATGAAGATTCGTCTTTGTCCTCGCTTTCCTCTGGTGCAGTGCCTTCGATTTCGGCAGGTTCATTTCTTTTTTCATATGAGGAATGCACAAATTTATTTCTGCTTGATTTTTCCACGCTGCGAAAATCCTGTTTCGGCATTTTCTGTTCCTTCTTGCCGGTTTCCGCAGCCGATTCTTTCTTCTCTTTGTTGAAGTCTTTTACAAGATAAACGTTGTTACCCCTTCCCTCGCGTTCCAGCTTCACGATACCACGCTCCTGCAGGCTTTTAAGGATTTTGGAAACTCTTGCCTTTGAGAAGTTGCTCTCCCTTACAAGAAGCTTCTGGTTTGTGTTTCCCTTATCCCTGATAATAAGCTCCAATATGGTTTTTTCATCTCCCTTCAACACAGGCAAAACAATCTTTATGTTTCTCTTGAAGCGCTTGAAAAAGAACCAGAAACCTATTATAAGCATTACTATTATTGCTCCCAACCCCAACAAACCGCCGGTGAACAGCGCCATTATCTGCGAATTGTCCGAAGTTGCCTCATAAGAGATTTGCGTGTCAAACGATTCCCCTGCGCCGAGATTTTCCTTTCTCCATGACACGAATATTCTCCTGCCGTCGCTGCCCTTCTCGCCGTTTACCGGAAGATACTGCTGGAAAACGCCTCCCGATGATAGGAACATGCCTTCGGGAAGCATTGCTTTGAAAGAGAGCTGCGTTGTCTCAAACGGTATGGTGAACTCCTGCTTGTACAGGAATTGATTGTCAACCTTTGTAACAAGGTCGAAAGAGTCGTATTCCAGGGTCAGCATCCTTCTGTCAAATGTTGGCGAAACTTTGCAGTCTATTTGCGAGCCAAACGGCTTTTTCTGCTGCGAACAGGAAACGTTTCCGAAGTTCGAGTCAGCCTTCAGGTTTTGTATTTCATAAAAAAGCGGCAGCGTGAACGTTTTTATCGTGGAATTCGGGTCAAATGTTACCGTAAGGATTGTATGTGATACGTCGCCAAGTTCCACTTCAGCGCCGAGAAACGTTATCTTCTGCGGCTGGTTGTCTTCCAGACCGTATGAAGAAATACTGAAGACTATCAGGAAAATCGCCGCAAAACCAAGCAAAGAGTATGTTTTCATCAGAAGTAATGATGCGCCAACGCTTATAAAAATATGCCAATTGTTCGCTAATCAATTGACTACCCCTTCGTTTCCCCCTCGCGCTATCACGATTCCGCCGAAGCCTGCCGCAGCAAACTTGTGCATCATCTCGGCCATAGTGTTCAGGATATTGTGCGCCTCGCCCGCGCTCAGCTGGTATTTGTCCGGCTTCAGAATCTCGATTGAAGCGGGTCCGAACTCGAGGACTATCTGGACGAGCGTGTCAAAATTCTTTGCCAGGAACTCGATGTTGCAGACTTGGGAAAATCCGGTTTCAATTCCTTGCACAGGCTTCTCCACTTTTTCTATCTGCAGAAAATCCTTTTTTACAATGCTCACGAGCCCGTCCTTTTCCATTTTTCCGACATGACTTACGAGCGCATCCTTCGCGGCTTCCTCGGTTATCGCAAGAACTTCGAACATCATTGCCGCCTGAATCCAGCCGTTCTTCAGCTTTTCCGTGATTTGTTCTTTTGTCAGCATAATGGAAACCTACGGTTCCCATCCCTCCCTTTTAGAAAGGATAGGATATTATCAAACCTGAATAGTTGTTTAATGCTTATATTCTTATCAGTTTCGAACAGTTTAAATAATTCACTTACATATTTTAGAATATGCCTCGGTGGCTCAGAAAGCCCTTTTTGCTGGCGCAAAAAGCGCTTGCGGAAAACAAAGCTTGAGCAATTGGTAGAGCAGCTGCCTCGTAAGCAGCAGGTCGCCGGTTCGATCCCGGCCCGAGGCTCCAATATTCAATTTGATATTCTCCTATCCTGACATGGTTTCAAACATTTCAAGAAGTATTTTAAGAACTCATCTGGTTTGTAAATATTTTTGCTATAATTGTGCAATATTTTAACTATTTCTGGCTTAAAGAAATGATTATCAGAAGTAATAAAATAATTTATAGCGGCACTCGCGATAACAAACTTTACAATCTTATAATCCTCCTCATTCAACAATCTTTCTAATTCATCACAATCTTTATGTAATTGTTTGGTTTTTTCTTCATTTCCAAAACAAAAGTATGCGAATCCATCTGTTTCTGGATTTTCAAGTCTTGGCGCTGGCGCTAAATGTTGCTTTTTCTTCAATATTTCCAGAGCATATTTTATCTTTTCTTTTAATTTTATATTGGGTATTTTTTCTAATTCTTTTGTTTTAGCTTTTATTGTATCATGGATTCCAAAAGAATCAACCAAAAAGAGCCTATCTTCTTCTATAAACCTACATATTTCTATCATGGCGTTTACTTCAGCTTTTATATTCACATCAACTACATCTTTAGGTCTGAATAAAGAAGAAACATCGAAATAAACATGCGGCTTGGCTGAATCGGGTATTTCTGTTTGCAACATAGAAATAAATTAGTAATATAAACCTTTAAACTTTCTCACTTCCCCACTATCCTCACGTCAGCAGCCCAGCAGCCTCGCTCGTTGCAGAAAAGCGGGTTGATGTCCATTTCCCTTATTCCTTCGCGCGATGCAAGGCGGCACATCCTTACCAGCACGTCTTTCAGCGCTTCGATATTCACGGACTTTCCGCGCGCACCCGCGAGAATTTCGCAGCCTTTTATCGACTTTATCATATGTTCCGCATCTTCCAGAGTTATGGGGCAAATCCTGAAAACAACATCCTTTATAATTTCTGTGTAAATCCCGCCGAGGCCGAAGACCACTACTGCGCCGAACTGCGGGTCGCGCTTTGCGCCGACTATCACCTCGATGCCTTCCAATTTTTTCTGCACAAGAACCTTCTCGCAGCCTTTTATCGACAGGAGCTTTTTCAGCGCTTCCTCCGCTCCCTGCTCGCTGTTGGCTGTCATTATTCCGCCAAGCTCGGTCTTGTGGATTATGCTCTTTCCGGAAACTTTCATTATCGCGGGAAATCCCGTTTTTTTCAACGCCGCGGGAAGCTCTTTCGCGGTTTTGACAAAAGAATATTGCGCCGTCTGGATTCCGTGGCTTTTCAGGAGCTCATACGCCTTTTCGTCAGCTATTTTCTGCACAGCAGGAATTTTTCCAGGCTGCGCCGTCTTGTGCTCCTGCTGCTTGAGAACAATGTGCTTTTCCGGCTTTTTAGCCGCCTTTTTCGGTTTCTTTTTGGATGCCATGCATATAGTTAACGCGGCGGATATTTATCCTTTCGGGCTTTGCTCCTAATGTCCGAGTTTTGCTCCTAAAGTCTTAAAGTTTTACTTTCGCTGGGTCTAATCCCATATCTCGCATACGCTTTATAACAGCTTCCCTATCCATCGGTTTGCCTTCTATTAACCGTTTTTTTATTTCTTCTTTCGTCTTATGACAGTTTGGGCAGTCTTCCAGAACATCATAGGTTTCTTTTGACTGATGATAGCCGCGAACCGCACCCATTGTTGCGGTGCGTGTTGTTTTCGTTGATATGACAGAAGGCTTGTGTCTTACTTTTATTTTCGCCTTCTCGCAGAAAGGGCAATCCATAGAAAGTTCCTGTTCTAACATAAAAATTTAATTAGATTTTAGGCTTAAAAACACGACTTTTCGGACAGACCTTACTTATCGGACAAAGCCATCCTTTCGGAAAGGTTTAAATAGGCTAAAGATGAAAGAATAACACTAAATTAAACGGGTGGTAAAATGAAAATTTCTGATTTAAAGGAAGGGACTGGAAAAGTCAGCTTGGAGGCAAAAATCGTGAGCAAGGAGGAGCCAAGGCAGGTTAGCACAAAATTCGGCGAGACTCAGGTGGCTAACGCAACCATAGAGGATGACAGCGGAAGGTTCAAGCTTTCGTTGTGGGGCGCCGACGCGGACATTCCCGAGGGCTCCAAGATAAAGATAGAGAACGGATTCGTTTCCTCATACCGCGAGGAACTCCAGCTTTCCGCGGGCAAGTTCGGCAAGATAACGGTCGTGGAAGAGTAGGAAAATCGCGATATTTTAAAATGCAGCCGCGTCAGTGTTGCGCGGCACTTTAATTTCTTCGGCTTTTTTCAGCCTTTTAAATTCTTACAACGAATAGGGCTTCCGTTTTCTTCCATTTTCCGTAATGCTTTATAACCGTAAAATATTTTCCGAAAAAAGAAACGGGAAATCCGAACTTTTTAAAATTTTCTCCGAAGCGTTCGGCATAAAACATATTCGGCAAAATATAGTTCGTGCGCTGCGAAGTCTTTTATATTCCGGCAAAACAAATGCTCGTATGCAAACAAAAAACGCTTTCGGAATCAAGTGCCCCGAGTGCAGGTCTCACCGCGTTGTAAGGAATTTCGACGAGACTGTCTGCAACGGATGCGGGCTCGTGCTTGAAGACACTGTGTTCGTGTCCGGAAGGATGGGCTGAATGCGTCCGGATTTCTTTTTTATAGCGGCTGTTACCCTTTTTTACCGTCGGCAAATGCGAAGAATTAATATTTTGCTCCTTTTATTTTGCTTATTTCTATAACGTCGCCTATGCTTCTTGCGAATCTATTATAACCTTGTCGAGATTCAAGAATTTTTAAAGAATAGCGCACAAAAGGATTATTTTCAGATATGGATTCTACAACAGTTTTGTAGACGTTTCCCCCGTCATGATGATTTACTTCGTCTCCGACTTGCGGATCAGAATTGGTTATGGTTTTGTGTGGCATTCTTATCACATCTCATATAGAGTCAAACTTTAAATGCCTACATTTCTTTAAGTTCTTCCGCCAGCTTTTCAATATTGACCATCTCCTCCTTTCCGGTTTTCATGTTTCGCAGCTTCGCGGATTTCTGCTTTATCTCGTCCGCGCCGATTATCGCTACGAACGGTATTCCCGCGGCTGCTGCGTATTCCAGTTGCTTTCCAAGCTTCTTTCCCATCAAGTCCGTCTCCGAATCGATTCCCGCTTTCCTGAGCTTTTGTGCTGTTTCAACCGCGTATTCTTTCGATTTTTCATCCACGTTCGCAGCAAAAACTTTTACGATGTTTTTCGGAAGGCTGAAAAGGTTTTTCTCTTCCATATACTGGATAAGCCGACTCAATCCGAAAGATATTCCCGTCGCGGGCAAGTCGGGCCCGCCGAAAGCCTTAATCATCTTGTCGTATCTTCCCCCGCCGCCGAGGCTGACTTTTATCCCTTCAATTCCTATCTCAAAGACAAGTCCGGTGTAATATTCCAATCCTCTTATGAGCGACAGGTCGAATTTTATTTTTTCTGAAATACCGTATGATTTTGCAAGCTCTATCAGTTTTGAAAGCTCTTCATAACCTTCCGTTTTGCTGAATTTTTCCAGCTTGCTATCAAAAGAAGCAATAACGTCTTTCACAGTTTTTTTATCAAACTTTTTTTCCAGAAGTTCTTTCTCAACGCCTTCCTTTCCGATTTTATCAAGCTTGTCTATTGTCCTGAACCACTCATCCATATTTTTTTCAAGCACGCCTTTTGAGACAAGAAACGCTTTCAAAAGATTGCGATTATTAACGCGGATATAATAACCCTTTATTCCGAGCGCGTCAAGACACTCGCAAAAGCAGGCTAAACATTCCGCATCAGCTTCAACCTGCTGCGAGCCGACAACGTCAACATCAAGCTGGTAGAACTCGCGCCAGCGCATCGCCTGCGGGTTGTCGTATCTCCAGACTTTTCCGAAAGCATAGCGCTTGAAAGGCTTCTGGATATTCGGATTGTTCGCGATAAACCTCGCCATTCCAACCGTCAAGTCAAACCGCAGTCCGAGCTCTCTTCCGCCCTTGTCCTTGAAATAATAAACTTCTTCCTTCACGGCTTCTCCTCCTTTCGCCGCAAGCAGCTCGAAATTTTCGAAAGCGGGCGTTTCAAGCGGGACAAATCCGTACTTTTCAAAAACATTCCTGCATTTGTCGAAGACGAAAAGCAGCCTTCTCATCTCCTCCGGCGGGATGTCCCTCGTGCCTTTCGCAGGCTGGAAATTTGTCATGGAATCACTTTGTTAATCCTCAGTTCAATTATATCCTCTGCTCCTGCTTTCTTCAGTCTTGGAAGAATCTCGTTTATTCTGTCCTTCTCTATAACAGATTCAACTGCGTAATAGCTGGAATTGAAAAGTTTTGAAATTGTTGGAGCTTTCATTGCAGGCAATATTTTTACAATGCTGTCAAGATTCTTTTCTGAAACATTCAGCTTTACAAGAACCTTGTTTCTCGCTTCCAGCGCGCCAAGCAGCAGTGTTTTTATTTCTTCTATCGCTTCCATCTTCTTTGGGTCATTGAAAGATTTCTTGTTTGATATAAGTTTTGTCGAAGACTCAAGAATCACATCAATTATTTTCAAGCCGCTTTTTTTCAAGGTTTCGCCTGTTTCCGTCAGGTCAATTATCGCGTCCATTATGTCAGGCACTTTCGCCTCTGTCGCCCCGTAGGATTCAAAAATCTTTACCGGAATTTTCAGCTTCCTGAAATATTCTTTTGCAATGTTCGGATACTCCGAGGAAATCTTGCTGTTCGGCTTTATCTGCTCGGGCTTGTTTATTTCCGAGCCGTTTGAAACCGCCAAGATGATTTTTATTGTTCCAAAACTTTGCTTGCTGTATTTCAAGTCAGCAACCTCAACAACATCCGCTCCGGTTTCCTTTATCCAATCAAGCCCTGTTATGCCCAAATCAAAATAACCTTCCTCGACATATTTCGGAATTTCCTGCGGCCTCAAAATCTTTACATTGCTTATTCTTTTGTCGGCTATGACAGGATTATAATCCCTTTCTGATTTTCTTTTTACATCCAAGTCAGCCATCTCAAAAAGCTTCAGCGTCTGCTCTTCCAGGCTACCTTTAGGCAAAACTATGCTTATCATTTGTTCACCGTTTTAATGCGTGAATTATTCATTAATTTAATAATATGTGCTTGTTGCCTTGTCAAAACCTTTTTTGTATTTATTTCCCTCTAATTTAATGTTATAGTTTACATCTTTTTTGTCCATATCTTCTCTTGCTATTTCATTCTCTTTCATATTTTTCACCTTTTTTATTTTTTATCAGAATCTTTGCTATCGCCACCCCGCGCAGCTTTCACACAAACCAGAACCTTCGAGCCGAAATCCAGAGAAAGCCTCTTCCGCAAGAAAGCCGGAACAATTATCCTTCCGCGCTCGTCAAGAACCGCAGAAAACGCATAGTCGGGGCTGCAAGAGTCAGAACTGTCTAAATCCGCGCTTTTCCCGCGCTTAATGAAGGCGCTCGCCCGTGAAGGTATTCACCTGACATAATTTGCACCAAGAGTTTGTTGGCTGTAAAGCTATTTAAGACTATGTGGGAAAAATCCGGCGGCATTTTTATAAACCGGCAAAACAGGATAATATTCGTATGAAAAACAAGAATCTTCTTTTGACTGTTGCCGCGATTTCTGTTGCAGTTGTTGCTTTGGGAATATTCTTTTATTTGCAGGGTCCTCCTTTGAACAGGCCTTTCGAGGGGCAGCCTTTTGGAGGGCAACCGTTTAGCGGACCTCCTGCTGGCGGACAGCCGCCCGGCGGGCAGTCAGGCGGAAATTATCCAGGCAGGAATCAGGGAATGCCACAGCAATCGGAGTTCCCGCCAAAATTGGGAAATATTGCGGAGGTTTCTCCGGCGAACGGCAGCTTCAAGACCGTGCAGCTCGGAAACATTGAAATAACTTATTTTGACACAATCACGCTGCCTGGTAACTGGGAATACAGCACGGACATCTATCTGAACTTGAAAAACAAGGGCAGCTCGCCGGAAACGGTTGAGTTCACAAAAGCCACGGATTTGATAAAAGGCTTCCCGCAGTGGGCTTGGATGTTCTTCGAGTTCCAGAAAAGCGCGGCAACGCTCGCGCCGGGCGAGGAGAGGGAAATCCATTATTTCATTTCAAACGAAGGCGAGGGCGAATTCAGCTTTAATATAGATTTCTGGAAAGTCAACAACACATCGGAAAAGGCGACGGCAACAATAAAAGTCGTGAGCAAGAGGGACGTGCGCCTTGAGTTTAGCAGCGCGGTCTACGGCATCGTAAAGGACAACAGCGGGAATCCCGTGTCCGGCGCAGACGTCAGAATTTCCGCGTATAACGGAAGGGAGGGTTTCTCCGGAAGAACAGGACAGGACGGAAAATATGTAATTCCCATTCCCGCCGCGGAGGACGTGAAAAAACTTTTCGGGGAAAGAAAACTCCCGTACAGTTCGCTTGACTTTTTTATTGCGATAGACGACGGCAGATACTCGTACTTCTACAAGGACGGCTTGGCGCCGAACCGCACGGAGCCTTACAGGCTTGATATCACGCTCAACCCTCCGCCGAAAAATCTTTCGCTGAAATTGAAATGGGAAAAGCAGGTTGAAGAGTATTACGGATTTTTCTGGGTTTATGCGGACAGCGCTTGGCAGCGCATCGCTGCGCAGCAGGCGAAACATACTCCAGAACTGAACAAGCCTTCGCACACTTACATGTTCGATGCGAACGGCAACCGGCTGTGGATTTATGCGACCGGAAACGAATGCTGGGGTTTTGACATGCTCGCGGACGGAACCGTGGCAATGGGCTGTCACGACGGAAAAATTTATGTTGTTGAAAAGGACGGCACGCTAAGATGGTCGTATGATTCCGGCACAGCGATGATAAGGGAAGTCGGTTTTTCACAGGATGGAAAATATTTGGTCGGGGGACCTGCGGAGCAGGGATATGACGCTTCATTATTTGACGCGGTCACAGGAAAAATACTGAAAAGCATGGGTACCGACGATATGTGGCTAAGAAATTCCAAATTTTATGCGGACGGCAAGAAGTTCGTCCTGGGCAAAAGTTCCGGATATATGGATGCATACGATGTTTCGGGAAACAAATTGTGGAGTTTGATAATGGGCGAGTTTCCGTTGTTTATGGGAATCGGCAGCAATGACGTCACTTACGCCTCTGGCAAGAGCAGGAGCCTGTACGCGATAGATGCATCGGGAAACGTCAAATGGACGCGCAGGATTCCGGACCATTCCGGCGGCGCGGGAGCGGTCAGCGCTGACGGCTCAAGAATTGCCATAGGCACGGGCGGCGGCTGGGTTTATCTGTTTGACGGCTCCGGCAACCTTTTGTGGAGAGTCAAGACCGACGGCGAGAGCATAGGCCATAACGCGATTGCTATAACCGCTGACGGAAAGTATGTCGTGGCAGGAACCGCGCCGCAGAACACGGTTTTTGTATTTGACGAAAACGGAAACAAGGTCTGGAGCTACAACGTCAAGCCTTCCCCGAACGCGATACTTGATGAAAAGTACGCGGGCGTCGGCTACAAGGTAAGCCTTGGAACGCAGGAAGGCGTGATGAACGCGGTCATTTCTCCGGACGCTTCAAAGATCGCGGTCGCCTACGGGGACAACTTTGTCAGGATGTTTGAAAGCGAGTAAGATTTTAGCTGGCAGAGAAATGGAAATAAAATAAGTTGTTCTTCTGCGCAGAAATCAGTCAGAACGAATATTGTAGAAATTAATTCTTAACTTTTTCTCTTTGTATCTTGTGCCGGAATTTATACTTTCTCGTCTCATCCAATACGCGTTCGCATCTTTTGGAAAAAATATTTCAAGAATCGTGTTTATGTCTCTCTCGTTAAAATTGTTGTTGAAACACTGGCATTTGCCTGTAAATTCAAGCCTTTCTCCAACAAGTTTCCCTGATAGTTCTATAAGCTTCGGGGTTTCATAAGAACTTAGGTCCTTTGGCGTTCCTTTAACTCTTGAAATACGCCCATACTTTAATATGCTTTCAAATACCTTCGGCTCATATTTTATTCTTCTTATTGGCATAGATTTTGATTGACAGTAATCTTTTTATGCCTTTCGGAATCAGAAACCTTTTTATTCCGGAGAGTAAAATAGAATCATATGCCCCATTACAGATGGCACGTGCTCGGCGCGGTCGGTATGTTTTTCCTGGTGATGCTCCTGCTGAGATACGCGCAGGTTGAGCTGGATTTCGTGATGCTGGCGTTCTCGTTTTTGCTGTGCGTGTTCGCCGCGATGATTCCCGACATAGACTCGAAAAGCTCGAAGGTTTTCAGGATTTTCACGGACTTGATCGTGGTTTTCGTCGCGGGAATGATAGTGTATTACACTTTCTCGGAATGGTTCACAATGCTATGGCTCCTGCTTTTCTGGTTCCTGCTTTCCGGGCCCGTTTTGCTTGTCATGCCAGTCAAGCACCGCGGATTCGTCCATACAATATGGATTGCCGCGATTTTCGGCGCCGTGACCGCGTTCATCGGAATTGCCATGCTTCAGAGCCTCCTTCCCGGGCTGTTCGCTTTCGCGGGATATTTCTCGCACCTTTTAATGGACAGGAAAATGTTTTGAAGAAAATCAATTCTTTTCCGCTTTTCTTTTCATGACTACAACATCCCCGATGGTAACGCCGCTTTTTACTGATTCGGTTTTTCCAGTTTCCTGCTGGACTTTTTCCAGAAGAATTATTCCGAGAAATCTTTCAATTTTTCTTGCAATCTGCAGCGGCGGGCTCCAGCCTTCCTCCATCCGCTTTACCAGCGACATTTTTTCCTTTATTTCGGAAGCAAGCTGCTCCTGCGAGAGCTGTTTTTTCATCCTTGCGGTTCTGATGATTTCTTGGAAATTCTTTATCAGCGCGAGCTGCGTTTCCTCGGGCAGTTTCAGCGGATTAAGAAATTTTGGCCGCTCCCTGACAAGCTGCTTTCCGAAGGCGGAGCAGCTACCGCAAACGTTCAGGACTGCGCCCTCTATCTCCGCTTTCCTGTCGGCTGCAGAGCCGCAGATTTCGCATTGCACAAAGTTTTATATAGTTTCACACGAATAAATAATTTTGTTAAGGTGAGAAAAATGAAAGTTGAGGGACAAATCCAAATATAATGACTTCATAACAGAAGAATCGCTTTTTAGCCCGCGCTGGCTTTCTACGTCTTATTTGGCGAAAGTTCTTTCAGAAGTGGGAACAGAGAAAGAAAAGAAGCTGGGAAATGCTTATCTCAATCTGCTTGAGAACTATTTGGAAAAAACAAAAAGCCCGGATTTCAAATATCGTGAAAGCGTGGCAAACGATTTTAAGAAAGTTCTGCATCCGATAAGCGGAAGAATAAAGAATACCTTTTATACTTTCGGGGTTCTTAAACTTTATAGAGATAAAAAATCAAGGAATAAGTGATTTTTATGGCCGAGCAGTACAATCCGAAGGAGATTGAAGCAAGCGTTGCGAAGAAATGGGGTGCGCAAAAGAAGGAGATAAAGAAGTCGATGCAGTACGACCCGAAGAAGAAAATGTTTTCTTTCCTTGATGGCCCGCCCACAGCAAATGCCCCTCCTGCCTTGCACCACCTCGAGACAAGAGTCTTCAAGGATCTCGTGCTGAGATACAAATATATGAAGGGATTTTCAGTTCCAAGAAAAGGCGGCTGGGACTGCCACGGGTTGCCTGTCGAAGTTCAGGTGGAGAAAAAACTCGGTCTTGCCACAAAGAAGGATGTCGTAAAATTCGGGATAGAGAATTTCACAAAGATGTGCAGGAAGGACGTGTTTTCCCATATTGAAGAATGGACAGGGTTCACGGAGAAGTCCGCTTATTGGGTTGACTTGGAAAATCCTTACGTAACAATGGACAACAATTACATAGAAAGCGTCTGGTGGAGCCTGAAAGAGCTATTCAAAAAAGGCTTGCTGTATGAAGGGCATAAAGTTGTCCCATATTGCCCGAGATGCGAAACTCCGCTAAGCAGCCATGAAGTTTCCCAAGGCTATGGCGAGGTGACTGTTGAATCTTTTACCACCAAATTCAAGCTGAAAGGCTGGCCTAACAGGTTTATTCTGGGATGGACAACAACACCATGGACAACGCCGGCCAATGTTGCATTGGCAGCCAATCCAAAATTGACATATGTTGTTGTAAAGCACGGAGGCAGCGAATATATTGTTGCCAAGGGAAGGGTTAGTCATTATTTCGGCGAGAAGCCTGAAATATCAGAGGAGTTCAAGGGGAACAAACTTGACGGACTGGAATACGAACCTTTGTTCGATTATTTTGTTGGAAAACTGGACAAGCCCGCTTGGAAAGTTGTCATGGTTGATTATGCGACGGAAACAGACGGAACCGGCATAGTTCATACAGCCCCCGCGTTCGGTGAGGAAGATTATCAAACCGGGAAAAAATACGGGCTTGCATTCATACAGCCTGTTACGAAAGACGGCAAATTTACCGACGATGTCCATGATTTTAAGGGAAGATTTGTGATAGACTGCGACAAGGATATAATAAGACTTCTCGAATCTCAAGGAAAGGTTTTCTCCAAGGAAAAATACAAGCATGAATATCCTTTCTGCTGGAGATGCAAAACACCGTTGCTTTACTATGCAACCGATTCCTGGTTTATAAAAGTCAGCGAACACAGAAACGAGCTTGTAAAGAATAATGAGAAAATAAACTGGTATCCAGAATCCATAAAACATGGAAGGTTCGGTAACTGGCTTGCGGAAGCCAAGGATTGGGCATTGAGCAGGACAAAATTCTGGGGTACGCCGCTCCCGATATGGAGATGCTCCTGCGGCGAGACAGAAGCGATAGGCAGCGTTGACGAGTTGGCAAAGAAATCCATAAAGCATTTGCCAAAAGATTTGGATTTGCATAAGCCGCGCATAGATGAAGTAAAACTGAAATGCAAATGCGGAAAGGAAATGCAGAGGGTTCCTGATGTCATAGATACTTGGTATGATTCCGGCTCCGCACCTTTTGCTCAGTTTCATTATCCGTTTGAAAACAAGGAAATGTTCCAAAAAAGCTTTCCTTATGATTTTATTGCGGAAGCGGTTGACCAGACGCGCGGCTGGTTTTATACAATGCATGTGATTTCAACGCTTCTTTTTGGCAGCAATGCATACAAGAGCGTGGTTTCCGCAGGGCATCTTCTGGATGAGAAAGGGGAAAAGATGAGCAAGAGCAAGGGAAACGTCATAAATCCTTGGGAAATATTTGATGCTTACGGCGTTGATGCTGCAAGACTGCTTATGTGCCTGTCGGCTCCGGGAAACCCGAAGAAAGTCGGTAGGAAAACAATAGAAGAGGGCGTGATGCCTTTCCTGAATATTTTATGGAACAGCTTCCAGTTCACAAGATATGTGTCTTCACTGAAAGCCAAGAAGGGAAAGCTGGAAATAGAAGACAAGTGGATGATGTCAAAAACAAACTCTTTGATAAAGATTATAGAAAAGAATATTGAAGCGCACGAATATCAGGAATGCTTCCGCGCTTATCAGGACTTTATAGTTGAAGACCTTTCCAGATGGTATATCAAGCTTGCCAAAGAGAGGGCCGAAGATGCAAGCGTGTCCGAGACTTTGCTGAACGTGCTTGAAATATTCAGCAAGGTATTTGCGCCTTTTGCTCCATATTTCTCTGATTACATATACTCGGAACTCTCAAAAGGGCAAAAAAGTGTTCATCTTTCTTCATGGCCAAAAGTTGACGAGAAACTTATTGACAAAAAACTCGAGGAGGAAATGGAGATTGTGAAAAAGATTGTTGAAACCTCGAACTCGATAAGGCAGGACAACGCGATAAAGCTGAAGTATCCGCTCTATTCGCTGACGGTTTCGGGAAGCGGCAAAGTAACGGAAGCCGCAAAGAATCTGAAAGTAATAATAGAAAGTATGGCCAACGTGAAACAAGTAAATATCGGAAAGGAAAAAGTCGAGTATGACGCAAAGGTGAATTTTGCGGTTGCAGGAAAAGCTATTGGAAAGGATGTGAAAAAGCTGGAGGAAGCCCTGAAAGAAACGGATGCGACAGAGCTGAAAGAAATATTTGATAAGAAGAATGAAGCGAAAATAAAAGGACTGACAGTGAAAAAAGATTTCCTGATATTCAGAGAAAAAGCCGGCGAAAACAAATTCGCGAAACCGATAGAGGGCGGGAAGGTTGAGTTGGACGCAAAAGCAGATGACAAGCTGAAAAAGGAATGGCTGCTCCGCGAGCTAGTCCGCGCTATTCAGGAGAAGCGCAAGGATATCGGCTTGCAGATAAGCGACAAAATAAAGATTTATTTAAGCGATGAGTTCAAAGAATTTGGAAAGCAGATTGAAGAGGAAACGGGAAGCAAAACAATTTTTGGAAAGATAGATGGAGAGAAATCGGAGTTCGATTTCGAGGGAAGGAAATACCAATTTGGAATAGAGAAAAAATAATAATAGGTTCTAATTATGAAACGCCTAATCGAGCTTGCAGAAAAGATAAAGGACAGGAAGCTTCGCGAGAAGACGATAAAGATTTTGGAAGAGCCCTCGATAAGCAACAGCGAAATTATGTACCCGAAAGCGGACTTGAAAAAAGTTCCGGCCTGGGTAAACGGCCACCATTGTTACGACGGCGGGCTTCTGGACCATACGGTTTCCGTCACAAATGCGAGCCTGCTTATGGCAAAGAATTTCGAGGAGGCTTACAATGCCTCGATAAACTACGACCACCTGATAGCGGGCGCGCTCCTGCACGACATAATGAAAGTGTTCGTGCTTTGCAAGACGGGAAAGCAGTGGAACTTCACGGGCTGCACGCTTGACCACGCTGTCCTGACCGCGTGCGAGCTCTACGCGCGCGAGTTTCCCGAGGAGGTTGTCCACATCGTTGCGAGCCACGGCGGGGACTTGGGAAGCGCGGGCGCAAACCCGAGAACGCTTGAAGCGCTTATACTGTTCTATGCGGATATGACGGACTCCGCTGTAGAGAGTTTTGTGCACGGCTCTATGGCGCAGAATCTGCAGTTTCTTCTGATGGGAAGCGATAAGGAATAAAACTTAAGGTATCAAAGTATGAAAGAGGAAAGAACGTTTAACACCTTGTTTATGCTTTGTTCGGTAGACGGAAAAATATCAACAGGAGATATAGACAAAAGAGATATTGACAAAGATTTTCCAAAAATAAACGGATTAAAAGAAGGGCTGCAACAATATTATTTTCTGGAGAAGCAGACGGATTTGCATTCATTTAATACTGGAAGAGTAATGGCTAAAGTTGGAATAAATAAGCCGCAAAAAGAAATTAAAAAACTGCCTGTTAGTTTTATCATAGTAGACGATAAACATCTCAATAATACGGGAGTAAAGAATTTATTGATAAAATCAAAGACTCTTTATTTGGTAACTTCAAATAAAAAACATCCTGCATTTGAGGTTAAAACTGACAACTTAAAAATAATTTTTTATAAAAAGATAGACTTTCTCAATTTGTTTAAAAAATTAAAGCAAGAATTCGGGATTGATAAAGTAACGATACAATCGGGTGGAACGCTAAATTCTGTTTTGGTTCGCGAAGGACTTATTGACAGAATTTCTATTGTTGTTGCTCCAGCGCTAATTGGAGGAAAAAGCACACCTACATTAGTAGACGGAAAATCCCTGCGTTCGGATAAGGAATTGAAAAAGATAAAAGCGTTGCGATTTTTGAAATGCGATGTTCTAGGAAATTCTTATTTGCATTTGATTTATGATGTTC
>JBAQNA010000021.1:0-5475 GCA_049303335.1 Candidatus Aenigmatarchaeota archaeon
GGCGCCGACACTGCCACGCGAATACTCGCAAAGCCGCACCGCACCGAGGAGGATTTGTTCAAGCTCATCCTCGAAGCCGAGAGAAACTTCATCAAGACGAAACGGTTCTGGAGCTAGGAAAGAAATAAATTTTATATTTTTATATCTGTCATCTGACGCCTCCAATCTTCCAGTATTTCGTTGAGACGATTTATTTCCCTTTTAGGTAAAGGATTATGATGATCAATTATATTTCTGGATAACTTAACCATCTTTTTAATTATAGTTGTCCATAATTCTACATCAAGATAATTTTTAAATTTGTTTTTTTCTTTATTTAAAAAGTAAGTTAAATCTTCTAAGTCAGTGTAAAAAAGTTCGTGTTCTCCTCGTGGTACATGCCATTTGTTTATACCTTCTAATCTTTTTCTATTATTTACCTTACTTAAAATATCTTTATCTTTCGCTACGACTTGCCACCATCCAGACCCATATTCTTTCAACATAAGTGCAACAATAAACTTTCTGATAGAATTTTCGAGTAAATATAAGCTAACATAAGGTCCTTCAGCCATTTTCTTTGCATCTTGTTCTATTTTTGAATCTAGAAATGGTATGCTTGAAGGGATTATAGGTTTTACTATGATCTTCTTTGAAGATATTTCTTCCTTAGATTCTTCAGTGTCAATTTGAACACATCTGTCTAAACTGTTTATCTGTTTTAATGAAGCTATTTTCTCAAAAACTTGAGAATTATCTTTCTTTCCTACAGGTTTTATAAGACCAAACACTTCGTGAAATCTTGTAATTGCCTTACTGAACGTTGGCTGTGGAATGTTTAATCTTTCTATAAGTTCATTTGCAGATTCTTTTTTATTAATTTCCTTTAAAATTCTTAATCGTTGGGATGAACGACCAACAGCTTCTTGTATTCTCTTAATCAACTCTTTCTTTTCAGCAGACATTGCAACAACCATCAATTATTACCTCGTCTTTATTTCTTTTGATAAAGATATGGTGCAACATCGGTTGCTGATTTCTTCCCTAGAATTTTTGCTATTTCTGTCGGTGTTAAGCCTGCAGAATTCAAAATACGCGCAGCTATAGGTTCGCTGAATTTCTTTTTCTCTGTAGGCTTATTCATTTCTATAAAAAGTCTAATAATAGCATCAAGCCTTTTTGTTGTTGAATCCCTCTCATCTTTTTGTCGTTTTTTACTCACACTCTCACCTTTTTACAAACCTGCTAATATTTTTCTTACTGTGCTGCTGCCGATACCGATGCATTTTCCTATATCTTCTGAAGTTGTGCCTGCTTTTGAAGCATTAAGAATTAACAAACACTTTATATCATATAATTCCTTCATAAGATTTTTTAATTCATTTTTATCCATTTTTATCACCTTTCTTATTTTTTCTCATTTCCGAGAGTCTTACATTAACCACATTGGATGTGGTTCCAACTATTTCAGCTATTTCAGCCGGCCTGAAGCCGCACTTTGATAAAATTATAATTCTCTCTAATGTAGTCCGACCTACTGTATCGGATACTGCAACCAAACGGATTAGTTTATCAAGCCTTTCTGTTATTTCCTTTAGTTGTTTATCTTCCATAAAATTACCCCGTCTTTACATAATATTTTTCCTTACCTTTTCTAATTTCCTTCACAAGTCCAGCATTCTGAAGAATAACCATATTATTGCTTATTTGCTGCACGGATCTATTATCAAGTATTTTGGCAATTTGACTTACTGACCTTTTACCGTCACAGAGCCCATAAATTTTTTTCCTTAGAAAAGAACCTTCCAAAGCTCTTCTTTGTATGGCGTTAATAGTCTCTCTGTTGCCTATTTTCAGGATGTCTACAATCTCTTGAAGTTTATATTCTATCTTATGCAGCGCCAATAGGATTTCTGTTTGTTCGTTATAATTCTTCTTCATATTACTCACTATAGTTTATTATATGTTTAAACTATTTAAAGCTTTCTAACATCTTAGAATAACAAAATCCTTTTATTCCGGCAAACCTAATCTTTGTTATGCGCCTTCGTTTCTGCCTGCTTGACGCGGACTACATCGAGGAAGCGGGAAAGCCGCTCGTGCGCCTGTGGGGCGTTGACGAGGACGGGAAGCCCGCCTGCGTTCTGACGGATTCTGAACCGTATTTCTATATCCTT
Source organism: Candidatus Aenigmatarchaeota archaeon (assembly GCA_049303335.1). Lineage (GTDB taxonomy): Archaea > Aenigmatarchaeota > Aenigmatarchaeia > Aenigmatarchaeales > DAIDAN01 > DAIDAN01. The sequence goes on from JBAQNA010000021.1 coordinate 2,157, forward strand.
CCTAAAGACTCGGCAAAGAAGGCCGAGGAACAGATAAAAAAAGAGTTGCAAAAGAAAAAACAAAATATTCTTCGTATTGAAACCGTAAAGCGAAAACTCGGAAGGGATGAAAGAACTTTCCTGAAAATATTCTGCATTCTCCCTACAGACGTGCCGAAAGTCCGCGAGCTCGTGAAAACCCTTTCTGAAGTTGAAGAGCAATACGAATACTCGATAAATTTCTACCGCCGCTTTCTGATAGACAACCAGTTCTCCGGACTGCAATGGCTCATTATCGATGGAAAAGAAACAAAGACGGATTATGCGGTTGCTGGAACCATAAAAGCTGTTAATATTAGTTCAAGTGATATCGATAATTCTCTGAAGCTGAAAATTCTCGCGTTTGACACAGAGACTTTCGAAGAAGCGGGAAAAAGCAGGCTGACAATGATTTCGCTCGCTTCCGACAGTTTGAACAAAGTTCTGACTTACAGAAAAACTTCTTACAAGAACGCGGAAATTCTATCCGACGAGAAGCAAATGCTCGAGCGGTTCGTTGAGATTGTGCGCGAGCAGAATCCCGACATAATTCTTTCCTACAACGGCGACGCGTTCGATTTTGCGCTGATGCAGGAGCGCGCGCTGGAGCTGAAAACAAAACTCGCGCTAGGAAGGGACGGCTCGAATATAAAATTCGAAAGGCGCGCAAGGACTTCGAGCGCGCGCATCGCGGGCCGCGTCCACGTCGACTTGTACGGTTTCATAAGCAACGTTCTCGGAACGCAGTTGCAAACGGAAACGCTCAGCCTTGACGCAGTCTCCGCGGAACTTCTTAGCGACAGGAAAATTGAGATGGAATTCGAGCAGATAATGGAGGACTGGCGCGAGAAAAAGGACTTGGCAAAGCTCGCGGAATATTGTTTGAAGAATTCGCAGCTCGCGCTAAGACTCGGCGATTATATTCTTCCGCAGGTTTTCGAACTTTCAAAGCTTGTCGGGCAAATGCCGTTTGACGTTTCAAGGATGATGTACTCTCAGCTCGTAGAGTGGTTTTTGTCAAAGCGCGCTTTTGCTTTGCGCACGATAATTCCGAACCAGCCGAAGTTCGCGGAAATCGAGAGCCGAAGGCTCAAGCCGAGATACATCGGCGGCTACGTGAAGGAGCCGATGGGCGGGATACACGAAGGCATAGCAGTACTCGATTTTCGTTCGCTGTATCCGAGCATTATCGCAACTTTCAACATCTCACCGGAAACTATGGACTGCGAAAAAAAAGAGAAGGGACATCAGGTTCCGGAATCAAAACACTGGTTCTGCAAAGATGAGGGTTTCGTCTCAAAAGTGATAAGGGAATTGATTGAAAGAAGGATTGAGCTGAAAAAGAAACTGAAAACAATAAACGACAAGAAAGAATTGCGCAGGATGAAGAACGAGGAGTTGAGCCTGAAGACCGTCACGAACGCGTGCTACGGCTATCTTGCCTTCTCCGGCTCGAAATGGTACTGCTACGAATGCGCGGAGAGCGCTGCCGCGTTCGGAAGATTTTTCATAAAGAAAATTATCGCGGAAGCGGAGAAGGAAGGATTCGCCGTGATTTACGCAGACACGGACAGCTGCTTTGTAAAGCTGAAAAAAAGTTCACAAAAATATGCAAAGTGAAAATTATGGAAAAAATATACTTTCTCGGCGGAGAATATATCGAAAAAAGAGATTCGGAGAGAATCAATAGAAAAGCGTTTGTGGATGCAGGCGGAGCGCCAGCGGTTCTTGTTTTTCTGTGGGCAAGAGAAACTGTAGACAAAGCAGACCCTAAGCGGAAGCTAATAGTAAATTATTTTAAAGATATTGGAGCTGGAAAAGTAGAATTTGCAGAACCTACGAATTCAATGAAAAAAATTGCAGAAAAAATAGATTCTTCCGACTTGATTTATCTGCCTGGCGGAAATACAAAAATCTTAGTTGAAAGATTGAAGAAAGCAAAAGTAACCGATTTGTTAAAAAAGTACGACAAGATTATAGTCGGAAACAGCGCAGGCGCTCAAGCGCTTTGCAAAAAATACATAGGCATGAAAGGAAAGCACGACAGAACTTCAACAGAAGTTTCCCAAGGTCTGGGATTCGTAAATTTCGGGATTGTTGCACATTATGATATTTCATATGATAAAGAACTCAAATCATTGTCAGAAAGAATTAATATGAAAATATATGCAATTCCGGAGCGCAGCGTACTGGTTTATGATACTGAAGACATTAAATTTTTGGGAAGTTCTTACCTGTTTTACAAAGGCGAAAAAACAAAATGCAATTAGTTTTAGTGATAGTTATGACAACATCAAACCAAAAACAGCTTGAGCAGAAAGTAAACCGCTTTCTCGAAAAGTCAAACAAGAAGCTTCCGGGAATGATTGAGCTTGACCTGCAGGGATTGTACAAACGCGGAATTTTCATACCGCGCGGCGCGGCGCCTGGAACCGCGAAAAAGCGCTACGCGCTCATCGACGGGAAGGGCGTTCTCACAATCCGCGGGCTTGAGAAAGTCAGGAAGGACTGGAGCGCGATAGCGAAGGACACGCAGGAAAAAGTCCTGAATTACGTATTGAAAGACGATGACGTGGAAGGCGCAGTGAAATGCGTGAAATCCGTCATTCGCAAAATGCGGCAGAAAAAAATATCGCTGCACGACATAACAATTCACGAGCAGTTGACAAAGCCTCTGCATGAGTACAAGCAGATAGGTCCGCACGTCGCGGCTGCGAGAAAAATAATGGAGCGCGGCCGCCCGATAGGCGCTGGAATGGTTGTGATTTACGCGATAACAAAAGGAAAAGGAAGCATCAGCGAGCGCGCCGAGCCGATCGAGGACGTGACAATGGAAAAAGTGGACGAGGATTATTACATCAGCAACCAGATTGTTCCCGCCGCGCTGCGCATATTGCAAGTGCTGGGCGTTACTGAGGAGTGGCTGGTTGAAAAAGACAATTTAAGTAATTTCACAAGAAAAAGGAAGCATAGCGACTTAAAATATAAGTCCTGAAGCGGAAACAGCGTAACAAAAATCTCAATTCACCCGCAAATGTTTCCGCTTTTATGCCAAAGCGCAATTATCTTATTTGCGCTTCTTTGCGGTTTTCTTTTTTACAGCTTTCTTTTTTGTTGCCAATTTTTACACCTCTTGCATCTTTTTCAACAATAGTTGATATAATTTATTGCGCGAACTCATATATAAATTTTTTTGTTTTTTCGGCTCTGTAGAAATCCTATGATTATAGGGTGAGACAGCACATTCTTGTTATCTACGCAAGAAGGTGATGCCTCATGTCAAATAGGAAGCGCAAATATT
>JBAQNA010000022.1:0-69650 GCA_049303335.1 Candidatus Aenigmatarchaeota archaeon
GCGGCCGGCGCCGCAATCTGCGTTGCCGAACTCGCAGCCGAAACAGAAGTCATGCCGTTTATCAGGTACTGATTGAGAACCACGAATCCGGCGAGCAATATTATCATTACAATAAGATACGGCTTGATGAATGACGGCGAAACTTCCGCCTTTTCTTCAACGCTCTCGCGATGTTCGTGCTCCGCATTTCCGTTTTCCGCGTTCTTGTTTTCATTATTGTGTTCCGGCATTGCATCACGTTATTTTGCTTCCTGTTTTCCTGTCAAAAATCCTTAAAGCTTTACAGTATTTGTAAAGCTTATTAATGAGCGGGTATATAAACCTTTGCATGCGCAACAAGAATTTTGCTCCAGAGTATTTATATCTTTGCGGCTACAATAAAGATGAGAACGAAATCAGGAACGCTTGTCAATCGCCTATGCCGGCAACAGATGTCCTGATTTTATCCTGATTGATAATGGCGATATTATGCGGAAAACCGTTTCAAAAAAAATCGCGCAGCTTAGCCCGCTTGAAAACAGCATCCTCGGCGTTCTCTGGAAATCTGGCGAAGGAATGCGCGTGCGCGAATTGCACGCAAAGCTCAAGAACATCCCGCTCACGAGCATCGCGGTGACGCTTGACAGGCTTCACAAAAAGAGCGCGGTCATACGCGCGAGCGAGAAAGGCCGCGGGGGGACGCATTACATTTATTCCGCCATCCCGAAGGAAAGCTTCCAGCGCTCGATGGTCGCCGGCGTAATGGACAGGCTTGTCGAGAATTTCGGCTCGGTCGCCGTGAATTACTTCAACGAGAAATACGGAAAGGGGAAAAAGTAAGTAAGAAAAATATAAGAAATAAAAATACAATAACAATCCAAAAAGCGTTCCTGAATATGCATGCATTTCATGCCGAAAGAATTCCCGTAAAAACGTACAATGGTAAGCAATTATGTTAGAACACTTGTGGCACTGTTCCGTGCTGTTTCTCTTCGACCCCGTGAAGATGTCGGTCGCGTCGGCTTCGATAATCGCGGCCATAGCGGTTTTCGCCTTTTTGAGAAGGGATTCCGTACAGCTGAAGTGGAAGGCCGCCGCGATTTACGCGCACCTCTCGCTCCTGATTTTCCCGATAATCTTTTTCGCGCTTACGATGCACTGCGGCGCGGACTGCAACACGCCGCTGACGAACATGGTGCTTTACTCGCTGCCGCTGACCGTGCTGTTCGCGGGTTTCGCCGGTTTTGTCGCAATCCCGGCGTTCTTTTTGCGCACGGGAAGCGAGATAAAAGGCGGGCTCATCGGCGGCTTTGTAAAAAGCCAGTCGAAAAAAATGGGCATAAACGCGCCAAAAACTTATCTTGCAAAATCGGGCAGGGCTGTCGCGTTCTCTTTCAGGTCGGTCTTCTCCGCAATATTCGTCTCGGAAAAACTTTTGTCGATGCTGAACAGGAAGGAGCTTGAGGCCGTTCTTCTGCACGAGCTCGCGCACATAAGCTCGAAGTCGTCTGTGTTCAAGGTGTCCGCGTTCCTGATGAGCTTCTCGCCGCTGTCCATATTCAAATCCTTCGGCAGCGACCTCACGCTCGAGGAAAAAAAGGCTGACGCGTTTGTTGTCAAATCGCAGAAAACCGGAAAACATCTTTTGTCAGCAAAAAGGAAAATGGAAAAAGCGCAATGAAAAAAAGGTGAATTAAACATGTTCGGACTTCCTGTCAAATGTCCCGTCTGCAAAATGGAGATAAAGAAGGGAAAAGGAATAAGCCGCTTCGGAAAGGTTTTCTGCTCCGAGGAATGCGCGAAAGAATACGGGAAGCAGCAGGCAAAGAAACAAAAGTAGCCTGCAAATATTTTTTTTCCGAAAACGCCTTTTTATACTCCCGCAGCTGTAACCATTACATTGTTTGTAAAGCTTCTTGTGGTAAAATGAAAAACACGTCTGCAAAAAAAGGAGGCGGCGCGCAGGGAAAAGCGGTGGCGGGAATGAACGCGGCCGCCGGCGGAGCAAGCATAATAAGCGCGCACAACGTATGCCACGCCGTATGCGAAGGTCTGGTCGGGATTGCCGCGGTTTTCGGGATAACAGGAATGGGAATGCCGCTCGCGTTTCTGACTGATTACAACATTTATTTCTGGGCGATGGCTCTCGCGTTCCTGCTGATCGGGCTCGCGCTGCTTGTCAGCAAAAGGTGCATATCGAAAAACATGATGATGTTCAACGGCGGAATCGTTTTGGCAGGAGTGCCGTTTGCATTCCTGTCGCCGGTTCTTCCGGTTTTCTGGGCGGGAGGTTCCGTCTTAATTTTATTTAGCGCATACAGGTTTTTGAAACAGAAAATGTCGAAGAAAAACAAAAACTCAAGGTGAAAAATATGTCAAAAGAAAAATCAAGCAAGAAAATCAGCAAGGAGAACATGCTGCTTTACGTGATTGCCGCAGCGGCGGTCGCCATTCTCGCGTGGGCTGTTCTAAGCATTCTCGGCACGGGAGTCGGAAGCGCGAATTACAACTACTATCAGCAGGCGAACGCAGGCGGGTGCGGCGACCTGAACGATGTCGCGAACGTCCAGCACCTGAGCCATCACCCCTCGCAGTATGCGGACTGCATAAGGCAGGTCTCGCCTGAAATGTTCAAACAGGCCGTCGGAACGGACAAAAGCGCGTTCATGCAGCAGAACGGGATAACGTAGGTTCGGCAATCTGCATGTGATGTTTTATTCGCAAACCAGAAAGGCTTATATACTTGCAAAGCTTTACAAATGCTGTAAAGCTTTAAGCAATTATTCTGAATAGAAAAAATTGAAGATGATAAAATGAATTCCATCCGCCACGGATTGAGAAATGTTTACAGGAAAAAATCAAGAAGCGCTGTTCTCGTGCTTGTTCTGGCTTTGAGCATAAGCGCATTTGTAACGATGACGGCCGTTGACGAGAGCGTAGGCAAGCGGCTGCAGGATGTCCAGAAAAACATAGGCACCCAGCTTGAATTGAGACCTGCGGGCTCTTACGGCCTCGCGCATTCGAGCGATGACAAAACTGCGCGATACCTGTCCGCAGGCCTGGTGGATAATATTAGCGGCAAGGATTTTGTAACTTCCGCCAAAGGCTATCTTTCGATGATGGGAGATTTTGCGGGCGAGCATGTCATTGTAATGGGAATCGAGCCGAACGCGCAGCTTGCAATATTCGGCGGGACAACAGGAAAAATAATTTCCGGGGAATCTCTAAGCTCATACGGAAAAGATGAGCGCGTGGTTCTTATCGGGGAGGGGTATGCAAAAAGGCACAATGCAAATATCGGCGACTCCGTAAAGCTGAAGGATTCCGATGTCAGGGTTGTAGGCATTTTTTCAAGCGACACCAGTTACGGGGACCACGGCATATTCACTCCGCTCGGGACAATGCAGGAAATTTTTAATCTTGAGGGAAAATTGTCATCCATTTTTGTTGACGTGAATTCAATGAGCAATGTCGGCTCCGCGATAGGGGAAATAAAGAACGCGACTTCGGGCGTGGATATAGTTGACAAAGACAAGGCATCAAGGGAAGTTGTCGTGGCATCGCTTGGCAGCATACGGGCGTCAAGCAGCATAGGCGCAACCTTCTCGCTTTTAATCGGCTCCGCAATAATATTTTTTATAATGCTGCTTGTAACGCGCGAAAGAAAAAAGGAGATAGGAACGCTGAAGGCGATTGGCGCGTCAAACGGCGGAATTTTGAAACAGTTCATGGCGGAAACCATGATAATCGCGCTCGCGGCCGCCGTTGTCGGCATCATATTCGCAGCGGCCGGAGGAAGCGCAATCTCATCCAAACTTTTTTCTCCCGGAAATATTTTAAGCAACGGGCAAAATAACCTGGGAAATCTTGGCGTTTATGCGGGAAGCGTTGATACGTACGCCATGTTGGCCCCGATTTCGTTCAACTTTTCCGCGGCAAATCTTGCGTATGTGTTTGCAGCGGCTGTCATGCTCAGCATAATAGGGGTGATTTATCCCGCGGCGCAGATATTCAGGATGAATCCATCAGAGGCGTTAAAGCATGGATAATATTATTGATGTCAGGGATGTGACAAAGGAATACGTTTCGGGAGACGGCAAGGCAAAGGTTCTTGACGGAATAACTTTTTCCGTCCCGCGAAGCGGCAAGTTCATAACAATAGCGGGGTCGAGCGGAAGCGGAAAAACAACGCTGTTGAGCATGATAGGCGCTTTGGACAAGCCGACTTCGGGGCAGATTTTTATTGAGGGAACCGATGTGACAAAAATGGGCGAGAGGCAGCTCACCATGCTGAGAAGGAAAAAAATGGGTTTTGTTTTTCAAACTTTCAACCTTCTTTCAAACCTGACTGCGCTGGAAAATGTCATGCTTCCGATGGAATATAATCATGCGGATGCGGGCGCTTCCAAGAGCAGGGCGGAGAATCTTTTGAAGGATGTCAAGATGATCCACAAGGCGGCGCAGTTTCCAAGCAAGCTGAGCGGAGGAGAATCGCAAAGGGTTGCAATCGCCCGCGCCCTGGCGAACGACCCTGATATAATATTGGCTGACGAGCCCACAGGAAACTTGGATTCCGCCACGGGGAGGGAAATAATTAGCCTGCTGAAAAATTTGGCGCATGAAAAGAACAAGACGGTTATAGTTGTCACGCATGACGAGGGGATTATGAATTTATCAGACATCAAATTCCACATAAAAGACGGGAAGATTGCCAAACTCTAACGCGATTTAAAACACAAATAATTTATGAGATGATTGAATTGAATGTAAATAAAAAAGTTTTTGCATCTGTGATTTTGGTAGGACTTTTTGCCGGCATTGCTGTGTACGCATTGTCAGGCGCAAACAAGATTTCGGATTCTCCGCCAACAGGCAAGTTCCTGTTCAGCCAAGCGGTCGGGCAGAAAGCCCCCGATTTCAGCTTGGAAGGCATAGACGGAAAAATCACAAAGCTGAGCGATTACAAAGGAAAAAATGTCGTCCTGTTTTTCAACGAGGGCAGCATGTGCTATCCAGCATGCTGGGACCAGATGGCTGAATTCGGAAATGATGAAAGATTCAGCAGCAATAATGCAGCAACATTCTCCATATTGGTGGATTCAAAGAGCGAATGGCAGAAAATAATTGCGCAGGTGCCAAAACTTGAGAAAGCAAAAATTTTGTTTGACACTTCAAAATCAGTGTCAAAATCTTATGATGTCCTCTCGCTATCATCTTCAATGCACCGCGGTTCCTTCCCCGGACACACTTATTTCATCATCGACAAGGAAGGCGTCATACGCTACACTTTGGATGACATACAGATGGCAATAAGGAATGACAAGCTGGCTTCTGAGATAGCAAAACTTTCTTAAGAGTTGATGGCATGGAACTTCTTATCGGGGCATCTTTTATAACATCCTTTATCGCCGGGGTTGCCGCGCTTTTCGCGCCCTGCTGCATAAGCGTTCTGCTGCCCGCGTATCTTGGCTCGATATTCAGAGAAAAGAAAACCGTCATATTGATGACGTTTGTGTTCTTCCTCGGGTTGCTTGCGGTATTCATGCCTCTGGGTTTGGGGGCTGCCGCGCTAGGCCAATTTTTTAGCGAGTATCATAATCTGATTTATACAATCGGAAGTTTGTTGCTGCTATCCCTTGGATTGTCATTGCTGCTTGGCAGGCATTTTTCCCTTCCGTTTTCAATTCATCCGAAAACAAACACCCAGAAAGTACAGAATACAGGCTCGGTTTTCGGGTTGGGGGTTTTTTCCGGGTTTGCAACGCTCTGCTGCGCCCCAGTTCTGGCCGGGGCTCTTGCCCTGTCTGTGTTGCCCGGCTCCGTTTTATTGGGCGGCCTGTATACGCTTGCCTATGTCATCGGAATGGTGTCCCCGCTGTTTATCATCGCCTACTTCCTTGACAAGACAGACTTTACAAAGAAATTCATAGCGTTCAGGAAACATTTCTCATATTCCATTGCAGGAAAGCAGATATCTCTAACGATAGCGGAAATGATAGCAGGCTTTACCTTTCTTTTCATGGGAATCTTAATACTTTATCTTGCCCAAACCAGCCAGCTTGCCATGGGCGGCGGGGATTACCAAGTAATGTTTAACATTTATATGTCAAATCTGACGGATTCGGTAAACGGATACTTGGGATGGGTTCCGTGGGAAATATGGGTTGCAATTATTATTGCCGCGCTTGTTTTGATAATTAGGGCCGTTTTTGCCAGGCGGAGGAATGAGTCGAATCAATCTTCTGTAAAGAATCTGCAAAGTCTCGAAGAAGCTTCCAAATAAGAAAGAACAAAGATCAGTTTCTGAATCCTTTTGCGCAGTATTTGCAGCAGAATGCAAAGCTCTTGTCGCGAATCTTTTTTACAAAGCCGCCCCCGAAAATTTTGCAGCCGCAGTGCGCGCATTGCGTAAGGCTCGGCTCGATTGCAAGCTCAATAAGGCTTGAGAATTTTACGAGCATGTTCTTTACAAACTTTTTCCCGGACGGCGTAAGGACGTATGTCTTTTTCTCCCGCGTTCCAGAACTCTCCACTTTAATATAGCCGGCTTTCTTCAGCCTGTTCAGAAACGGGTAAATCTCGCCGGCGCTTATTCTCTTGTCCAGCTTTCCGCTTAACTCCTTTATCAGCTCGTAGCCGTGCTTCTTTTTTTCGGACAGAAGAAGAAGGGCATACAATTTTACAATGTTTGTTATTTTTACACTATCTTGCATAAGGCTTATTAATTCCCGAATGATATAAATATATCATATTTTGATATATCAAGACATAAAAATAAAAGGTGGTTAGATGAGTTTGAATGCAAAAGCACTCGCCCTGTCTGGGGGAATTGTGTGGGGTTTGACAATATTCGGAACAACTTTGCTGTCAACGGCAACGGGATTTGGGAAAGCGATGATGGAAGTGTATGGAAGCATCCATCCGGGATATAGTATAAGCTATGGAGGTGCATTTGTCGGACTGGCTTATGCGTTTGCCTGCGCTGCCGTGGGGTTGTTCGTTTTCGCAAAAGTCTACAACTATCTGGAAAAAAGATTTTGAATAAACGATTTTTTTTATTTTTTTCATTTTATCTTTTGTTTTAATCCGTTGCAATCAGGATGGTAATATGAAAGAAACATGCTGTGATGTGCTTGGAAAGGAACTAAAAGCAGGAAAGAATTTTTTGACAAACAAGACTGCTTCGGGAGAAAAGTGGATTCCTGCGTTCGTGCAGAAGGTTGACGCGAAAAAATGCATCGGCTGCGGCTCTTGTGTGAAAGTCTGCCTTGGAAATTGCTATGAACTGAAGGATATATTAATCAACGGAAAGAGGAAAAAGGTCAGCGTTGTCGCGCATCCGGAAAACTGCCTTGGCGACTGCCATTGCCACAAAGTCTGCCCGATAATCGGCGGGGCAATGGTCTGCATGCCAAAGGAGATAAAGTAGCGAAACAAAAAGGTGAAAAACATAGCAATGAAAAATCCGAATTATTGGAAAAGCCATTATGTTGTTGAAACGGATGCGGAAGAAATTGAAAGGAACATCAGGCTAACAAGCTTTAGCTCGGGCGATAAAAATTTTGGATTGGTATGTTTTGAAAAGGGCAAGCGTGCTCCTAATATTCTGATTTCACCCGGCTCGGGAGGACATTCGTATGTTTTCGCAGAACTCGGCTATCTGATGCATAAAAAGGGATACAATGTTTTTATCATGCCAAGACACGGCAGCGCTACCATTAATGAGCTGATGCAACGACATGAAGATGCTCTTGAACATATTGCAAATAATTTTAATGAAAATATAGGAGTATTCGCCGAGGGTCTTGGAAGCTATGCAGTTTTTTATTTGGCATTAGCTCATGGCCCGATGAAAAGCATGGTGCTTCAGAACGGGCCGGCAATACTTACCGAAGATGAATTTCAGAAAGCATTTAGTGAGGGCGGCGGCGCGGCCAGAAGGCGGAAGTTAATTCTTCCTTTTGCAAAATTTTTGGCAAAAATCTTTCCGAGCCTGCCAGTGCCCATATCGCTGTATCTGGATTACAAGGATCTCATAGACACGAAAGAGGAAAACCGGAAATTGGAAACGCGTCTGGTAAAAGAGGGTTATCTTAAAGACCCGGATTTCAACAAGTGGAATGCATTGTCTGCGATTATGTCTCTTGTCCTGACGCCTCCGCCGAATCCTCTTTCGGAGTTAAAGACGCCCGTGATGTTTATAGTTCCCGCGAGGGGCATATACCCGTCTTACGAAAAAGATTTATTTGGCCGGCTTCCTGCTGTCAAGAAAAAACTGGCTGAAGTCGACGGAAGCGTTTTTTGGATGGTTTCCCATCCCAAAGAGGCGGCAAAAATAATATGCAAACGGTTTGATGAAACGTTGTAAGGTTGCTAACTATGAAATCGGATAAACCCAAAATCTACGAGCGGCATTACGAAGACAGCGCGCTGATTCCCGCAGGCGCTGCAGAGATATTCGCCTTTATAGATGATCATGCCCGCGTCATGTCGCATATGAACAAGCCGTCGTGGATGATGGGCGGCGGGCGAGGTGACATTTCGTTTGACGCCGGACACGGCCAAAAGGTCGGTTCCCATATTCGCATGAGCGGCAAGGTCTTTGGGATTACTGTTTTTGTTGATGAAGTTATCACGCGCTATGAGCCGCCTCGCATAAAAATCTGGGAGACGGTCGGGATGCCAAACCTTCTGGTCGTTGGTCATTACCGCATGAAAGTCGGGATAGAGCCGCAGGAGGATGAGTCGTTACTGCGCTTGTCCATAGACTATAATTTGCCGAAGACAAATGCTTGGCTGGGAAAACTGTTCGGCAGGTATTACGCGAAATGGTGCGTACAGCGTGTAATCAAAGACACGCGCAGTTATTTTATAAAAAAACAAAAATTAAATTAAAATGATTATTATGAAAGACCCTGTTTGCGGAATGGATGTTGGCGAGAAGGCGGTAAAGCTCGTGAAAGGCGGAAAGGCATATTATTTCTGCAGCAACAGTTGCAGGGACAAATTCTTTGGGAAGGGAAAAGATGATGAAAAAATAAATTCCAAATCAAGCCATAATGATTCCCAAACAAATACGCAAACAAAAAAATTCTCCTGCAACATAACGGGAATGCACTGCGCGAGTTGTGCCCAGAATATTGAAAAGAGACTTAAGGGTGAAGAAGGCGTGGCGAGCGCGAGCGTGAGCTATTCCGCAGGCAGGGCTTCCGCTGAGTTCGATCCGGAAAAGACGAGCGAGCAAAAGCTTGCCGGAACGATAAACAGGATGGGTTACAAGGCTTTTTTTGCGGCTCCCGAATCCGGGGGGTTTGCGACAGACCCTGTCTGCGGCATGCGCGTGAGCAAGGCGAACTCCATAAAAAAACAGTTTGACGGCAGGATACATTATTTCTGCAGCGAGGAATGCGTGAGAAAGTTCGAGTCCCCGGAGGAGGAATTAAAGAGCATGAAAAAGCGGGTCATGATAGCCCTTTCAGGAGTGCTGCTGCTTGCAGCGCTTCGTGTAATAGCCATGTTAACTCTTGCTGCGGGGGCTACTCTGATATCATGGGCGCCAATCCCTTCGCTTCCCTGGTTTACATGGGGATATTGGCTGTTCATACTCACAACACCGATACAGTTCATAGGGGGTTGGACATTCTACAAGGGCGCCTATAACGCGCTCAAAAACAGGAGCCTGAACATGGACTTTCTTATTGCAATGGGCACTTTGACGGCGTGGACATTCAGCTCGTTCGTGCTTTTCTTCCCCGGAGTCCTGCCTGTGAAAGAGAGGGATGTTTATTTTGAAGTTTCAGCCGTAATTATAGCGTTCGTGCTTCTTGGAAAATTCATGGAGGACTACATAAAAAAACGCACATCCGCGGCGGTGAGAAAGCTTCTTGACCTGCGCCCGAAGACAGCGCGCGTGATGCGCGAGGGAAAAGAGGTTGAGATACTTGCAGAGGAAATCATGACAGGCGAAATCGTTGTTGTCCGCCCAGGCGAGAAAATTCCGGTGGATGGCTTGGTGATAGAAGGTGAAAGCTCCGTTGACCAGTCCGTGGTAACAGGCGAAAGCGTGCCCGTGCTAAAGAAAAAAGGCGACGAGGTAATCGGCGCAACTTTGAACAAGCATGGCATGCTGAAGTTCAAGGCAACAAAGGTCGGCTCGGAAACTACGCTAATGCAGATAGTTAAAATGGTTGAAGAGGCGCAGGCGTCGAGCGCGCCGATACAGCGGTTGGCTGACAAAGTCTCATCCTATTTTGTGCCTGCAGTAATCGCGATTGCTCTCGCTTCGTTTTTCGGATGGTGGCTTATCGGCGGAAACTTTACAATGGCAATACTTGCGTTTGTGGCAGTCCTTATAATTTCCTGTCCCTGCGCCCTTGGAATAGCAACTCCTGCCGCGCTCATGGTGGGCGTCGGAAAAGGCGCAGAAGCAGGCATACTGATACGCGGCGGGGAATATCTTGAGCGGGCGCACAAATTGCAGACAGTTGTTTTCGACAAGACCGGAACGCTTACGAAAGGAAAGCCCGTTCTCACTGATGTGGTTGCCTATAATGTTTCTGAAAAGGGAGTCCTGCACCTTGCCGCTATCGCCGAGAAAAATTCGGAACATCCTTTGGCGGAGGCGATAGTAAACGGCGCGAAAGAAAAGGGAATAAAGATAGAGGAGGCGCAGCATTTCAAGGCAATTCCGGGAATGGGAATAGAGGCAAAGTTCGGAAAGATAGAAATCCTTCTTGGAAACAGGAAACTGATGGCTGACAAAAAAATAAACGCGGAAAAAATCACAGGTGATATGGAAAAGCTTGAGGGTGAGGGAAAGACCGTGATGATTCTCGCGGCGGACAATGTGATTTTGGGGCTTGTGGCTGTTGCCGACACGCTCAAGGAGCATTCTGCCGAGGCAGTGAAGGAACTTGGCGCAATCGGTATAGAGTCCGTGATGCTCACGGGCGATAACGAGCGGACTGCAAATGCGATAGCTGAGCAGGTTGGCATAAAGCGGGTGATAGCAAATGTTCTCCCGCAGGAGAAGCTTGAAGTCATAAAAAAACTCCAAGCTGAAGGAAAGGTTGTTGCAATGGTCGGCGACGGGATAAACGACGCGCCAGCTCTTGCGCAGGCGGACATCGGGATAGCCATAGGCTCCGGAAGCGATGTGGCAAAGGAGACCGGCGGGATAATCCTGATAAAGGACGATTTGAGGGATGTTGTAAAAGGGATAAAGCTCAGCAGGCTGACAATGAAAAAAATAAAGCAGAATCTTTTTTGGGCGCTCGCTTACAACACCGCGGCGATACCGCTTGCGGCTTTCGGTTTCTTGAATCCGATAATAGCCGCGGCCGCGATGGCGATGAGCTCGCTTACGGTTGTGATAAATTCCGCGCTCCTGAAAAGGATTAAAATGGAAAAACGGGAGCTTGCAGCGCCGGCGGCATAGGAGTGATTAAGCATGGGACTCATAGAAGAATATTTCTCCGGCGTGATGGGGCATCATTATACGGCGGTAGGAATTCTTTCTTACGGAATAATTTTTGCAGCGGCAGTTTATCTTGTCTACGAATATCTTTTGAAGAGAATCGGCTTCAGGATTGACAGCAAATTCATGCTGTCCCTTGTGCCGTTCATCATATTCGGCGGCATCACGCGGGCGCTGAAGGACACGAACTTTTATCAGGGATTCTTTTTCATGTCGCCGGGAATATACATAACAATATTTTTCATAACGCTTTTGTCTTTGCTGCTGTCTATAGCCGCGGAAAAAAGATTCAAAAAACCTTACTGGATTTTCATGCTTGGTATAGGAGGCGCGCTTGTTTTGTTTGACATGATTCAGGTTGCTCTTATAGGGATAGAAAATTGGACAGCGGTAGTAATGATTCTTGGCTTGTTTGCAGCTTGGGCTGCTGTTTTTGCAGGCGCGCATTTTCTGCTTCCAAAATTCAGCAAGATAAACGCGGGAATCGCATTCTCGCATGCTATGGACGCTTCGCAGAATTTTGTCGGCGTTGCCGTTTTCGGGTACTCGGCGCAGATGCCTTTGAATTTTGCCGCGGAAAGCTTTTTCGGCTCTTGGATAATCTTTCCGATAAAAATAAGCGTTGTGCTTGCCGTGCTGCTGCTCATAGACAAATATTCAAGCGACAAGGAATTCAACACATGGCTCAAGCTTGCGATACTGATTCTCGGCTTGCCGATGGGATTC
Source organism: Candidatus Aenigmatarchaeota archaeon (assembly GCA_049303335.1). Classification (GTDB taxonomy): domain Archaea; phylum Aenigmatarchaeota; class Aenigmatarchaeia; order Aenigmatarchaeales; family DAIDAN01; genus DAIDAN01. Next base: position 12,182 of record JBAQNA010000022.1, read on the forward strand.
CGCGGAATGCTCAGGGTTGGAATGGGGGTGTGATTGTAAACTGCCGGCGTGCTCTATCCTTTCACCGGTTTCTGCTCAATCCGATAATCGCGGCCGCGGCGATGGCTTTCTCGTCAGTGTCCGTTGTCGGCAACTCCCTTCTCATGAAAAAGTGGAAACCGAGATTATGAACTTTTTTTTGAGTGCGCGATAGATTTAAAAAGTTTTAGGCATTCATTTAAAATGATTTTTATGACTAAACCCCAGAAATTGAGAAAGATCTTGGCTGAAGCCTATAGAGAACTCGGATATGGAAACCATAAACTGGAAATATTTGGGATCAATGGGCTGCCTGTTGCATCATTTGGAGTGAAAAGGGATGACATGCTTACTGTTTCTGGAAACATGTCTGCTTTTTATGATGATGCAAAAATAGCAGCACGAAGATTATTGCATCAGGATGCAGAATCTGTTGCCATAGAAATTGAAGACGGAAGCAGGTATTATGCAAAAATGATCGGAGGCAATAATATTCTTGGAATAGTTTCTGATTTGAAAAGTTTTGACGCTGTTAAGACCGTCTTGAATAAATATTCTTCGAAATTTATTGGAATCTTGTAGCATATTTAACTTCTTCTTTTACAATATTAATTTATGAGAGACCCTGAATGCGTTCTCGTGCGGCTCGGAGAGATAGCGCTGAAAAGCCCGCAGGTGCAGAGAAGGATGTTTGGAATGCTTTTGGACAACGTAAAAGCCGCTTTGGATGGGATAGAATACAAAATGGAGACAAATCCGAACAGAATTTTCATCTATACGAAACAGATTGATGAAGCAATGGAACGGATAAAAAAGATTTTTGGCGTTACATCAGTATCGCCTTGCTGGACTTGCTTCTCGGGTCTGAACGACATCCGAATGATTGCTTCGGACATGGCTTCCGATGTTTTGAAAATCAGCGAGAAGAATTCTTTCGCGATTCGCGCGCACCGCGTGGGAAGGCACAAATTTTCTTCAAAAGAGATAGCTGAGGAAGCCGGCGCGGCTGTGAAGCGCGTAACCGGGGCGCGCGTAGACCTTTCAAACCCCGACAGGGAAATATTCATCGAGGCGCGCTCGCGCAAGACTTATGCATTTGTTGAAAAGATCCCTGCCGTGGGCGGAATGCCAGTCGGCGTGAGCGGAGGAATAATCTCAATAATTGAAAGTCCGAACGATGTGATAGCATCCTGGCTAATGATGAAGCGCGGCTGCGAAATCATGGCGATAACAGATGAAGAAAACATGAAGCTTGCTCAAAAACTGAAAGATTGGGACAAGCAATTGAATATTCTAACTTATGAAAAAAATATTTTGGAAAATTACCTGGCGAATATTCCCAGTGCGAAAAAAACATCTGCACGGAAAATCCTTTTAATAATGCTCGCTTCCCTTGTCGCGGAAAAGGAAGGCGCTCTCGGAATAAGCTCCGGAATAGCTTCAGGTGCAAACCTGGGATTTATTGGACAGGTGAATGGAACATCAAGTGTGCCCGTGTACATGCCGCTTCTGCTTTATCCGGAAAAGGAATTGAAAGAAATTATGAAGATGATAGGGATAAAGGCAAAATCAATAAAAGAAAAACTTCAGGAGATTGATTTGGAAAAAATGAGCGCCGATATTGGAAATACTGCGGAACAAATGCTTAAATCTCTGAAAGAAGAAAATGTAGAGCATGAGGCAGGATGAATATCTAGAGAAGGGAAATGCGGAAACATCTTCTGGTTCTGAAGATGACGGACAGAAGAAAATCACAGACGAGGAAATAAAATCCGCAATATTGTCGGTGATGAAAAAGCGCATTTCTGTCAGGTCACAGGAAGAGCTGGCTTCCCTTGTCGCAGACGAAATCAACGAAAACGTGCAGCCGCAGAAAATCAGGGTTCTCGCGCTCGAACTGCCGCAAATAGAGGTTCGCGTTCTCACGAAAAAGTCCAACCGCGAAAAGCCTTCAAACTGCCCTTCCTGCGGCAAGCTTCTGAAAGCGCTTTACGCGAAAAACCTTCTTGACCAGAAAGTTGTCGTTGGGCTGGAGTGCGAACGCTGCCTCTACCGCGGCACCCTGAAAAGCTTCGCTCCCTTCAGGTACGAGTTCGCGATAAAGAAATAGAAATTTGTCAAACTTTATAAACCGCCTTTCACCTTCTTATTTGGGATAAAAATGTTCGAAGCGGAAGGTAGCATCGGGATTTTTCTTTGGGGAGCCATACTCGGCTGGGTGCTGATTTTCTTCATCACAAGGAACAAGAACGACATCAAGGGCGCGGTTCTTCTCATCGGGGCGATAGGCGGAACCACGGTTTTTACGTGGCTGAACGGCGGAATATTTGACGAATATTTTCTCGGATTGTTTGCAGGCTTCGTCGCTAACATCATAGTCCGCGTGATAGGAAAGAAAATCGGAGGGAAGGCGGGTGAAGCAGTCGCGGAAGTGACCGTGTACAGAAATCTGAGAATTTAAATTCTTGACATACAATCATATTATGATGCCGTCGTAGCGAAGCTCGGCTCAACGCGCCCGCCTCGAATAAGGTTTTCTTCTCGAAGAAAACCTTAAGCAAAAGAAGGAATATACAAACATATTATGAGAAAGCGGGTGTGCGCAAGCACACGCAGGTGAGCCCTTTTCTTTTCGGTGCGAAAGTGAAAAAGAAAAGCGCTCAAGCGGAAAAGAAAAAACAAGAAAAGGGCTCTGCGAATTCGAATTCGGGAAGAAATTCCTGCCGACGGCGCCAAAAAATATAAAACGATTTTTATGAAAAATAAAGTTGTTATCTGCAATAGCGCAATATTCCATAAAGACGCGGAAAAGTGGAAAGAAAAGTTGGAAGAAGGAGGATATGAAGTCATAAAAATACCGGAGCATGATATAAATTCCCTTAAAGACTATCGGAATGGCCATACGGAACATTACAGGAAAATCGCGGAAGCCGACATTCTGTTTGTCCTGAATCTCGAAAAGAGCGGAATCGCGAATTACATCGGTCCGAGCGTATTCGCGGAAATGGCGTTTGCAATCGGCTTGAACATAACGCTCGGGAAGAATATAGAAATTTTTTGCCTGAATCCGCTGCCGAAAAATCTTCCTTATTCGGACGAGCTGAACAAGTGGAAAGAACTTGGATGGATAAAATTCTGGAAAGAATGCTGATAATAATTTATTTGTCTTATCAAATGCTTCTTATCTTCTTTAGAAAATCCTCGCCTTTTTTTGTCAATTTGTAATGATTTTCATATCTATTTTTTACCAAGACAGGCATCACGTCTATCAAGCCGTTCTGCCTCAATATGTTGAGCTTTTTGGAAAGCGTTCTTTCGTTTTTGCATATGTCTTTCAGCTCGCTGAACCGTTTATGCTTCGCTAATGCGTTCAAAATTTCTAGAATATAAGGCTGCCCTACAAGCCTGATTGTTTCGATGTTGCCTTTATTCATACTATAGTAAGCTATAGCAATAAAGTATAATGTATCGAAAAGTATAGTAAGCTTTATATTAGTATAGTTAGAAATTACTTGATATGTCAGATAAACAAGCCGGAAACAAGAAGATGAAAATCCTTGACGTCGGCTGCGGTTCAAACAAATCCAAGTCGGAAGGAGATGAAGTTATAGGAATAGATTTTGACAAAAGACTTAAGCCGGACGTCGTTTGGGATTTGAACAATATTCCTTATCCCTTCAAGGACAGCGAATTTGACGAGATAACAAGCACTCATTGCATTGAGCATCTGAACTATTCCTCAAAAGACCCGGATGATATTTTGAAAGAATTATGGAGAATTACAAAACACAACGGCTTGATAAAAATAAAGGTTCCGCATTTTTCGAGCACAGCCGCTTGGGGGCATTGGCAGCACAAAAGGCCGTTTGCGGCATTCGCCTCAATTCTTCACATTAATGACAAGTTAAAAGATTATTTCAAGATTGAAAAAATGGAGCTGCATTACGCAACAACTTACTCGACAGATGCAAAGAAAACTCTTTCCAAAGTTATCGACTTTTTTGCAAATATGAATCTGTGGTTTTGCGAAAGAATGTGGCTTTATTATGTCGGAGGCTTTCAGGAAGTTGAAATGTGGCTGAAAGTCAGAAAATCCGATGAAACGGACAAATGCGAAGCAAACGAAAAGGCGTGGAAATACCACAGAGGCTGCCCGAAAAGGTGGAGTTGCAAAAGAATGAATTCAGAACAGTGCAACGAGACTTATGCAGAAATGAAAAGCAGAATTTATTAAATTCAATCTTCACATCGGCACGCCGAACGCGTCTGATAGTTTTTCAATCTTCTTTATCTCGGAGACGAACTTCTCGCCTTTCTTGGTTATCCTGTAGACGATTCCCTTTCCCTCCACAGCCTCGATGAATCCGCCCTCAATCAGAGTGGCAAGGTGCTTTTTCATCCTCGGGTGCGAGAGGTTTGCCTTGTAAAGAATGTGCGTGGGCTTCACCCCGCCGCCGTCCCTGACAATCTTCAGTATGTCCGCGAGTATCGAAAGCCTCGACCTTTTAACGTTCAATCTTATTCACCCTCGTGAGCATTGCAAGAAGCGACACAAATCCGGAAAGAAGCGATATCTGCGCGACTACGTACACGAACGCGTTGTGCGAAGTGAACAGCGAAAGCAGGTGGTATGCCCCCATGAGCGCGAACGCCAGCATCACCAGAAGCGCGTTCGTGTTCCTGTTGAGCGCGTAATTCGCGGCGCTCTTGAATACCACATACGAAAGAATGAAAAGCGACAGGACCTGGAAATACGGGAAGCCTATGCTCCAGAACGGAAGGAATATCGGGAACTTCAGCTTTTCCGGAAGGTACATCACCGCAAGGAGCCCGTACGCAAAAATGGAGCTCGCGTAATAAATCCAGAAGCCGAAATCGTCGGCCCAGGACGCGCCATCCTCGAATACCGATGCGCTTGATGTCGAGAGCGTCAGCAGCGTTGTTATGCCGAGCGTAAGCAGCCCCATGCCAAGAACCGCAAAGCTCGCGTGAAGATAGAAATGCGGTTTTTTCGATGTTACGTTGTAGAGCTTGAACGCGTTAAAGCTGACAAGAAACGCGATCGCCGCGGAAAGAATGTACATGACGGAGTCGAATCCGAAAAACCACGACGGCACGAGTATGATCATTCATTATCACTGTTTTCAGATGTGAAGGCTGACGTATTTGCCTTATGAACCTCAAGTCCAGATTTCCGTTTCACAAGCGGCTTATATGCCTTTTGCGAATTCTCTAATACTGAAATGCCACCTGCCAAAAAACAAAACGGGGTGATGAACAAGATATGGCGGAAAAGATTCCGCCAAAAACAACTCGCAGCTTCGTTCCAAGTCCCTCTTCACGGAGGGACTCTAATCGCTTAATTTTCTTGCTTCTTCAAAGTATTTAAAAATTAATTCTGACGCCCAGAAAGCCATAAAAATAAAAAAAATTGGTGCGCCGGACGGGATTTGAACCCGTGTCGCGAGCTTGGCAAGCTCGTATCCTGCCACTAGACTACCAGCGCATTGCTAGATAAATTATCTATGAAACTTAAATAAATACGCATTTGAATTTGAAATCTTTTTATTCCGGAAAATGCAGAATAAGACCATGAAAAACCTGAAAATCATCGACGTTAACACGCATCCCTCCTTCTCGGAAAACGACTTCAAGACGGACGCGAAACAGATAGGCATAGACTTCACGCTTAACGGGCTCCTGAAGGATTTCAAGAAATACAACGTTTACCGCGCGGTAGCGATGCCGAGATTTTCGCACAACTGCGTCGGCGAGAGGATTTCCCACACCGACCGCAACGACGAAATAATCCAGATTGTGAAAAAACATCCGGACAAATTCTTGGGCGTTGCCACGCTGCAGCCGAGCGAGTTCGCGGAAAAGGATATGGAGACCATAGAGAAAGGAATCAACGACGGATATTTCAAGGCGCTGAAGCTTTATCTCGGCTACGAATATTTCTATCCGAACAGCGAGGAATGCGCGCCGATATACGAGTTTGCGCAGAGGATGGGCGTGCCCGTATTCTTCCATACGGGCGACACCTGGAGCAAATTCTCGCGCGTGAAATACGCGCACCCGCTTGCGATAGACGACGTCGCGTGCTCCTTCCCGAAGGTGAAGCTCGTCATCTGCCATTTCGGGAATCCCTGGATAGCGGATGCGACGGAAGTCATTTACAAAAACAGCAACGTCTTCACCGACCTTTCCGGGCTGGTGGTTTACAGCAACAGCGTGTACAGGAAGCAGTACGAAAAGCTGAAAATCCGGCAGGTTTCCGAGGCGATATATTTTGACGACAACAATGCCAACAAGGTCATGTTCGGAACCGACTATCCGATCGTCGGGTACGAATATTACACAAAACTCATTTCAAGGCTGGAAATTGGAAAGAAGGACTTGAGAAAAATATTCTTCGAGAACGCGCGGAAGCTGTTCGGGCTGAAAAAATGATTTTTCCGAAGATGCAACAGCGCCAACAAAATTATTCTGATAATATGCCAAACAAGAAAAGAACAAAACGAAAGGGCCTGAAGTTCCTGATTGTCGATGCCGAGGGGCTGATGTCTGACATGGCAAGGCAGCTGAAAGGGGAGGGCAACGAAGTCAGGATGCACATAACGCAGAAAAAATGGCAGGACATAGCGGGCGGGATCGCAGAGAAAGTGGATGACTGGAAAGCCCATAAGGACTGGGCTGACGTGATTCTTTTTTCATACTGCGGGTTTGGAAAAGAGCAGGAAGAGCTGAGAGGGAAAGGCTGCAAAGTTGTTGGAGGCTCCTCGCTGGAAGTTATAGAGACGGACAGGCACGAGGGCGTCAGGATGCTGGAGCGGATCGGGATAAAGCCAATCCCGTCCGCGGAATTCGAATCTTTCAAAAAGGCAAGGGAATTTATAAGACAGAACCCCGCAAGGTACGTGTTCAAGCCGTGCGGCGTAATGGAGGATGACAAGGAATCGACATTCGTGGGAAGGGAAAATGACGGCTCCGACGTGCTGCATGCGCTGAACAAGTTCGAGAAGATATGGAAAGGAAAAGCCTGCTTCATGCTCCAAAGATTCGTGGAAGGCATAGAAGTCGGCGTGGCCTGCTATTTTAACGGGAAAAACTGGGTCAAGCCCGTGCACATAAATTTCGAGCATAAAAAGCTGATGCCTGGAGAGATAGGACCGAATACGGGGGAACAAGGAACGGTTTTTTATTTTGTGGATGACTGCCCCTTGTTTGACATGACGCTGAATAAAATGACAGAAATCCTGAGAGAGAAAAATCACGTCGGGATTGTGGATCTGAGCATGATTATAAACGAAAAGGGCATTCACCCGCTCGAGTTCTGCATCAGGAACGGCTATCCCGCGTTACAGATTGAGGCGGCATCCCTTGACATTCCGTGGGGAAAATTTTATTCAGGCTTGTCCGACGGAAAAGACGCAAGATTCAAAGTCAGAAAACCTTTTTCCGTCGGCGTCGTAGTTTCGGTTCCGCCATATCCTTACGAAAGCAGGGAATTGTTCGAAAAAATTTCAGCGGGGCAGGCAATCCTCGTCAAGGAGAAAGAAAAATTTGTCAGGTACGCGGATGTCAAAATAAAAAACGGAAGTCTGGTTCCCGCGGGCGATATGGGTTATTTGCTTGTCTGTGTGGGAATCGGGAATACGCTTGAGCAGGCCATAAATGATGCGTATGATACGGTTGGGAAGGTGGACGCGAAAGACATGATGTACAGGAACGACATAGGAAAGAAAGTTGTTGAAGGAAAGTGGATTGACAAGCTGAGGAAATGGAAATATTTATGAGATGACTTATAGCCGGGAGCAAAGCCCTTTATATCCAAAAACATTAAATACTTACTTTTAGAATGAAAATAGAAAGGGTTGTTCTTATGCCGTTCTGGTCAAAGCCGCAAAAGAAGGATATCGAGGCAGTGAAGCAGGCTGTTGTCCCGCAGGAAAGGCCGCAGCCAATGGATATGCCGAAGTTCGACCTCGGGAAACTTCCCGAGAGGCCGCGCTTTGCCCCGCTTTTTATCAAGATTGACAGGTATCAGGAAATCCTTAATTCCATTGAAAATCTGAAGTCAATACTGCTCGGCGTGCGCGACTTGCTGAACCTGATGCAGCAGCTTGACAGGATAAAAATCGAGTCCGAGACGCTTCTCAACAAGAACATACAGGAAGTCATCCTGATTATTTCCAACATGGACAAGGAATTCATCAGGCCGAAAGGCGTCAGCGTGGAGGATTCCGTGCAGGATGCGCGCGACAGCGCGGGGTATGAAAAAGTCGGGAACTACATAGGCGACCTGCAAAGGGAGCTTGACAACCTCAAGTCGCAGCTGCAGGATCTAAGATAATTTCTTTTTCCGCCTTTCAGTTAGTTTTAAATTCTTCTAAAAGTAAGGTGTTTTTGATTAAACTTTTTTCACCTGGGCACGAAAACGTTTTACGTTTTCGGCTCCGCCAAAAATGCGCAGCATTTTTGTGCGTGAGCAACAGCAATATTAGTATGCGAAGCATCAATAATATCAACTGCTGCTAACTTTCACTAAAAAAAGTTTACGCGGAGATAGCCAATCACCCTTTTTTGCTGGCGCAAAAAAGCGCGACCGGAAAAGGGCGGACAAAGCCAGGTCTAAGGCGCAAGGCTTAGGAACAGGTTTCCTTTTCGTGCGAAGCTCAGAGACCTGAATTGAGACACCTTGTGGGTTAGTCCCTTCGTCAGTTCAAATCTGACTCTCCGCACCAATTGATTTTGCAGGAACATCTTATGCTTTTTATATTCTTTGCGTTGCATTATATTTTGCAGAAGATGGCCGCGGTGGTGTAACGGCATCGGGTGAAAACCCTGCACGTTAAAGCACAAGAGCCTGTGGAAAACCTTTTCTTTTTAAAAAGAAAAGGTTTATCAAAAGAAAACAAAATAGAAAAAAGGCTTTATCATGCACAAAAAACTGAAAGTTTTTTGGCACGCCGAAAATCTTTCAGATTTTCGTGCGAAAAAGAAACAGTATTGTTTCGGAATATTACAGAAAGCTCTTAGACCGAGTTCGAATCTCGGCCGTGGCCCCACTCACATTGAAAGTGTTTTTATGAAAAACGTGATATGCATATCCGGGCAGCCCGCATGCGGCACAAGCACGGTCGCAAGGATTATCGCCGAGAAATTGGGATTGGAATATTTTTCTCCGGGGCAGTATTTCAAGAAGCATTCTTCGGGAAAGGAGACGGAGTCCGCAATAAACGTATGGAAAACGGAGAAAGGCTCAAGCAAGGATTTTCACAACGATATTGACAGGATTCAGTCGGAAATTGCCGAAAAAGGGAATGTTGTCATAGACGGGAAGCTTTCAATAAGGATGATAAAGAACGCGGACCTAAAGGTCTGGCTGAAGGCTGACATTGACAAGAGGGCTGGAAGGGTTGTCAAAAGGGATTTCATAAGTCTTGAATCGGCGCTCGCAAAGGTGAAAGAGCGAGAGGAATTGGAGAGAGTTAACTGGAAGAATATCTACGGCTTTGACTATTTCGAGCAGGAGAATGAGGCCGACCTGGTCGTTGACAACACCGAGCTTTCCGCGGAGGAAACCGCGCAAAAGATTCTGGAGTTCTGGGAAAGCAGGACGGAAAGGATTTAAAGATTAAAGGCTTTAATAAAGCCATGAATGAAGAATCTGTTCTTGCTGGTTATTGCCTGCCTGATTCCGAAATAAAGGAATTGATGAAAAATGGCGTAATAACAAACGGTAGCGCGAACTTGGTTGAACAGTCCGGCGTTGACCTGACATTATATAAAATATACGGATATTCTGGTCCTGGCTTTATAGGAAAAAATGAAAGGATACTTCCTGAAAAAAAGGAGATTGAGCCCGTTGGAGGAAAATATGAACTGATGAAAGGCAAATATTATGACATAATCTTCAATGAGGGATGCAAATTTCCAAACAATATTTCCGCGATAATAAATCCAAAGAGCAGCACAAACAGATGCGGCACTTGGGTAACGAGAAGATTCTTGGATAAAGAATATACAATAACAAGCGGCTTTTATGATCCCGGCTACAAAGCCGACCATATAGCGGCACTGTTGATAGTTAACAATGATTATGATTTTAAAACAGAGACCGGAGCCCCGCTCGCCAAAATGATGTTTTTTAAATCATTAACACCTGTCATAAAGTCGTATAACAAAAAGAGAACGAAATCCAGTAATGGCGAGATAGCGACAGATGGGTGTAAAATCCTTAATATGCAAAAAACTATGGATGATTTCTAGCAGCCGCGATAGAAATAGCGCTGGATAAAACAGGGCTCTCGACTTCTGAAAACCTTTAAAAGGTTCGGCGAAACCTATTTAAATATGTATCTTCATCAAAGGATACTACTTCACGGGTGTATTGCGGCCGGAGCGAGACAAGATTTTTGTCTGCAATGAAAAACCATCCTTGCATCCCGAGGAATCGGCTGCGCACAAAGGCGCGGTGTGGCAAACATGAGGATTAAATTATGTTTTTTCCGATGTGGGCGAAAGATTGGTGATACTCTGTTTAGTAGATTAGCAGGGATTCATAAAAACAAGTTGTAATTCACAACTTAGTGTGTTCTTTAACTAATTCCGGTTGATCCTGCCGGAGGTCACCGCTATCAGGGTTCGGCTTAACCATGCGAGGCAAGATGTTACAATTTCAGCAATGAATTTGTGGCGTCTGTCGTACTGCTCAGTAACACGTAGTTAACCTGCCCTTTTCTCCGGGACAATCCCGCGAAAGTGGGGCTAATACCGGATAACTGTCGGATACTGGAATGTTCCAACGGTAAAAGCTTCGGCGGAAAAGGATGGGACTGCGGCTGATTAGGCTGTTGTCAGTGTAATGAGCCTTTTTTCTTTCTTAATGCGAAAAATAAAAGAAAGAAATGATAACTTTAAATTTTCAACAAAACAAAAAGACAATGTGAGTTCAAATGTCGAGAGTAAAACTTCCAAGAATATATTACGGAATTCATTCATGCTGTAAGAATGGAATTCCGGAGTATGATGCTATTAAGAATATTGGAATTCCATATTGTCCTGTATGCTTAAATGAATTAGAACCAATGCAAAAAACCATAAATGAAACAAATATTCTTTTTCTGAAGGAAAGAGGCGTTACAGAACTGACAAACCGATAATCAGTATGGGCCATGAGAGTGGATGCCCAGAGATGCCTTCTGAGACATGAAGGCAGGTCCTACGGGACGCAGCAGGTGCGAAAACTTCCCAATGCCTGAAAGGGTGAGGAGGGAACCCTGAGTGGCTGCGCTTTTAGCGCAGTCTTTTGCCTAGTCCAAACAACTAGGCGAATAAGTGGTGGGTAAGACGGGTGCCAATGAGCTTTTCTTTCAAGAAAGAAAATCTCAATCAAAAGAAAGATATTATAAAGAAAAGTTCTGCACATGCCGCCGCGGTAATACCCGCGCCACGAGTGGTGATCGCGATTATTGGGCCTAAAGGGTTCGTAGCCGGTTTGGCAAGTTCCTGGTGAAATCTCTCAGCTAACTGAGAGGCGTGCTGGGAATACTGCCGGACTTGGAACCGGGAAAAGTCAGAGGTATTCGTCGGGTAGGAGTTAAATCCTTTAATCCGACGAGGACCAACGGTGGCGAACCAAAATTCGCTGCGTGATTTTAAAGCAATTTAAGCAGCGCATTTTGCGTCAGGGCGTCTGACTGGAACGGGTTCGACGGTGAGGGACGAAAGCGTGGGGAGCAAATGGGATTAGATACCCCAGTAGTCCACGCTGTAAACGATGTCCGTTTGATGTTGCAAGTCCTATAGGGGCCTGCAGTGTCGGAGCGTAGGTGTTAAACGGACCGCCTGGGGAGTACGGCCGCAAGGCTGAAACTTAAGGGAATTGGCGGGGGAGCACACAAGGGGTGGAGGCTGCGGTTCAATCGGATTCAACGCCGAACATCTCACCAGGAGCGACAGCAGTATGAAGGTCAGCCTGACGGGTTTACCAGACGCGCTGAGAGGAGTTGCATGGCCATCGTCAGCTCGTACCATGAGGCGTGCCGTTAAGTCGGTTAACGAGCGAGACCCACGCTGTTAGTTGCCACCGCAATCTGCGGATTGCGAGCACCCTAACAGGACCGCTGGTGAAAAACCAGAGGAAGGAGTGGGCGACGGTAGGTCCGTATGGCCCGAATCTCCTGGGCTACACGCGGCCTACAATGGTTGGGACAATGCGATGCAACGCCGAAAGGCGAAGCTAACCGCCTAAACCCAACCTTAGTTCGGATTGGGGGCTGAAACTCGCCCCCATGAAGCCGGAATCCCTAGTAAGCGAACGTCATAAAGCCTTTTTCTTTCTTTAGTTCGAAAATACAAAGAAAGAAAAATGCTTGCCAAAAAGAAAGAAAAAGCAAGCAAGAAAGAAAATGGCATGAGTTCGTTCGCTGAATACGTCCCTGCTCCTTGCACACACCGCCTGTCAAACCATGCGAATGGATTTTTGGTGAGGCTCTCCCCGCAACCCAGCAATGGGAGCGGCGAAAGTCGAGCCAAGAGTCTGTAAGTGGGGTTAAGTCATAACAAGGCAGGCAGCAGTTCTATTACCTCGGTGATTAAAGATAGGCGAAAATATCGCTTCGGCGAAATGTTTTCAGGAAGGTGAAATGAGAGGTTTTTGCGATAGGGACTGAAAAGGAAAGCGCATAAAAGCGTTAGTACGATTCAATCCGTATCCCGAGCTGCCGTCTTATGAGAAGGTAGCCCTACCGGAAGGTGGGGCTGGATCACCTCCTTAAATTTAATAATGTGTACTGCTAACAGAGCACTAAATAAAACTTTCAGAATTAGACATAAAAAGAGTTGGAATTTTTACACAAATAAGAAGGTGATAAAATGTTGGATGTTGAAAATTATGATGTAATATACAAATTGGGAGGAATAGCCGCAAGTGCTGTAACGGCATATTTTGCAGCCCAAATAATTAATTACAATCTTACAAAAAATTTTATGCCAAAGGATTCAGGAGTAGCAATAGGAGAAGCTAAAAAATTGCTAGAAGAAAGAAATACAAACATAGATAAAATATTGAGATTAAGCGAAAGAATGTTTTATAAACAATTCTTGAAGAAAAACAATATTGATTTTTAGTAATCCGTTTTTTATTATTTTGTTTTTTCTGAAGTTTCATCATACCAGTCCGTGTATATTTAAATCTTGAATTGCAAAACAATTTTCAATGGGCTGGTAGATCAACGGAAGCAACCCTTTCCGCTCGCTTTGCTCGCGCAAAGCGTTGACGGAAATTTCCGATATCGCTACCCTTGCAAGGTAGAGGTTCTGGGTTCAAATGAGTTTTTCTAAAAAGCTCAAGCAAAAATATGCTGTGAAAATCCCAGCCAGTCCACCATATGCTTAAATAGCTGCGATATGAAACTAATCTTGCCGAATATTTTGCGGTGAATTTGTATGCGTAACAAAACATCTTGCATTGGCGCGCTTTTCTAGAAATCTTCACCGAATTTATCGGATTTTTTCAGAACCGGTTTTTCTGTTGGAAATAATCTTTCGCTCACATCCTGCTCTTCATTTATCATATTCATTTTTTGGAAATGCGTGCACATCGCTGCTTTCGCGGCGGTGGAAGTGTTGATGGCAATGATTGCTTTCCCGAAAAGGGAGGGCACAATTGAACACCTATTGAATCCGAAAGGATTATGAAAAAACGGTTATCCATTGAGCCGCGCCAAATTTATTTGGCAAAGCGAAAAATTTATTTTTCGCGATGAAACTGGCAAAGGCAAGGACTGGCAGACGCAGCGACATTAAGTTGTTGCTCGCCTGCCGGTCAGGTCTGTGGGATAAGAATTGAAACAATAAGCCGTATGGCGGATGGCTTGGCTCTGAACAACGATGAAGGCCGCAGCAAACTGCGATAAGCACGGGGTAGGCGTATGCAGCCTTCGAACCCGTGATAGCCTAATGCGACTTCGCGCCTGCTTCGGCAGGCATTCGCGGAAGAGATTGCATCAAGCCTGCGAAAGTGAATCCGCCGGATTAAAGCATTTAAGTAAGCGGAAGAAGAGAAAGAAAATCGATTCCGTTAGTAAGGGCGACTGAAAGCGGAACAGGACAAACCGAACCCGCCCGGAAACGGAGCGGGAATGTGGAGTTTGGACTCGGGCACTTCTTAACTTTCCAGCCCAAAGTTCCCTGGAATGGGACGCGACAAAGCGTGACAGCCGCGTAGGGGGACGGGAGAAAGAAGATTCCGGGTATCCAGAGTATCGTTCTTCGGATATAGAGCGAGAAGGCGGGTGCCATCAGTACCCAATCCTAAATATGTCCAGAGTCCGATAGCGCAATAGTAAGGTGACTGAAAGCTGAAAAGTACTCTTCACCGAGGGTGAAAAGAACCTGAAACCATACGGCGATAGTCTTTTATGGCATGGAAGGTGCGCCTGCGAATGAACGCACCGCGAGGTGCAAGTAAGAGCGGGCGCTTACAGTGTCATAGAATTCGTTTCGAAACACGAGGCAGGGAGTTTGTTTCTGTGGCGAGGTTAATCCGGTTAGCGGAGAAGCCAAAGCGAAAGCAATAGGCGCGTAGCCGCGCAAGCGGCGTGGCGCGAGGTCTGAAAGGGCCTGCAGTCACAGGGACAAGACCCGAAACCGCTTGATCTAACCCTGGATAGGGCGAAGCGCGACGAAAGTTGCGTGGAGGCCCGGTACCGATGTTGGGCGCAACCACTCGGGTGATTTGGGGTTAGGGGTGAAAAGCCAATCGAAAGCGGTAATATCTGGTTCCTTCCGAAATGCATATAGTGCAGCCTCATCCGAGGCAGCTGGCGGGGTAAAGCACTGATTGGGGAGTTAAGGAGCGAAAGTTCCGGCTTTCCTGTCAAACTCATAATCCGTTAGCGCCGTAGACGATGGGAGTGAGGGCACTGGGGTAAGCTCGGTGTCCGAAAGGGGAACAACCCAGCCTAAGGTTAAGGTCCCTAAATCTTAGCTAAGTCGCGAAAGTGGTGCTGGTTCAAAAACAGGAGGGGCGTAGGCTTAGAAGCAGCCATCGCATAATCAACGCGTAAAGCCCTTTTCTTTTTTGGTAACGAACTTGTAAAAAAGAAAAGCGCTTGCGGAAAAGAAAAACAAAAAAAAAGAAAAATCGGAAATAAAAACAAATAAAATCTTTTCCGGAAAGCGCGAAAGAAAAAGGCTCGCGAAACAGCGGACCTCTCGAGAATCAGTGCGCTGAAAATGGACGGGAGTAAGTTAAGTACCGATACCTTAGATATCGAAAGATATAGCGTAGGAAGGCGCTCCGTGCGGGCAGAAGCATCTGCGAGAGCGGGTGTGGACCGCATGGAGATGAAAATCCTGCCGGTAGTAGCAGCAACAGTTAGGTGAGAATCCTAATCGTCTAAGAGGCAAGGTTTTCCCGGCAACGTTTTTCGGCCGGGAGTTAGTCGATCCTAAGTCCAATCTTAACTGAACTGGACGAAAGGGAAGCAGGTTAATACTCCTGCACCACGGGCATACGCGCGGTAACGCAAGTCCGAGCGCGGACGCTTCCGGACAAGCCGGCGCAAGTTAAGCGTTTAAATCCGGGGAGTTTCGTCATGAAGAGAACCGGATGAAGGCGTTAACAGCTCTGCTGTATTGCGGAGTCCGGCCCATTTCAGGAGCCCATGAAAACGCGCGCGGAAAGAATTGCTCGTGTCCGTACCAAGAACCAACACAGGTGCCCTACGCTGAGAAAGCGAAGACGTCTCGGGATACACCATTTTAGGGAACTCGGCAAATTAGCTCCGTACCTTCGGTATAAGGAGTGCCTGGCCAGGGATTGGCCAGGTTTCAATAGCATGGGAGGAGCGACTGTTTAACAAAAACGCAGCCGACTGCTAAAGAGAAATCTTGCGTACAGTCGGTGAGGCCTGCCCAGTGCGAGTGTGTTAAAACCGGTTTCAACCGGTCCAAGCCCTCGTAAACGGCGGCGGTAACTCTGACCGTCTTAACGTCGGTCATTTTAGTCGCGAAAGCGGCGATGAAAAAAATCAATCAATGCCGATTGAGATATAGGTAGCGTAAATGTTAGGTCCTAAATCCGAAATTATCAAATCGGGAATTTTCAGAATTGGAATTAACAGTCGGAGATGGACAGAGTTTTGCTCAACAGAAGCCACGAAAGCGGAAACGACTGTGTTATTAGAATCTCTTTTTTAAAAGAGACCTAACAGCGCATTCCCTTGTCGATTAATTGTCGACCCGCATGAATGGCTTAACGACTCCTCTACTGTCCCAAGATGGAACCCGGCGAACCTGCTATTGTGGTGAATAGGCCACAGACCCTCAGAGGGAAGAGAAGACCCCGTGGAGCTCTGCGGCAGCCTGTCGTTGCTGTGCGGTCGCGGTCTCATAGCGTAGGCAGGAGCCGTTAAGCGTTGGATTT
The DNA here is from genome assembly GCA_049303335.1 of Candidatus Aenigmatarchaeota archaeon. Lineage (GTDB taxonomy): Archaea > Aenigmatarchaeota > Aenigmatarchaeia > Aenigmatarchaeales > DAIDAN01 > DAIDAN01. The sequence goes on from JBAQNA010000022.1 coordinate 28,638, forward strand.
CGGTCCAACGATAGGCGACAATGTAACACTGCCATCTCGTGACTGTATGGCTAACCTCGTTTTCGGGGAACACCGATTGGTAGGCCGCTCGGCTGGGGCGACGCGAACAAGTAGGAAATTATACCATTAAAATCCATTACCTGTTTGTCGCGCCTTATGTACGCCCTTGAGAGGAAAAAAGCTTTTTTCTTTTGAAAGAAAAAAGCTTTATCAAAAAAGAAACATTATACCTTATATCAAGGGCGCCCAAAGTTCTGCTCATTCCGGTCAGAAATCGGAAGTAGAGTGTAAGCGCAAAAGCAGGACTGACTGGATTCCGCACATCAAGGAATCCAGAGACGAAAGTCTGGGCTAACGATACGCCGAGTGTTCCTGATGGATTTCGGTGACTTCAGAAAAGCTACCCCGGGGATACGGGTTGGCGCGGAGCAAAGCGGGTCTTCTTGGAAAAAAATATTAATCTTAAATAGATTTATCGCTAGTTGTAAGATGGTGAACAATATGTGTAAAGAATGCGGTGTAACTCTAAATGAATATGAAGAAGCATTAAGAACTATTGAAAGAGTAAAACCTAATTTATTGGAGATGAGCGATACTGCTCGCGCGGCAGATACAAATTTGCAATTATTGCAAAAACAACATATGAGTCATATCACAACAAAAGATAATTTTTCTTTTTTCACATTTTTCCAGGAAGGCCCGAAGCCCGTACCAACCCGCCAAATAACCGAGTCGTGGCGGGCGAGAGCTCCTAATTCTCACATCTCTAGATGTATTTCACAGAGAGATGGCAATGAGCAAATCGACTTTTTGAAATGGGTGATTTTCCGGCTGTTTAACGATGAGCGCATATTCGATTTAGCGAGTTAAACGAATTTTGAAGTAACTGATTTATTTTTAGAAGTTTTCAGATTTAGAAATACAAGAAATAAGGCAGTTATAGAGAAAATGATAGAAATAATTATGTTAGCCGGAATCCTATTTCAAGACGAGAACCCGCGCGTTGCTACCTCGCTGTCGGCTCCCCCTCTCCTGGTCGTGCAGTAAGCCCTTTTCTGTATCGAGCGTGCAAAAAGCGCTTGCGGAAAAGGTCCTGAATGCGACCAAGGGTACAGGTGTTCACTGGTTAAAAGGGGACGTTAGCTGGGTTCAGAACGTCGTGATTCGTTGTGGGTTTTCATTTTACATGCGAAAGCAATATTTCCGGTAAGGCGTGAGCATAATGACTTTACCGTCCCAAAATGAGCGGCACTAGCCGCGATGAATTTAGGAGTAGCTTATGAGTGCTGCCAATTTCCAGGCAACACGCTTTACCTTTTCAAACTTTCCTGGAATTCAGATGCGATTATCCACATCGAACGACATAGACAGTTCGGTCTTTATCTTCCGAGGGTGCAAAACCTGACCCGAAGGATGCCCAAGTACGAAAGGAACGTGCATCCGTGGCCACTGGTTGACCGGTTATCGTAATGGTAACGCCGGGCAGCTACGCCATAATCGTTAACCGCTGAAGGCATGACAGCTGGAGCTAAATGTTCGGCTGTGCCGAACTAAGCGGGAAACGATCGGGAAAAATAGGTGGATGCTGACGGATAGATCATCCGTTTAATGGGGCAGTGGTGTACGCACGAAGCCAAAAGCGACGTGTTCAGCCTTCTGCTCCCAATAGCGCAGTTTCAATTCTCTCAAAATGAGCTTTTCTTTTTACGCACGAAAACTTCGTTTTCGGCGCCCCTAAAAAGCTTCGCTTTTTATGGGAAAAGAAAAGCTCAAGCAAAAGAAAACATTTTGAAAAAGCTTGAGCAAAAAGAAAACTCTAAAAACGACCTGACCAATCGCGCGAAAGCGCGAGTCCTTGCCTTTGCCAGTTAATTTTTTCTTTAGAATTTTCTGGGTTAGCGGTAGCTGTATAAAATATTATGATGGTAGTCTTAGGTTAAAAAATCTATAGACCTTAAAAGTTAAGAAAACTATTACAAATCTTGTTATTAATTCGGCAATTTCAAATATCGGGTCTTCTAAAGGGGAGAAATATAAACTTAATAAAAATACAGGCATATAGCTTATGAAATGCGTTGCAGATAATCTTATAAAATCATTTTTGATTCGTATTTTCAATAAATCAATAATTGCTTTTCCTAACAAAAACATAATTACTCCATTAAATAAAATACCGAATAACCAAGTATCTATGACTTCAAACTCTCCGGCAACTATTGTAACACTAATGGCATAAAATATACCCCAGAAAAACCCGAATTTTATATATTTAAGATAATTTTTAAACCAACCACTTTCTCCAACATCTTCAAAAGATGAAATCTTTCTTTCAGATGATAAATTAGATTCTAGTATGTTAAGAATCTTATCAATCTCATTTTTTTCAAGTCTAATCCTATTTTTCTTATTCTCAATAACTTTACATAAGTCTCCTATCTTAACAATATCGGATTGCGTTTTTTCAATTTGTAAATTTGCATCAGGATTTGTAAAAACCACAATTGTGTTAATCCAAGGCTTGAATTTTTCAGAAAATATATTTTTCTCGGAAATAAACTCTTTTAATCTTACGGCATTTCTATCTGCTTGTTTTATTGGATTTTTCAAATCTGATACGTAATACCCGCCTTTAAGATTCATCTTTTCTTGCGTCCATTTGCCATTTTCATATTTTATGTTTCCTTTATGATTCTTTGTCTCGATTACAAAAATACCATTTTTACCTATAACTATATGGTCTATATTTCCTTCTGTATTTGGTAATCTGACATCATTTAATACGAAGAAATCTTTATCCAGTTTCTTTAATTCATCTATAACAGCTTCCTCTCCTTTTGCGCCCAAATTCCATGTGATATATTTGCTAAAATAAACTAACGATATGAAGAAAAATATTAAGCCTGAAAATAATCCATATAATGCAATAGGATAGTCGGAAATTAACCCAAAAAATGCAGTCAATATCGCAAATAAAAACAAGAATAAACCACGGTTTCTATTTAGATTGGAAAATGTTCTTGAGAATAATTCATGATTGTTTGACATAATATTAAACTGTTATTCTTACTTATCAATGTAACCTTTTTATACTTCACACGCGAACTTCTTTTTAATGAGTTGGAAAGACAGCTGTCGCGGCTTTTTTCCGCCGGCCCTTTTTGCTGGCGCAAAAAGCGCCGTGAGGTCAAGTTCCGTCCACCGAAACCCCGATTCTGTCGGGGCTGCTGCCCAGTTGAAAAATGAATCGGCAGGGTGCAAGACCAAGTAGGCTGCGATGACCAAAGAGCAGCGGGTAGGTTGCTTAGACGAATGCTGTCCATGGCGGTTGAAAGAAGGTTCCGTTTGGAGCCGGACTCGCCGAACACAAGACGGGCTAATTCCAACTCATTAATTTCTTTCAATATCTAATACAATTATATTATCTGCTTCATCACAACCGTGTCGTCGGGCGCGAATGCCTTGCTCCAGATGCGAACCTCGTCGATTGTGCCGTTGAAATAAGCTACGAAGTAACTCGCCCCAATTTTTAATGAAGCGTTTGAAGCATATAATCCCGAAGAATATGGCACAGGCGTTTTGTCAACAACGCCATTTACATAAAGATTTATTACAGTTCCATCATAAGCCGCAATTATATTTTTCCATATATTGTCTGATATATTTGTAGTTCCTGTTATGTATTTGTCCCACGTTGTGCCTGTGGCGCTAAATCCCATTTTTGCCAATCCGCTGGAATCTATTTGCAATCCCCAACTCCTCTGATTTCCTGCTGGGAGAGCTTTATTCATAATATCTATATTTGATTTATTAGTTTTAACCCACACACTCACCGTAATCGCATTTGTGATATTAAGGCTCGCCGCATTCCCCGCATTAACATAATCGTTTGCGCCGTCAAATTGCAATCCTTCTCTGAACCTTCCTTCAGCCCAGCCGCTTGTCGCGTTTCCAGTCGTGTTCATGTTGGTCAATGCTCCGACATTTCCATTTCCCGAATTGTCATAAGTTATTGCGCCAGTTCCTTCGTCAAAGTTCCACGAACCGGCAAGTCCGTCGGGATTCGGTATTATCTCGACAAGCGCCAGCGCAACCGCGGCGCCGTTTGTTATTTTCAAACTATGCTTTCCGAACGGCACCTGCCACAGTCCCGAAACATTCACAACACTCGAGTTTCCCTCCATTATCGTGTTTGTGCTCGCGTCCAGTGCGACATCATCAATCATCACAACCAGCGACTTGTTCTCAATCACCCCTTTCCCGCAATTTCTCAGCGTTATCTGGTTTCCGATTATGTTGTCAACCTGCATGCACATCGAGAGCTGTGCCGTTAACTGCGAAGCCTGCTCCGAGCCGGAAGAAGTTGTTTGCGAAGCCATTGTCGAGGAGAAAACATAGAACACTCCAACCAGAGAAACGGTGATCATTAATAACATGACGGTGGCGATGACGGCGGAGATGGCTTTTGATTGCATAAAGAAAGAAATAAAGAAGGGAAAATATAAAGATTAATATTGAACAAAACAAAAGAATTTAAACCAAAGAAACAAAGTAGAATATAATATAAAATGCAAAAGGTTTTCATATGGCGGAACAAAGGGAGGCCGCGCCTTCGGGAATCGGCGGGCTCGTCAGGTACGAGGAGGAGAAGAGCAAGGTGCTCATGAAGCCCGATTATATTTTCGCGGCGGTTGCGGTCATATCCGAAGTCGAACTTGTCATTCAGGGGCTGTTTTTCATAGCCGCGGCGTTCGGCGTCCTGTTCGGCCTGATGTTCTATTGGATGTACAAGGGCAGGATTGAGAAAACGCATCCTGTCAAGGTTCAGACCGCTGTAAGTGCGCCTGCGCCGCAGCAGCCGGCTCAGCAGAATTCCGTGCAATAATAGAACTTTTAAATCTAAAGAAACAATAATTGCATATGAGAATTTTTATAAGTTTTTCTAAAGAAGGTATAAAATATGCAGAGAAAGTAAATACTTTTTTCGAAGTAAACGGATGTAGTCCGTTTCTAGCAACAAAAAATATCGCTCCTGGAGAATTTGGGTGGATAAGAATTGGAAAAGAAATAAATAGTTCAGATTTAATTATATTTATAATCACAGAAAGTAGTCAAAGTTCCACAAGCCAAATGTCTGAAATTTCGTTGTCTATGAATTTAGGAAAGCATATTATATCTTGTGTTAAAGATGGAATTGAGTTATCTGAACTAATTATTCTAGAAGCGCGTAATATTCTCAAGTTTGAAGATTCAAATCTAGAGTCAATATGTCATAAGATCTTATCTAATATAAACAATGGAAGATATTCTAAAGAAATAAAACCATCTTCTTCCTTACCAGAAGGTAAAGAGGTGTGAATATGATAGATGAAAATGAAATAAGAGAGTTTTCAGAAGCAATTATTGAGACCTACAAGAATTTATCAATATTAAAAGAAATCAGTCAGATTATTGAATATTCTGACGGAATTAAATGTGATTTCATTCAGATAGGGGAAAGAGTATTGTTGCCTAAAGAATTCTTTAAGAAGGGCAATAATATTGATAATAGATTTTTAGGTGGTGATTTTGCTAGGTCTGTTATATGGGGTGAGGAAAATTTCATAATTAATCAATTGACAGAGTTAGCAGAAAAAGGCAAAATACTCTCAGTTCAGATAAAAGATTTCTCTTATCCTACTATTGTTCAATATATCTTGCGTGTTGATAATCCTACTGATATATTCATACCTATAGACCTTGAACCCTATTATATGAAAGTTCATGATTGGATAAAAGAAGGAAATGCTGGATATGAAGGAAGTCAATTATATATATTTGCTGGAGAAAAAAAAATAAGAGTACATTGGTCAACAAAATATACACCTTTTGACAGTATTATCGTACTAGATAGAGATGGTGTTAAAATAGTACAAAAAAGGTTTGAAGATATAAAAATACCAAAAGAGTTTATAACTCCAATATATAGTTATAAAAAGAGTGAACCTTTTAGAATTGATTTTGCAGAATCTGATAAACCGGATCATTTTGACTGTTATATTAGAAGTGTATTCGCTATATATGAAATAGAAAAAGAATCTATTTATGTAATAAAGTTGCCTAAGGATGAAAAATCTAAAAAGTAAATATATAGTACATTTTTCTTTTTATCTTACTTCTCCTAATTCTTCTTTATGAAACCGCTCATCAAGCTCGGCACCGCCGGCATTCCCCTTTCTTGCGAAAAGCGCGACACTGTTTCGGGAATAAAAAAAGTCGCGGAGCTCGGCTTGCAGGCGCTGGAGGTCGAGTTCGTGCGCGGCGTGAGCATGTCGCTGCCAAAAGCCAAGGAAGTCGGGAAAGCCGCGGCAGAATCCGGAATCGGGCTTTCAATCCACGCGCCGTATTACATAAACCTTGCGAGCGGGGAAAAAGCGATAATCGCGGCGAGCAAGAAGCGCGTTCTCGATTCGCTGGAGCGCGGCGCCGCGATGGACGCGAAAATCGTGGTGGTTCACGCGGGCTATTACGGAAAAAATCGCGATGAAGCCGTGAAAATGATAGCCGAAGCCTGCGCAGAGATTGCGGAAAGGATAGAAAAGAACAAATGGGACATAATTTTCGGGATCGAAACGAGCGGGAAGCAGGGGCAGTTCGGGCCGCTGGAGGAGATTGTTGCGTTGTGTGAAAAATCAAAGCATTGCGCGCCGGTGATAGATTTTGCGCACCTGTTCGCGCGGCAGGCGGGAATCATTGATTACGGGAAAGTTCTTGATTCTGTAAAACATTACAGGCACTTGCACTGCCATTTTTCGGGAATAAATTACAGCGTTGTCGGAGTTGGAAAAGGAAACGAGCGCAACCACGAGCCGATCGGGAAGCCGCCGTTCGAACCGCTCGCGGAAGAGCTTTTGAAGCGCGGCGCGGACATCACGATAATCTGCGAAAGTCCGTTGCTTGAGAATGACGCGCTGAAGATGAAGAATGCACTTGAGAAATTGGAACACTCGTTTTGACGCCGCGTCAGGCTTATAAATGGGTGAAACGAATTGTTTTTTGCGAGAGGCTGTTTTATACGAACCGCGCTCTGGCAGCAAAACTAATTCCTTGTTAAAGCTGGTCTTATGGTTATGGAATACATTTCGCAGGCTTGGGACGCGTACAAAAGAAACTTCTGGCAGATAATCGGCGGACTGCTTCTTGTCATGCTCATAACTTTCGGAATAATCATAATCGGCGCGCTGCCGCTTCTTGCAAGCTTCATACAATATTACGGCGGAGTTTCTTCCCCGACAACCGCGGCATTTGCAAACTTTATTTCGGACAGCGCCGCGCAGATAGCGATATTCATTGCAGGCATACTGGCGGCTTTCATGGCTGCGGTTGCGCTTAACGCGGGATATGTAAAAATGCTTGCGGATTCGCTGAAAGGCAAGGCCGAGATAAGCACGATATTCGAGACTGCGAAAGAGAAGTTCTGGACAATACTCGGGGCGAACATTCTCACATTGCTTATAGTTTCTGCGCTGGCGCTCGTCCTGCTGGTTCCGCCTTTCCTGATTATGGCATCGTCTTCAATCGAAACGTCCGATGTCTCGGGGATTTTCGCGGTTTTGGGCGCGCTTCTATGGTTTTTTGCGGGCTTGATAATTTTTATACTCGCGGTGCTGCCGTTTACCCTGGTAGAACAGGCGGTTGTGATAGGAAATCACGGCGTTGTCGATTCCGTGAAGAAAAGCTTTTCCGTCGTGAAAGGCAACTATCTGCAATTCCTTGCGTTGGTTGTCATTTTGGGCGTAGTAAGCGGCGTTGTCTCGCTGGTTCCGCTGATGGGCGACTTGATAAACCTCTTTGTGGTAACGCCCATTATGCTGCTGTCTTACACGATTTTCTATCTGGCGAAAACGGGAAAAACCGGAGCAAGAAAACCGAAACGGAAGCGATAATATGGTAACAAGATACTTGTCGGAATCGTGGGACGCGTACAAAAGAAACTTCTGGCAGATAGTCGGTGGACTGCTTATTATTACATTGGTGATGTCCGGGATAATCATAGTCAGCGCGCTGCCCATCGTTGCAAAGCTCATAGGATATTTATCAGCGTCTTCCAACGTGCAGTCGGCATTGTTTCAGTTTCTCATGGACGGCGGCGTGCAGTTTTCCGCTGCCTTGCTTGTCGCAGGCGTAATAGTCGCATTGATAATAAGCACCGCGCTTGAAGCCGGATTTGTAAGAATGCTTGCGGACGCGCTGAAGGGAAAAGCCGAGATAGGCGTCATGATTTCCACGGCAAGGGAAAAATTCTGGACGATAATCGGCGCTAACGTTCTTGCCGGCGTGGCAAGGTTTGCGCTTTTCCTTGTTTTTATATTTCCGCCGTTTATGGCGATAATGTATGAGTCTGTTTATAATCTCAGCAATTATCTTTATGCTCCTGATATCGGCACGATGCTCTGGTTTTACGGAGGCTTGGTAATCTATATGCTTCTTGTTTTGCCTTTTACCCTCGTGAATCAGGCGGTTGTTGTAGGAAATCATAATGCCGTTGATTCCGTAAAGAAAAGCTTTTCCGTCGTGAAAGCGAATTACCTGCAGTTCCTCGGGCTGACCGTTCTCGTGTCCCTGATAGCTATGTTGGTTGCGATTGTTCCCGTATTGGGCTCGCTCGCAAACTTCTTTGTGGTAACGCCTGTTGCGGCGCTCGCCTACACCGCGTTCTATCTTGCAAAGGCGAGGGAATCCGGAAGAGCTGCAATCGGAAAAAGAGGAACCGCAAAAAGAAATTCTGTAAGGGGAAGAAAGAGAACCGGCAGAGCGAAAAGGAAATGATTTTTGCGGCATATGAGCAGAATATAGTAACGCAAAATCTTAGCAGCTTGACAGGTTAATCATATCAGTTTTCTTTATCGTTTTCATTTTCCTTGCTTGCTTCAGCCGGGCTTTCCTTGTTTTCGTTTTTGTTCTCCGCAGGTTTTTCCCCGCTTTTCAGCTCCACCATTATCTCCTGGAAAAGCTCGCCCTGCTCGTAGCCTATCTTTCCTTCCTGCGCGAGGTGGAGCATAGGCATCAGCGTCTTCACGATTTTCTCGCGCTTCCAGTCCGCGACAAGCTTTGAGAATTCCACCTTGCCGTTTTCCAGCTCCGAAAGGATTCCCTTTATCTGCGCGAGCAGCTTGTCAATCCTTTCGTTGATGTCATCGGGCTCGATTGCGAGCACTTGGCCGACTATCGCCTTTTGCCTGTCCTTTCTCGCTGTCCTGCGCTCCTGCACATCGAAAGCCTTTCTCAAAGCGCCGATCAGTTCCGTGAGGCTGACGTTTTTCAGCGGCACCCTTTTTATCGGCGGGTCAAGCGGCGGAACCCCGGCGAGCTGGCGGAGCAAGTCCGCTTCTTTCTGGTTCTTGTCCGGCGACTCGGGTATCAGTATTTTCAGCTCCTTCTCCGCGAGAATGTCCGACTTCATCCGAAGCAGGATTGCAGCTATCAGTATGAACCGCGCGGGCACGCGCAGGTCGTTTTCCATCTTTTGGATGTGCTCGATATAGAAAGAGAAGGCGTCCGCGAGCTTCACGATGTCAATCGACCACGGCTCCATTCCCTCCTCTGCCACGATTTTGACAATCACGTCCTCCCAGCTCGGCTCGACAACCATCAGCCTTATCATCTGCTCGTTGGATAACATAACATCTTTTCGGGTTAAGAAGTTAAAAAGGTTTCAAGAAAACATTTTAATAAGCGTTGTCATAATTATGCTATGAATCTTGACGAATTGAAAATCAGGCTGAAAGAGTATAAGCCAGAAGACATTATTTTTTCGCATCATGCTGAAATCAGGCTGCTTCAAAGAAACATTCCGAGAAAGATTATGGAAGACAGCATAACAAATCCAGTAAACCTGATAGATTTTATAGAGGAAGAACCAGAAAGGCAGAAATACAGGCTTATATTTGAATTAAGCCATAACAGGAATCTCATAGTTGTTGCCGCGCTCGGCGCAAGAATAAGCGTCATAACCGCGCTAATCAGGTATAGAAAATGGATGAGACCTATAAATTTAAAGGATAGAAAACAATAAGTTAATGGTTAAAAATATGATAAAAGAAACTTATTTTGACTATGACAGGGAGAACGATTCTTTGTTCATTTACAAGAAAGAGACTGTAAAGGGCAGCATTGATGTCGGGAATTATGTGGTGGACTTCACGCACGAGGGCAATGTCGCCGGAATAGAGATAATGAACGCCAGCGAGGTTATGAGAAACCTGAAAGTGGAAAATATCGAAAAGTTTCTGGAGAACATAAAACAGATCACAATCAAGTCGGTGCAGAAGCGCGATTCCGTTGTTATCTATTTTGCCATTTCTTCCGACACGCAGATAAGTTCGTCAATAGCGATTCCCGTTTGCAGATGAAATTGAAATATTATTAAATTTATGAAACTTTCCATCGAGCTTGTGCCGTCAACATCTTGGTATAACAATCTTCGGAAAGCCCTCCCGAAAGAGGAGTGGGACAGAATCAGGAAGAAGTGTTATGCCAACGCAGGCTTCAGGTGTGAGATTTGCGGAGCGAAAGGAATGTTGAACTGCCACGAAATATGGAAGTATGACGATGCGAATAATATTCAGAAATTAGAAGGCTTTATCGCGCTCTGCGAATTATGTCACCATATCAAGCATATCGGGCTTTCCAATATTCTTGCTTCCGAGGGAAAGTTGGACATGAAAAGGGTTATCGCGCATTTCATGAAAGTGAACGGCTGCGACAGAGGGGCTTTTGAAGCGCACGAGAAAGAGGCGTTCGGCGAATGGGAAAAGCGTTCAGCGCACGACTGGAAAGTCGTGCTGGGAGAATATGAAGGAATGATAAGCGGGAAAGAAAATGAAAAAGAAAACAAAGATTCGCTGAAGAGATTTTTGTGATTTTCATTTCACGGCTTCTTTATAGCAAAGCAGATATTTTTATAATCTAATATACAATATCATTAACTATGAACAAAAAACATCTCTGGGTTTTGGCAAGGCTTATGATAATCGTCATACCTGTTATTCTTGCATTTTTCATTTTATTTAATCCCTATGAAAGGATACCTTTGTCTAGAGAAAAAATTTTAGAAAATGTTACAATGATTAAGGTATCAGAAGATGTAATATTTCAACCATCACTTAAAAATGCAATTCGTGGAGTTTTTGATGTTCCTTTTGATTTAAAATGGTATGACATTTGTTTTGTAAATAATGATACAAAAATAATTTTTGAGAATGGAGAGACGGATAAAAATGTAAGTGTTTCTCTTAATTTTAACTATAATCAAACAATTCTTATCATTCCTTATGGAGAAACCAAATGTATACTTTACAAGTTTAATAAAGATTTTACATATTATTGGAGATTTGAAGCTCCTATTAATTTTACTAGAATAGCAGAAACTTCAAAAGAAGAGCGTATTTACATAAACGAAACCCATTATCTTAAACGAAAAGGGACATGGTCTTTGCATCCTGATGTTGATTCATATGCAAAACCTGAGATGAGTAGTATAATTGTTAAAAATATTTTATTTTTCTTCGCATGGTTTAGTTTTTATAATGATAGAAATTATAAATTTTGTAAGATTTGGAATTAATAAGAAGAAATAAGAATTATATATTTGATTGTTTATTATTCATATTATGAATAATAAATTTTATAAGGATTTAGATAAAGTAAACGAAGAGATGATAAAGTTTCTTAACAGCTATTCAAAGTCAAATATCCTTCAGAAGTTTTATATTTCAAGTTTTAAATCATTTTTTTATGGAAATTTGATAAATGCTTTTTTTACCAATTTGAATGCAGAAAATATTGAGGAACTTCAATTGCCGAAAGACAAAGTTTTGGAAATTAAAAAGAAATACAGAAACGTAATAAAACAAATTAAATTAGCAACATCTTTAAAATTAAACAAAATAGATGAAAAATATTACAATGCATTCAAAAATCAGATAAAAAAGGATTTTCCAGTATTTGTAAAATTAATTGATAGAATCGAGAGAAGCATTAACATAAATAAAGCGAAAAATTTCTTAAAGAAAAAAGAGAAAAAGATTAAAAAATCAGGAAACTCCAATAGTGATATTAATTCTTTTTTTATAATCAAATCTTTAGAAGCATGTATTAAAAAGGAAAGAGGTCTTCCAAACATAAATAAAATAGACAGAATAATGAGAGTTTTTATCAAAAAACTTTTGCCTAAATTCTCCAAAGCAGTAGTGAAAAATCTAAAAAAGAACAGTAAAGAAATGTTAAATTCACAGAGAACTTATCAAGGTGGATTTGAATATAAACTTTATGTTCGGTGGAAGGAATCAATTGATTTACTAGAATGTTTAATCAGAATCTCAATGGAATCTGGAGAAGAACATAGAAACAAAATATCTAAATCAAATGATAAAACAAATGATTATAAAAGAGTAGCTTTAATAAAAATTCATGCGAGAGCTGTTCATATTGCAAATGAAATTCTTATATTATTAAAATCCGGATATCCTGATGGCGCCAATGCGAGATGGCGAACACTTCATGAGTTGGCAGTAATTTCTTTTTTCTTATCTGCTAATAATAGCGAAGTGTCGCAAAGGTATCTTGAACATGAAATGATAAAGAAATTCAAAGAGGCAAAAGATTATAGAAATTATTATAAAAAATTAGGGTTTCCTTCATTTGGGAGAAAAGATTTTAATAGATTGAAGAAAGAGAAAGAAAAATTATGTAATAAATATAACGATAAATTTCAAGGAGAATACGGATGGATTCCGAGTAAAATATTGTCAGACAGAAATTTTAGAACATTAGAGAAGCATGTAAGATTAGATAGGCTTCATCCATTTTATAATCTTTCCAATGATGCTGTCCATGGTGGTCCTAAAGGATTCTATCGTTTAGGGCTTATGAATGCATGGCAAGATAAATTACATTTAGTTGGTGCAAGCAATTATGGTCTTGCATTACCCATTCAAAATACTGTGATTTCTCTGTTGCACGTAACTGTCTGTTTGCTTGGTTTAGAACCAGATTTCGAGAGTCTTATGCAAATGCAAATCATATGTATTTATGTCGATGAAATATGTCCCATTGCAGCTAAAATTCAAAAACAAATAGAGAAAGAAGAAGCTTCTAAGATTTCACCATAAAAAATAAATTAAAAGATTTTATTGATACCTTTTCATAGAAATTCTTTTCCTATCCCGGCATCTTTATCCCGACCAGCTTGCTCTCGCCGTTTTCCATTGAGACGCCGTAGACGCAGTCCGCCTGCTGGATTGTCAGGTCGTTGTGGCTTATCATTATGAACTGCGCGCCTTCCGCGTATTTTTTCACAAGCTCCACGATTTTCCGCGAGTTGGGCTTGTCAAGCGCTGCGTCAACCTCGTCAAGAATGTAGAAAGGCGCTGGCCTGAAGCGCTGCACAGCGAAAAGGAACGCGAGCGCCACGAGCGTTTTTTCGCCGCCTGACATTGAGTCGATGTTCAGCAGCCTTTTTCCCGCGGGCGAAGCTTCTATCACAAGCCCGGAATCGAGGCTGTCCTCCTCGAGATGCAGGTCTGCCTCCCCGCCCGTCAAATCGTGGAACACGGTCTTGAATTGTTCCGAGACCGCGGCAAGAGTTTTCGAGAAAGTTTCCTTGCGCTTGCTTTCTATTTCAATCATTATGTAAAGAATCTTGTCCCTTTCCGCGGAAAGCTTGTCCACCCTTTCCTTCAGTTCGTTGTAGACCGCGCTCTGCTGCGCGAACTCCTCCACGGCCTTCATGTTTATGGGTCCCAACCTTTGTATCGCTGTAAACGTCTCCCGCAGCTTCGCCTCAAGAATCTCAATCTTTTCCTCCAGGATATTTTCTTTCTTGTAATTGTTGAACTCGAGCTTCAAATTGTCAAGCTCCGCCTCCAGCCTTGCCTTCTGGATTTTCAGCCTGTTGATGTCTGACTGTATGATGAGCCGCTTTTCATAAACCGCCTTCCTTTTTTCCCTTGTGCTTTGCATTTCCTTTGAAAGCGATTCGCGCCGCTTCTCAATGTCCGAGAATTCCGTGCTTCCTTTTTCCTCCTCGTTTTGCAGGAGGCGAAGCTGTTTTTCCAATCCTGCAAGTCCTTCATCAATTTTTGCAGTCTCGTCTTCCAATACTTCTTTCTGCGTCTGGTATTTTTTCATCTCCCCTGCCTCGAAAAACGATTTCCTGTCCTTGTGATAGAAGCCGCCTATCATCGCGCCGCTTTTTTCCACGAGGTCGCCGTCAAGCGTCACATACCTTTTTCCGAAGCCCAGCTGCTTGGCGGTCTCAATCCTGTCAACGATTACGGTGTCCCCGAAAATGAAAGAGAATGTGTTGGAATATTTTTGGTCAAAATCAACCAGATTAATTGCCAAGTCAATGACGCCGTCGCCTTTCGGCAATTCCCCAAATCTCGGCTTTATCTTGTCCAGCGGAAGGAAAGTCGCCCTGCCGATTTTGTTCTGCTTAAGGAATTTTATGCACTCCACAGCGATAGCGCTGTCCGCGACAACAATGTCGTGCAAATGCGCTCCTGCGGCAACTTCTATCGCAGTCTGGTATTCGGAAGAAACTTTTGAAAGGCTTGCAATCGTTCCATAAACTCCGGTCCTTCCCATTCTCATTATCTCCTGCACGGGCCTGCTCGCTGATTGTTCCAAACTTCTTTGCTGCAGCATGTTCAGCTTCTCAATGATGTTGTTTATCCTTTCAATCTCAATCTTGTTGCTCTCGATCTTGTTTTTCTTCAGAAGTATTTCCGAGCGCAGCTTTTCCACTTCCTTTATTATCGAAATGTCTTTCGAGCGGTTGAACATCTTTTTTTCAAGCTCCCCCAATTCCTTTTCCTTTTCCGAGAGCCCGTTTTCCTCGCCCTGGAATTCCTTGTCCAATTCGGCGGACGATGCTTCCTTTTCCTTTATTTTCCCGTCAAGAAGATTCATCGCGCTCTCGGCCTCGCTAAGCTTTTTGTGCGCCACTGACGCGCGAAAAACGTCAAGCTCCTTTGAAAGCTTTTGGTATTCTTCTGCGGCTTTGCTCTCCTGCTCAAGTTTTGATATCTGCGCTGCGCGCTCCGTCAGCACGATGGACGACTCCTTCAGCCTGTTCTCGACCGTGAGAAGCTCGCGCTGCGCCTTCGTGCGCTTGTCGTCAAACTCCGCTATTCCGGAAATCTCGTCAATAATTTCTCGCCGCCCGAGCGGAGACATCTCTATTATTTCCGTCACGTTTCCCTGCAGGATTATGTTGTGTCCGTCCGGTTGGATGTTCGCGGCGTGCAGAACCTCGAGGATCTTTTCCCTTGTAACCGTGTGCCCGTTCAACTTGTAAATCGAGACGCCTTTCCTGTTTATTTTTCTTGAGACAACTATCTGCGCGTCCTCCATCGGGAATTTTTTGTCCGAGTTGTCAAAGAATATCGCGACCTTCGCGAACTCCGCGGCTTGCTTTCCCTTTCCGCCGTTGAAAATCACTTCAAGCATTTTGTCAGCGCGCAAACCCTTTGCGGAACTGCGTCCGAGAACGAAGCAGACCGCGTCAGCGGTGTTGCTCTTGCCGGAGCCGTTCGGCCCGCATATTGTGGAAAAATTGCTCGGGAAAGTCATCAGCGTCTTCTTCGCGAACGACTTGAATCCCTGCATCTCGATTTTGTCAATACGAACCATGATTACCACTGGAATATTGTTTCCGGACTATAATAAATCCGATACAGAAATAATATTGCAGTTTATCTCTTTTAAGTGTTTTTTGTAAAAGCTAAAAATCCCCGTCAAAAAGCATTTAAGCCTGAAATTTTATCTTGTTCTATGGTTAACAGCGAGTCCGTGTCGGGATGGACCATAATAAACTCCACGATGGTTGCGGTTTCTTTGACGCTGCTAGTTCTTGTTATCGGCTTGATTGACAGGGTGCCGAAAATATCGCTGTATCTTATGCTTCCGAGTTTCGTCATGTTCTTGAACGCGATTTTTGCGAACAATAAAATTCTTGAGAAGATTTCGGACAAAAAGCACGCGCAGAAATGGGACGATTTCGCAACCGCCTGCTTTGACGCTGGACTGACTTTCCTGATTTCCGCGTTCGCGGTCTTGAGCTACAAGGTCGTGGACATAGTCTCCGCCGCGATATTCCTCGCGTTCGTCTGGGGCGTCGCGATAGCCTTCAACGTCTACAACGGCATGAGGGGAAAATACCTCCTGAAAAGGTTCTCGAGAAACCACATCATCGTCTGGTTCGCGATAGAATTCTTTTTCTTGCTGCTCATTCTGGCGGACTATTTCGGGATGGCGGTACTTTAGGGAAGCCAACGTTCGCAGGGTGAAATCTTTATATTTGGTTCTGACAAAACTTCAGAATAAGAAGAGGTGTGCTTTTTGGCGGACTTGATTTCATTGATTGCGGGGCTTGACCAGTATGCCTTGGCAGCGCTTGCCGTTTCCGTCCTTTTGAGAGGGCTTCTTTTGCTTGTTTTTCCGAAACATACTGCTGACATAGCTGTAAAACTTGCTAAAATGAAAACCGGGAAAATGAGAATCCTGGGACTCGTCAGCGCGACAATCGGCATCATCGCGCTTTACATCGCGGCGGCGTGAAGGGAAAGAAGCGCCGCTTTTTTTAAAACGTATTCCGCAGTTGTTTTATTTTCCGAACTTTCTTGGCTGCTTGCAAAACATACAAGCATTTCACATGTTCAAGAATCATTCTTAAATACTTCTGCTGAAAAGTTAGTTTTATGAGAATCGCGATAATCGATTACGAGAAGTGCAAGCCGGAGTCGTGCGGAAAGGAGTGCGAAAGCTTTTGCCCGCGCGTGCGCGCAGGCGACGAGACCGTAAAATTCGGGGAAAACGGAAAGCCTGTCATCGACGAGGGAAGCTGCATAGGCTGCGGCATCTGCGTGAAAAAGTGCCCGCGCGACGCGATAAAAATCGTCAACACCCCGGAACAGCTGAACGAGCAGCCCCTGTACAGGTTCGGGAAAAACAGCTTCGCGCTGTTTAGATTGCCGTTTCCCGTGAAAGGCGAAGTCGTTGGCTTGCTCGGTCAGAACGGTCTCGGAAAAACTTCTGCGCTGAAGATTCTCACGGGCGACATAAAGCTCGTGCAAACTCACGAGAGCCTTGCGAGAATGTTCCGCGGAACCGAGCTTCAGGAATATCTGGAGAAAATGTTCTTGAAAAAGCTGAAAACCGTGCTGAAACCGCAGATGCTTTTCTCGAACAGCAAGAGCATTGTCTCGGATGTCCTGCAGAAAAGCGACGAGCGGGGAATGATGAAAGAAATAGTCGGCGCGCTCGAGCTGCAAAGCTTTCTGGACAGGAAAATAGAAAACCTTTCCGGCGGGGAATTGCAAAGGCTCGCCATAGCGTCTGCCGCGCTGCGCAAAGCGGACGTGTACTATTTTGACGAGCCCTCGTCTTTTCTTGACGCGAGGCAGAGGATTAACGCTGCGAAAATAATTCGCTCGCTCGCGAAGGATGCAGCTGTTATGGTCGTCGAGCACGACTTGGCATCGCTCGATTTTTTGGCTGACAAGATTCACATATTCTACGGCGAACCCGGCTGCTATGGAATCGTGTCGAAGCCTTACGGCGTGAGAGTGGGGATAAACGCGTTTCTTGACGGCTTTATCCGCGAGGACAACGTGAGGATTCACGAGCCCGTTGATTTCTCGTTCACGAAAAACGTGGAGCAGACCGAAAGATATCTTGAGTTCGGAGAATTGAAAAAGAAGCTTGACGGATTCTCGCTGATTGTGGAAGGCGGTGAAATAAGGAAAAAGGAGATTATCGGGATATTCGGCGCGAACGGCTTGGGAAAGACCACCTTCGCGAGAATTCTTGCTGGAGAAATAAAACCTGACGCGGGGGAAGTTGAAGGAATAAGCATCTCATATAAACCGCAATACCTTTCTTCAGAATTTGACGGAACCGTTCTTGAACTCTTGGAATCAACAGTCCGCCTGTCTGATGATTTCAAATCCGCTGTTCTGCGCCCGCTCGGCATTGACGGGCTTTTCGAGAACAGCGTGAAAAACCTTTCCGGCGGCGAAATGCAGAGGCTCGCGATAGCGCTCTGCCTCGGGAAGGAAGCCGACCTTTACCTGCTGGACGAGCCTTCCGCCTATCTTGACTCGATGCAGAGAATGGTAGCCGCGAAAATCATCAGGAGAATTGCGGAGAAAAGCGCCGCGGTCGTGATTGACCACGATTTGCTTTTCCTGAACTACATTTCCGACAGGGCAATGCTTTTCACGGGCGAATCGGGAAAGTCCGGCTTTGCAAAGCAGTGCAATCTCGCCGACGGAATGAACGAGTTCCTGAAAACGCTTGACATAACTTTCAGGAAGGAGAAGGAAACGGGCAGGCCTCGCGCAAACAAGCCGGGCTCGCAGAAGGATGAGGAGCAGAAGGCGAAGGGAAATTATTTTCTGGGCTGAATAATTTTGTAAAGATTTTCGAGGCTCTGTTTTTCCAATTCGAATCTTCCTGTTCCGACTTGAGAGCTGATGCGGTTGGAACAGTAATGCCTGCCACCGCGCATGTAACAATGAAACCAGTTCAATTTCAATTCTTTCAGACCTTCCGAAATGTATTGGTCTGAAAACTCTATGAAAAAGTCATTATCGATGCTTTTAAAAACTGTTGCATATTTTTTCATTAAGCCGCAATCTACCAAGAAATACTTCTTTCTAATGCTCAAAATTGCAGATTTCATAATATCACATATTTATTAACAACCGCAAAGCATTTATTTGTTCGCATGCAGAGTAAAGGAGGCGCTAATATGGACACAATCAAAAAACCCGCGGATAACAGGCAAACCATGATGAAGAAGCGGCTTCCCGCGAAGGAAAAGCTCGTCTCTGAAATCCGGCAGAACGACATACGGGTGCGGATTCTCGGGACAGTAATAGACAAGAGCGAGGGTGCGATAGTGCTTGACGACGGCTCGGGAAGGCTTGAAGTGGTGACCGAAGGGCAGGCTCCGGAGATGGGAAAGATGGTGAGAGTTATAACGAGAATTCTGCCAATGACCGGCGGGTTCGAGGCGCGGGCGGAGTGCGTGCAGGACATGACCGGCTTTGACGTGGAGCTTTACAGGCGCGCGCGGGACGTTGCGAACAGGGTTTGAGGCGATTTAATGGGCAAAATAGAAAGACTGTTTTTCAGACCTGGTGGATGGTATTCTCCCAAACAGGCAGTTGCTTATTATTTTTTTAAGCAATTTGAGGATTATTTACTGAAAAACGCTGACGGGAAAACAAAATCATCTTGATTTTAAATACTTGAGCGTGCAAAAAGACAAAGACGAGAAAACACAAGACGGGATTCTATGTCATATATGTTTGAAGTATTGGAAAAAATACGGATGCAGATATATCCTACTGGAACAAACGCTTCTAAAACAGTTTATAATAAAGGCAAACCTGAAGAAAAACCGTTTGCATCAATAGAAGGAAGAACAAGGAAAGAAATAGTCGATGATGCGATTGAAGCTATAAAAAAATACGGCTTAATCGAGATAGGGGTTGGAGCGATGGTAAAAAATATTAGCGCTGGAGATTAAGAATTAATGATTAATAATTATTAAAATTCCTAAAAAGGTGGTTTTATGTTCAATGCGGAGCTTTCGGATGCAAAGGTTTTGAGGGACAGCATAGACGCGATTTCGCAGATTATCGACGAGGGAAGCTTCAAGCTAAAGAAGGACGGCATCGAGCTGCTCGCGACTGACAGGGCGATGGTCGCCGCGGTGAATTTCCGCCTCGCATCGTCGGCATTTAACAAGTACGAGTGCGACAAGGAAACGTCGATAGGACTGAACCTCTCGAACTTTTTGATGGTTCTGAAGCGCGCTTCCGGCTCGGTGGGAATGAAGCTGAACGAGGACGCGAGCAAGCTCGAGCTGACGGTAACGGGCGACTCCGTGAGAAACTTTTCAATACCGCTTTTAACGCTTTCTTCGGATGATATCCCGCCGATAACGCAGCTGGAGTTTCCCGCGTCGGCGGAAATAAAGTCCGCAATACTGGAGGACGGCATAGCGGACGCTGACATAATCGCGGACTCGATTGTCATAGAGATGAGCGCGAACGGCCTGCAGATGCGCGCAGAGGGCGACTCGTCGAAGACTGACTTGAACGTCGAGAAGGGCAATGAATCGCTGATAAGCATTGACGCGAAAGACACGGTGAAAGCGAGATATCCGCTCGACTACCTGAAGAAGTTCATCAAGGCTGCGAAAATCGCGGACACGGCGAAAATCCAGTTCGGGAACGACTTCCCGATGAAGCTCGAGCTGAAAGGCGGCGACGTCTATCTCGCGATGGTTCTGGCGCCGAGAGTCGAGGAGGCGTGAAAAGCGGGCGATAATATGTAAATAATAAGGGTGATAAAAAATGGCAAAGGTTGATGTAGGTTTGTATGTTGTTATGGCTATTCTTGGTATAGGATTTATTTTATCACTTCAAGAAACATTGAAAAATCCTACACAGATAAACTTGTATATTACGGCAGGAACGTTTGTTGGTACAGCAATTCTTGTAGCTATTGCAATAATAAAAGGTAAAAGATAATCAACCTCAAGAAACACTGAAGAGCCACAGAATTGTTTTTTCACTCGGCTTTTCCTTCCAAAAGCTCTTCAACCGTCCTTAAAATGATTTCCAAACCGTCCTGATTTTTCACTCTCGCAACTTCTTCGCGAGCGCCTTTTCCAAAAGAATATGCTGCGATATATCCCTTCTTCTTTTTTATCCTTCGCATCGCGGTCTCGAAATTATCCACAACATTCCTCCCCACGCCTTCGCTTTGCTTGACTTGAATCGGATAGCCTCCTAAAAGCTGCGGCGTAAAGCCGTCTATTCCCATATCCCCGCTTTTCTTGTCGCTTACCCTGCCTAAAAATTTGCCTGCTACAACCCAGTTCTGGAACTCGAAAGGCGGAAGGCGTTTTACATAATTCAAATCAACATTTCCTCTTATCAGGTTTGCATCCATATTACATTCTCTCTGCAATCTTTTTTTGATTAGTTTGCAGGCTGTGGGACTTATGTCTATGCCAATCCATTTTCTTCCAAATTTTTGCGCTGAAATTATTGTAGTTCCGCAGCCGCAGAACGGGTCTAAAACAATATCGCCATCGTTGCTTGCCGCTTTGATAATTCTCTCAAGAAGCGTTAGCGGTTTTTGAGTAGGGTAGCCTGTTCTCTCTCTTGCCGCAGGATTTATTGCCTGAATGTCCGTCCACCAATCATTAGGCAGAGTCCCTTTGTCCAAATAGTAGCGATATTCTTTTCCGAGCTTGATATTTCTCTGATATTGCCTGCCTTTTTCATCGGTAAGAATTGTTTCATGCATTGTGGAAGGGTCTCTTGGCAGAGCAACAGCATTATAATAAAAATTATATTTTTCCGTTTTGGAATACCAAAAAATAGTGTCATGTTTCTTTGGAAAAAAACCGGTTGCCCTTCCGCCTGTTTCATAACACCAAATTATCTCATTTACAAGATTATTATTGAATATTTTATCCAACAAAATCCGAAGGTGCGCGTTAGCGTGCCAGTCACAGTGCAAAAATAATGAGCCTGTTTTTTTCAATATTCTATGGCATTCCCTCAAGCGCGGCTCCATCCATGAGATATAATGCTCAACCCCGCCTTTCCATCTGTCCTGAAAAGCGCGAATCTCTGCGCCATCTTTCCATATCACTTCATATTGTCTATTTGAGAAAAACGGAGGGTCCGCGTAAATCAGGTCTATGCTTTCGTCGGGAAACTTGCTCATAATTTCCAGATTATCGCCTTCGTAAATGCTGTTTATTTCCATAAAATCACTGCAAAACAATTAATAATACCTATTTAATATAGCTGATGCTGGTTTAAATATTTTTAAGACTGCCTGCTGAAAATCAGAAACGCAGTTGTTTTTAAGTTTTAAAATCATATTATTCTTATGTTCAAGTTCCAGATTCTCAAGTATTACTCGCAGCCGTTCGTCCAGCAAAAAATATCCGAGTTCTCGAAAGGGCGCGAAGTTGTCGGCAGGCTGGAGGACGACCGCTATGCGCGGCGCCCCGACGTGATTCTTTATCCGCGCGACGTTTCCGAAAAGGTGAAGCAGGGCGCGGTAAGCTTCCACTGCTCGGTCGAGCGGTGGCACAACCCCATGCAGCTTTCCTCCGAGATGCGCGAGCCGGAAATGCGCGAGCTGCGCAGCGGCTGGGATTTCATAATCGACATCGACGCGAAGGCGAAGCTGGAGCACGCGAGGATTGCGGCGCAATCAGTCATTTCTTTTCTGAAGGATTTTGGAATAACACCAACGATAAAGTTCTCGGGAAGGCGCGGTTTTCATATCGGAGTGTCCGGCGAAGCGTTCCCGAAAAAAATGGATTTCTTGGAAGTGTCAAAATCCTATCCGGAGGCTCCGCGCGCGATGGCCGGCTTTATCAGGGAAAAGATTTCCGACAGGCTTATGGATTCCTTGGTAGGAATGGAGGGCGGCGTTGCCGCGCTGATGAAGACCGCGGACGCAAAGACGCTCTCGCCTTACGAGTTCATTGACATAGAAAAGGAATGGGGAAACCGCCACCTCTTCAGGATGCCGTATTCGCTGCACGAGAAGACCTGGCTCGCTTCGGTGCCGCTTTCGGAAAAACAGCTGAAAACTTTCGAGCCCTCGCAGGCAAAGCCGGAGAGCATAAAAAAATTCGACTCCGTATTCTTGAAAAACAAGGAAGGTGAAGCATCCGAGCTTCTGATGCAGGCGCTCGAATGGCAGTCAAAAACGGTTCAGCCTGCATTGGTTCAGAAAAATGACAGGAAGCATTCCGAAATAAAGGCCGAGATTCCGGAGCAGTTTTTCCCGCCCTGCGTAAAAAATATTCTGGCGGGAATAGGCGACGGGAGGAAGCGCTCCGTTTTCACGCTGTCCGCGTTCCTGAAATACATGAACTGGACGCCGGAGCACATCGAGAAACGCGTGGAGGAATGGAACGGAAAAAACCCGTCTTCGATAAGCAACGCGACCATAAGGAGCCAGCTCAAGTGGCACCTGCGCCAGAACAGAAAAATATTCCCCGCGAACTGCGACAGCGATTTGTTCTACAAGTCCATAGGCGTGTGCAATCCGGACAACACGTGCCATGGACTGAAGAACCCGATTAATTACGCGTTCCGAATGTATAGAAAACAGTTCAAGACAGCCGACATCGCGATAAAGAAGGACAGGAAAGTATTAAGGAGAGTCAGAAAGAAAAAAGAAGATAAAACTAATCAAATAACCCAGTCTTGAAATCCTGTTTTAATTTTTCAAAATCGCTTATGCCATACTTTCTTGCTAAGACTTTTTCATATGCTTTTATTGTTTCCTTAGAATAGCCTTTGTCCAAGCCTTCAAAATATTCTCTTGCAATGTCCCCCAACCCGCCAACGATGCCCATTTTCTTTTCTTCCCCTCGCAACCTTTTTCTTGAAAGATAATTTGCAAAGTACTAATGCGCCGGCACGCTTATAAACTTATCGCTTTCCGCGGCTTTGCTCCTAAACTCGGTTCTGCTCCTAATGTCGGAGTTTTGCTCCTAAAGTCGTTAGAGTTTTAATTTCGCTGGGTCAATACCAGCTTCCCTCATTCTTTTCAGTATTGCTTCTCTATCTATCGGCTTACCTTCTTTAAGCCGCTTTCTTATTTCCTCTTTTGTTTTGTGGCAATTAGGGCAATCTTCCAGAACTTCATAGACTTCTTTTGATGTGTGATAGCCGCGAACCGCACCCATTGTTGCGGTGCGTGTTGTTTTCGTTGATATGACAGATGGCTTATGCCTAACCTTGATTTTAGCCTTCTCACAAAATGGGCAATCCATTAACAGTTCTTGTTCTAACATAATTTTCTAATCAATTTTAAAGAATATAAGATTAATGAGCATGGCTTTTAGATATTTGAACTATAAGATAAGGATTTTATATAATCTTCCATAAATTTCCAGTCAGGGTCTCCTTTTTTATCTATAGGTAATTCTATTTCATCAAAATCTAATCTTTGCAGTCTTACTTGTCTACCAAAATTATATTTATATTGCAGTTCTTTTAGAATTGTTGCTAAAAATAAGCAAATATACTTATTGAGAGAAAGACTTTTTGGAATTAAAGTATGAACATTATCATCACTAAAATATTCATAATTATGATAGAATACATTAAAAAACATATCAATTGTTAATTTATCTCTGAAAATCTTTTTACTGTCTTTAAATTCATCATAAGAAATATAATCAACAACCCCGTTATTTTCAGACGTTGCAGTAATTAGTGGGATTTTACCTTCTATTCTTTCTTCTTTTACCAATCTTTCACCTTTTTTAATGTTAAATAAATCAACAATCTTAAAATTTTTCCAAGTTTTAACATTTAATTCAATTTTCTTAGAGATAATCGGTTCTTTTTTCAATTCATTGATTTTTAATGAATATATCCAAGAAGGAATTTTTTCTTTAGATGGAATTTCTAAATCTTTTAGTGTTTTATTAGCTTGTCTTCCATAAGAATATTTCCATGCATTTTGTTTTAAACACATACAATAATACCATAATTCGCGTTCATTTAATTTTATTTTTGGTGTTAAGTATACTATATGAAACCCGCTATAATACGGTTCTTTTTGTAAAAAACTCGCCATCACAGAACCACCACAAGAAACCGAAATAGTATTTGCAGGATTTGGCGTAATCCCTTCAATTAATTTGACTTTGCCAACAACACCATTATTTTTTTCAGTTCGGGCTACAAATGGAATACCATTAGAATCTTCTTCCATATTGGAAAATTCTAAATTAACACCATATTTTAAATTAAAATAGTCTTTTACTTTGACCATTTAATCACCCGTATTTAAAAATTTAAAAGCAACAAAATCTTTTAATGTTTTCTCAAAATCTTTTTCATTTAATTTAGAATAATCTGTTTCCATATATGCTTCAACACACCATTCATCATTGGCGGTTACATATTTCTTAACACTAAACCCTTCAATTTCTTCTTTATTTCTATAATTTTCTAACCAATATTTTTTTATTTCATTCCATTTATTTTTATAATCATCTCTTCCAGATTTTCTTTTTATAAATCCGTCATCTTTCCAATAACCAAAATAAGTCTTATAATTTGTTGGATGTTTTTCTTTTGCCTTAAATACCATAATACAAGTATTAACCCCAACATTAGAGTTATGAAACAACTCTGTTGGCATAGAAAAAACGGCTTCCAGAGTATTTTCTCTTAACAATTTTTCTTTAAGTTCCAAACCGGTACCGCTTTGAGCTAAAGCACAGCTCATAGGAACAATAGCAATACATAAAGAACCCTTTTCAAGTAAATATAAATTATTTAATACAAATTCTAACTCTTCTGGGTCAGTTTTAGTTGATTTGTATGGAGGATTAAGAAAGCCCGTATTAGGTTTAAATGTTTTTATTTTGTTAATTGTTTTTTCATTGAAACATGAACCTTTAATCAAGTTACTTCTCCCATCTCCGTGAATAAACATATTAGAACATACCAAAGCAAAAATATCATGCTGAAACTCAACACCAATTATTTGTTTATGTTTTATAATTTCTTCTTTCTTTGTATCTCCTGCGGCGTCCTCAATCATTTTTCTCATAGCACTTATCAGGAAACCCCCAGTTCCACAGCAAGTATCTAAAACCACACTATCTTTATTTATATTGGCTATCTCCGAAAATAATTCGGTGATGTGTGGAGGAGTTAAAACAATTCCTAAACCCTTATCATTATTAGCATATCTTAAAAATTCTATATAAAATTGTCCAAGAGTATCAAAATATTGATATGTTTTATTAAAATTATTTATCCTCAAATCTACTTCGGTTATAATATCTCTTAATTCATTTTCTTCTTTTGAAAGTATTGTATGAGTTTTTATGAAACTGTATGTAGTTATAATATCAACTATATGTTCGTTTTGAACGTTTGTTAATTTATTTTTTATAGTATTGACAAGGCTTTCAGATAATTCTTTTGGTTTCTGAAATTTATAAGAATTACAAAAAGCTTTATCTTGTAATGCTATAAGTATTCCGCTAATTAACAAACTCCTATTAGCTTCTGGAACTTTTATGGCGTGAAGTTTATCATTTAATATTTTTGAATATCTTAACAGTTCTTGAAAATCTTGATTAAACTTCTTCTCATCTGATTTGTAGCCATTTATATAATCATACAAGGAAAAAAGTTTATCTTCTTTAAATATAGTATTTGCTTCTTTAACTCCTTTCAGTTGTAAAAAATGAGAAATTCTTATATTAGATTTTTCTTCTCCACTAATTGCTATAGACAAAACATCATACTCTTTAGAAAGAAAAGAAGAATATAATAAAGCTCCATCAACAGCATAATCTTTATATTTATCTCCTTCTTTAGATTTATGATATTTTGTATTAGCTTTACATTCAACAACTATTATAAAATCTGGAATTTCTTTAAATTGAATTATAAATTCTGGGTAACCCTTCCCATTTCCACTTTTTGAAGCATTTTTTAATAATTTATCAATCTTTATATTTTTAGTGGCTTGTTCTTCAAATATTATGCTGTTAAACATCCCATCATTCTTAAAATGAGTTCTTACAAAGTCTTCAGTAATTCTTTCGTTTCTCATTTTTTCCCCCTCTTTAGATACTCTTCTATTGAGATTTGTATGACTTTCGACCTGTCTGTTGGGGCTGGTTTTGTTTGAGAACAATATTCGTCTAATTCTTTTAGAACTTGTTTGCTTATAGAAATAGTTGCCCTTGCCTTTACAACTTCTTTTTTCATGTAATAATTGAGAAGATTGTGACTTATAATCTTTAGTATGATTAGTATTACTTCTCATACTAATACATATTGTATCATACTATTAATACTAATCATACTATATATTTTCGCAGAAATTCTTATCTTAAAAACTTTTCAGAAATACAACTCACGCTTTTTTCTTCATCTCCTCGTCTATCTTTTTCTGGACGAAGTGGGAGAGGTTGATGTAGTGGTCTTCTATATATTTGGCTTGATGAGGGAATAATGTTATGTTCTTTTTGACCGCCTTTTCTTCCTCTTTTTTCTTCTTTGTCATATTATACGTATAATAGGTATGAGTATATATACTTGTGTATGTATACATATAATACGTATTATGTGTATAATAGAAATACAGAAACATAACAATCAAAAAACAAAAGAGGCGATTTAATGCAAAACCAAAATTCAGCTAACATGACAAGAGAGCAGAAAGGATTAGAGATAGCAAAAACTTCCCAAATAACAAAGAATGAAAAGGGATATTGGAAAGTGCCAAGCCAGTCGGGGCATGGCTACTATCTTGTGAATCTTAACAAGCATGAGCCAGAATGTTCTTGCCCAGACTGCGAATTAAGAAAGCTGAAATGCAAGCACATTTTCGCGGTAGAATTTTATCTGAAAAGGGAAATTGACAGCACGGGCAACATGACAGAAACAAAGGCAGTAAAGATAACTTATTCGCAGAATTGGGAAGCATACAACAAAGCACAAACAAGCGAGTTAAGGCTCTTTGATGTTCTGCTTAAAGACTTGGTTAATGATGTGGAAGAGCCAAAACAGCACATGGGAAGAAAGAGATTAGACATTAAGGATACCATGTTTTGCGCAATACAAAAAGTCTATTCCCAGCTTTCAAGCAGAAGGGCATACTCGCTTTATGCAAACGCAAAAGAAAAGGAAAAGATAAAGAACGCTCCGAATTTCAACGCAATAAACAAGTTCCTTAACCGCGAGGATATAACGCCGATACTACACAATTTGCTGACATTAACGGCTTTGCCTCTAAAAAGCGTGGAAACGACTTTTGCCCCAGACAGTTCTGGTTTCAGAACCACACAATTTAACGAATACTGCAAAGAAAAGCATGGCACGGACAAATATCATATATGGGTAAAGGCGCATATCCTTGTCGGGACTAAAACAAATATCGTGGCGAGTGCAAGAATAACCGAAGGGGAAAGTGCTGATTGTCCGCAGTTCGCACCTATGGTTAATGAAGCCCATGACAACGGCTTTGAGATAAAAGAGATAACAGCGGACAAGGCTTATTCAAGCCGTGATAACTACTCTTTGGCTCAAAGCATAGGAGCAACCGCCTTTATCCCTTTTAAATCAAACGCTACGGGAAAATCAAGAGGCTCTATGATTTGGGGGCAGATGTATCACTACTTCATGTATAGGCATGATGAGTTTATGCAACACTACCACCAGCGAAGTAATGTAGAAAGTGCCTTCAACATGATTAAGGCGAAATTCGGCGACAAGTTAAGAAGCAAAAATTATGTGGCACAACAAAATGAACTTTTATGCAAACTGATAGCCCACAATATCGTTGTGCTGATACATGAGATACACGAACTCGGGATAAAGCCCGAGTTCTGAAAGGCATTTTTAAATTATATACTCTAAACTATATATTACATTATAAAAACTGTCTTAATACGGCGAACATATGGTTTATAAAGCTTTAAAAGGGTTAGATTCTAAACGAAAGTATAAATTAAGTATAGTCAAGGTTTTAAAGATGCAAACACCAGAACAAATAGAGAAACTCACAAAGAGTATTGATATTGAATTAGTAAATTCTGAAGATTTAAGAGCTGATATTAGAGATGGTTGGGATTTACCAGCTACTGGATTGGTTATAAAAAAAACAACAAGAAATTCTCCAGGAATGCCAGATTATACTTTTATAGGAGTAGATGGCACTGCTTTTATAAAAAACATTGAAGCTTTAGCTTCTAAAATTAATGTTGCAAAGCTTTGCGAGGATTTACGTAAAGAATTAATAAAATGATACTCTTATTCTCATTATTTTGAAGTGATACTGTGTTTATCTTTATTATTTCTCCAGATATTTTGATAGACTTATTACACGGGGGAGAAACTGAAAGAATTTTTACTGTATTGGCTGCATTAGAAAGGCGTAGAAATTGCACGACAGAAACGAAGAAATTTAGATGTTTTGTTCCGCAAAATATTCATAATAAGGTTTTAGTTTTAAGAGCTATGAATGTTATGAGTGATGCAATGGATGACACAACAAATATGATTTTCAAAAACGAATTGGAATATATATCAACCGTTTTTTTCGGTTTGGAAAAATCAGAGGATGGCATTCCAAGCACTTCAGATGCATATTATATATCAACAATAGAACTTGCAAGAGACTTTTCTGATAAAGCAAATGTCGAAGTCTTTATTGTATCATCAGAGCATGATAAGGTTACAACAGCAATTAAAACCATTTCAGCAGAACTTACACAATGGATGAAAGCTCATAAAATTGGAAATTTATCATTTACGAGCATTGATATCAGCGAAACAATTCTTAAGATGCAAAGTTAAAAAGTAATTATTCTGCACCTAAAGTCCGAAATCTGCACTTTTAGTCGTGGTTTTTGGCTACTTTAAGTGCAAAGCCGCTTTCCGCGGCTTTTGCCGCTTTGCAAAAGATTATAAAATCGCGAGTTCAACTGATATTATGAAAAAATCCGAAAGCGGAAGTACCAGCCAGATAAAAACGGAAATCGAGAAAGCGCTTGAGAAAGCCGTCGGCAAGAAGCTCGCGCTGCAGGAAGCCGCGGAAGGCCACGGCGATTTTGCGCTGCCCTGCTTCGAGCTCGCGCGCGAGCTGCGAAAAAGTCCGCAGGCGATAGCCGAGGATTTTGCAAAAAAGATAAAAATGCCGAGCGCGGCGGTGAAAGCCGAAGGCGGATATTTGAACTTTTACATCGATTGGAAAATTTTCGGGCAGGAACTTCTGGAAAGCGTCGGCGAGAAATACGGCTCGGGAAACGGCGGAAAAAAGATTCTCATTGACACATTTCAGCCAAATCCGTTCAAGGCTGTCCATATCGGGCACTTAAGGAACGGCTCGGTGGGCGACAGCATAAGAAGGATACTGGAATTCGAGGGAAACAAAGTTTCGACGGTCAGCTTTATGGGCGACGTGGGCGCGCATATAGCGAAATGGCTTTGGTATTACAACAAGTTCCACAACGGTAAAGTTCCGGAAAAAAACGTCAGCAAATGGGCGGGGGAAATCTATGCGACAGCGACAAAAAAAATGGAGGAAATGGAAGAATACGAGAAAGAGGTGAAGGAAGTAAACAAAAAGCTGGACGGCAGGGAGCCGAAACTCACAAAGCAGTGGAAAGAACTAAGGGATGTTTTCTTTCAGGATTTTCTGAGAATAGCGAAAGAGCTCGGCCTGAGGCTTGACGATTACATACCGGAAAGCGTGTCCGAGGAGCCGGGAAAAAAACTGGTGATGAAGTTTTTCAGTGAAGGCAGGCTGAAGAAAAGCGACGGCGCGATTGTAATCGACTTGGAAAAATGCGGACTCGGCGTTTTTATCCTGCTGAAGAGCGACGGCACCGCGCTTTATTCGACGAAGGATTTCGGGCTGTTCGAGCTGAAAAGGAAGAAGTTCAAGTTTGACAAGTCACTGTATGTTGTCGCGTCCGAGCAGGATTTTTATTTCAGGCAGCTTTTCAAGGCTTTCGAGTTTTTGGAAATGCCCGGCTGGGAAAAATGCTTTCACGTGTCCCACGGAATCGTGAAGTTGCAGGAGGGAAAAATGTCCTCGCGGCTCGGCACGGTTGTGCTCTACGAGGACCTGCGGGACGAGGCGATAAAAAGGGTTCTGAAAATTATAGAGGAAAAAAATCCGGAGCTGCCGAATAAAGAAGCGGTTGCGAAGAAAATAGCGCTTGGGGCGCTGAAGTTCGCGATGCTTTTCGTTGAAAACTCGCGCGACATAGTTTTCGACTGGGAACGCGTGCTCGACTTTGAGGGAAGAAGCGGGCCGTATCTGCAGTACACTTATGCGAGGGCTTGCGGAATATTGCGGGACGCGTCCCTGCCGAAGAAATTCGACGCGAAGCTGCTCGCGGACGATGCCGAAGTGGCGCTAATGAAAAAGATTGCGCAGTTCCCGAACGCCGTAGCGGACGCAGCGAAGGATTATTCGCCGCACATAATCGCAAACTATGACATAGAGCTCGCGCAGGCTTTCAACACTTTCTACAACAAGCTGTCCGTGCTGAAAGCGGAAAGCAAGGAACTGCGCGATGCGAGGCTGAAGATTGTTGACGCGGCGAGAACCGTGCTGAAAAGCGGGCTGCAGCTGCTCGGGATTGACGCGCTCGAGAGGATGTAAAAGATTTAAATAGTATAGCTACAATTACATTTTGCGAGATGTGACAATTATGGCAACAAACGTAAAAATCAGGGAGCTTCTCGGAAAGCCGATCATTTCGGACAGCGGAAGGAAGTTCGGAATTGTCGGCGACGTGGAATTTATCACGGAATCCGGCGAGCTGATGAGCGTGAAAATCGTGGAATCGGGCGCGAAGGGAAAGGATGGCGACAAGAAAATACCTTTTTCCGCGGTAAAGAGCGTAGGCGACTTCGTGGTAATCTCGGAGAAGGATTTGGAATAGAATATTTTCAAAATACTAATCCTGTTTGTTTAAATAATTTTCTAAAATTAAAGTTCCAGACTTTTCCACAAAATACGGCATGCATATGTGCGATATGGTGACCACTTCTTTGCGATTTCTTCAATCTCGTTTTTTGCGGCATCCTTGTCCAGCGAGTATAATTTTACTATTGCCTTTCTGAGGCCGAGGTCGCCGTGCGAAAACACATCCTCCCTTCCGAGCGTGAACATAAGGAACATTTGCGCGGTCCAAGGCCCGATTCCTTTCACTTGCATTAGCTTTTCAGCCGCCTGCGAATCATCCAGACGCTTTATGCTTTTTAAATCCAGTGTGCCGTCCGCGACTTTCTGCGCAAGGTCTTTGACGAAGCCTGCCTTCGACCAGGAAGCGCCGGCGTTCCGTATCGCCTCTTCGGACAATTTGAGCGCGTATTCCGGCGTAATCTTTCCGTTTGGAAAGAGATTTTCAAACCTGCCGAAAATCGTGCGCGCCGCATTTTTTGCAAGCTGCTGGCCGATGATTTCGTAGCACAATGAGCGGAAATATTCGCTTGTCTTGCGGAGCTCTATCGGCTCGATGACAACCTTTTTCGCAATGGAGAAAAGAACCTTGTCCTTTTTCTGAAAATGAGCGAGCGCCGCGCGAATTCTCGGATTCATAATTCTCATTGTACTGCGATTTATAAAAAGTTTCTTCAAAGAATTTATGCTGCAGCGATGGCAGGTCTCTTGACGCGATAATCCGGAAGCCGATTTAGCAAGCCGCCTTCCATATTCTCCATTATTGCGCTCGCGATGGAATATTCCATTTGATCTTTTTCTTTATCGCTCAATTCAGGAATGCCCAGTTCTGTCATTCCTTCACTTCCGATTTTCGGGCAAAGTCCTGTCCAGACGTATTTAAACGGCAAATCTTCAACGTCTTTCGGTTTTATTATCTTGCTATTTTCGGCCATTTTATACAAATGTCCGTGAACATTATCTTTGCTCAAACCCAAGCCGGACAGGTCGCGGTCTATCCTTAACGGCGCCAAGATAGGAACATTCTCCAGCGAATTATTCACAACCGGTATGACTAAATCAAGGAGAACGTCAGCGCCAACAGAAGGACCTGCCCCCTCGAGATGCTCATTGTATAATGCTCCCATTTTTCTTACTTCATTGCAGATTTGATTAACATTTTCTCCCCCCAACACTTCTTTGATCGGTTCCCCTCCGACGGTGCTGCAGTCCATTGCATGAACCATGGTATCATCATGCCCTCCGCACACGCCTTTGAAAGCAATGTCATATCTTGAATATTTTCCTTTCAAGTCAGGGTCGTTATCAATAAAGTCGCATATGGTCCCTTCAGTCCTCATCCAATCCAGTCCGGCGCCGAATGAAAATATATTGTTCGGATTTGCTTCTTTTCCATATGCTTCCTCCATCCGCTCAAGCACATAAGGGCTGAGGCAGCCTACGCCGTTTACAAGGTTTCCTATCTTAGAATTTTTCAGCGAAATGTTATGATTCGGACAGTATTCCGTAATAAATTTCTTAATAGGTATGGAATTGTCTTTTGACATTTTGCTTCTGGTCTCTCCAGGCAGCCTTTGGCGCCCCGTTGTTATTATTGTGATGTCCGGGTTTGGAACATTATCCGGGCCCGAATAAACGCGATATTCTCTTCCAAGCGCCCTTCCGCTGTCCCTGAACTCTTTCGCCAGAAGCTCCGCTTTTCTTCTTTCCGGCTCCCCATGTTTCGGCTCCTTTGTATCCAATAAATATATTTCTACATCTTCCTTCAGCATGTCAGGATTGGACAAGATAGTTCCTACTATATGCGTGGCAGTCTTTCCAACGCCGGCTATTGCGATATGAACACTTGGCATACAAATCATCTTGAAAATCGTGAATCATCGGCGCGTGTCTTGCTTTCCGGTTACGGCAGTTATGTTCCAATCTTTAAATGCCTTTCGGCGATGCCGCGCGCGTCAATAATGGAAAGTCGGCTCTGCAGAAATCCTGCATCATGCATTGAACTTCCATATCAGAACGGCTTTCTCGGCGATTCAGATGGGCGTCGATACCAACGTTCCTGATTTTTTCGTCCATAACGTGAATTTCCGCAGAGCCCGGAAAATCAAAACGCTTAAATAGACTTCTTCCGATATCTGTTTTTACTGAATAATTTTTACCGGTGTCAATATGGTGGCGAAAGACGAGTATGTCGAGAAAGTGCAGGGTCTGATGAGCAACCCGAAGAACATCAGGAACATAGGCATAGTCAGCCACATCCACCACGGCAAGACAACGCTTACGGACAACCTCGTAGCCGGAGCGGGAATGATTTCATCGGAGCTCGTCGGGGAAAGGATGCTCACCTGGATTGACGACCAGGAGCGCGAGCGCTTGATGACTATATACGGCGCAACCGTGACAATGGCCCACGAATTCGAGGGGCAGAAATATCTTATCAATCTTCTTGACACTCCGGGGCACGTTGACTTCGGCGCGGACGTGACGCAGGCGATGCGCGCTGTCGACGGAGCAGTCGTGATGGTCTGCGCTGTCGAGGGAATAATGCCGCAGACCGAAACCGTTTTGAAGCAGGCGCTTGTCGAAAAAGTGAAGCCCATTCTTTTCATCAACAAGGTTGACCGCGCCATCAAGGAATTGAAGCTCACGCCGGAGCAGCTGCAGAAAAGGCTCGCCGCGATTGTCGTCGAGGTTAACAAATTTATCCAGCGCCACGTGCCGCCGGAATTCAAGGACAAGTGGATTCCGCGCGTGGAAGACGGCTCGGTGGCGTTCGGCTCCGCTTACAAGAAGTGGGCGATCTCCGTGCCGTTCATGCAGAAATCTAAAATCACTTTCAAGGAAATTATCGAGCTGTGCGCGCAGGAAAAGGACGAGGAGCTCGCGCTGAAGGCGCCGATGCACAACGTTGTCCTCGACATGGTCATCACTCATTTGCCTTCGCCGCTGCAGGCGCAGCCTTACAGGGTCGGGAAATTGTGGAAGGGCGACATAAATACGGAAGTCGGGAGGCAGCTTTCCAACGCGGACCCGAACGGAAAGCTCGGCGCGGTGATAACGAAAATAGTTTACGACCCGCACGCGGGAATGATTTCGACCGCAAGAATTTTCTCCGGAAAAATTACCAAGGGCCAGGACATTTATATGGTCAGGGCGAAGCGCATCGTGAAAGTCCAGCAGGTTACAACTTTTATAGCGGAGAAGCGCGTGCCCGTTGACGTTGTGCCCGCGGGAAACGTTGTCGGCTTGGTCGGATTGGCTGATGTGATAGTTGGCGAAACCATTTGCGACCCGTCGCAGCCGATTGAGGAGTTCGAGGCGATTAAACACATATTCGAGCCAGTTGTGACAAAATCAATCGAGCCGAAAAATCCGCAGGACCTGCCGAAGCTCATCAATATTCTCAAGACGCTCGGGAGGGAGGACCCGACTTTGAAAATTCAGATTAACCAGGAAACCGGCGAGACGCTTGTGTCCGGATTGGGCGAGCTCCATCTTGACGCGAAAGTGGAAAGGAAAATCCGCGAGAAAGGCGTTGAGATAAACGTGTCGCCGCCCATCGTGGTTTACCGCGAGACCATAAGCAAGCCTTCGCCCGTTGTCGAGGGAAAGAGCCCGAACAAGCACAACAAGTTCTATCTCGCGGTTGAGCCCGTTCCGGAGGCGCTTTACAAGGCGATGATAACGAACGACGTCCGCGATATGGAGGTGAAGGGGAAGAACGTGGAGCTGATAAAGAAGTTCCAGGACCTGGGGCTGAGCAAGGACGATTCGAAAGACGTGATGATGATTTACAACCACTGCCTGCTGCTTGACACCACGAAAGGATTGCAGTACATCAACGAGGCGATGGAGCACATAAAGACCGGATTCCGCGAGGCGATTGACAACGGCCCGCTCGCAAAGGAGCCTGTAGCTGCGATAATGGTAAAGCTCTCGGACGCGAGCCTTCACGAGGATGCGGTTCACCGCGGTCCCGCGCAGGTCATACCGGCTGTTCGTTACGGAATCCAGCAGGCCATCCTGAAGGCGCAGGCAACGCTGCTTGAGCCGAAGCAGATTTTGAGGATTGACACTCCGCAGGATTATATCGGAAACGTGTCGGGCGAAGTGAGCAACAAGCGCGGCGAGATAATAGACGTTGAGCAGGAGGAATACTCGGCTGTCATAACGGTCAAGCTGCCGGTCGCGGAAATGTTCGGCTTCGAGTCCGCGCTGAAAAGCGCGACCGCGGGCAAGGGATTCCAGAGCATGATGGACGTCGTTTTCGAGAGGCTGCCCAACGACATCAAGGAGTCCGTGATAATGAAAATCCGCGAGCGCAAGGGTCTCTCAAAGGAAGTGCCGAAAGCGGAGATATAGAATTATTTTTCTTTATTCTTTTTCTCCCAGACACTTTTCATAAAATCCGGATTCCAAGGTTTCAATCCTTCCGAGAGGACAGATTCGGATAATTTCGCAATCTCCTCAAAAGAAGTGTCCTGCGGAAAAGCTTCGGCGGCGGCCTTTACTCCGCCGAGTTGAATGTTTATTTCGTTGTATGAAGAAAATAAATTTTCTTTAGTGAATTCTATTCCTTTCTTTTTGTAGTAATCAAGAACGTATTTTGCTGCGTGTATGGACGGATTAATATTTTGCAGAGGTTTATTTTCCAGAATTATTTTCGAGACAAAACCCAGAAAGAACGTGTAGCCGTTGTGCTTGTCCAAGTCGCGCAGATAATTTTCCGCGACTTTTTTATCGTATTCGAAATAGTCTATCATAACAAACATTCATTGCCAAATTTTATATCCTTGAATTCTTGTCCAGCTTTTTATACATCTCCTCGACGCTTTTGCTGTTTATTCTTTTTCCGAAGCAGAAGTGCGGCACGAGCGCGCCGCTGAAGGTTTTCGGGATGTGCATCAGCTCGTGAATCAAAATCTTGTCCTGCTCCACCTTGCCGTAGGAGTCGAACCTTTCCGCGAGCACCTCAATGACATAGTGCGCCTTCACCTCAAGCGCTTTTTGCCAGATGCGCGGCAGCGACCATATTCGCGCGTTCGCGCGGCTCGTGCTGCCCGAAGAGCGGAAGCATTTTATGCGCGCTGCGTCAATGTGCGAAAACGGGAGCTTCTCTACAAGCTCCGCTATCCTTTCCTGGATGTCGGGCGCGGGCTCGAATTTCATAGCAATAATTATATTCGCCAAACCTTAAAGCTTTAAATCTTTTTCCATCCATTAATTCTTATGACGATCTATTTGGCGGACGGCGAAATGGCGGAACCTTTCCAATTCCTGTACGCGCCGGATTCTAATTTGATTGCATGGGGCAATGGACTCTTTCATTTTATACCTTATTATTCAGAATCCTCAAAAATTGAGTTGTCTAAAATTTCAGACTTCATTATAAAAGGGATGCCGAAAAATATTTTTATGGCTGAAAGCTCGAAAAAGGAAAAATTGGGCGCCAATAATTTTAGAAATCCTAAAGAGGAAGCATTGGCGAAATATTTTGAAATAGGCTCTATTTCTTCCGTTGATGACACAACAGCTGAAGTCCTGTTCTTGAAGGATAGTTTGAACGGCAAAGTGATAGATACTTTGCTATTGAGAGTTATGGAAGAAAAATCCCCATATATTATAGTTAATTTCAACGAGGATTACCCGAATGTTTTGGAGATGAAATATATTCCTGTTGTAAAAAGAGAGCAAATCTAAATTTATTCAGATATTGAATCGAAGTAGCCCTTAAAATATTCTTTTTCAGCCTGAAGCGCCTCGTCATAAAGCACTATGATTATCTCGTTTATTTTGCTGTCCTGATATTTTGAGAAATGATTTTTCAAAGCCGAAGCGGTTGCTCCTGCAGACTCATCTTTTTCGAGCCCGCCTTTTCTCGTGCACATTATCGGCATCGCAACCTTGCCGCATTTAAAGCCTTCCGCGAAAACGAGGCTTTTTTGCAGGGAATTTTTTACAGTGTTGGCGGTCGCGTTTATAACCGTCAAAGGCTTTTCTGAAGGAAGTTTTTTCCAATCGTAAGTCATTCCGACGGCACTTGAAACAGCAAAATCTCCAAGTGTCAGAAGCGCCGCGTCTCCACGCCTGAGCGGCTTGGAATTTCTTTCTCTGACAATATATTCAAGGCTCTTGTGCTGGTAAACGGAAGGCTCGCGCTTCTGAACATTGTGCATATAATCCAGCGCAAAACTGAGTGGTTCTTTCGCTTCTGAAACAAGGTTCCAGTAATCATGCAATGCTTTCTTATCAACTATTCTTCCAAAATGTTTTCTAATCTGTTCTGAAGTTCCAGTACCGCTAAGTCTATATCCGTTTGAAGAATCTACGAGAAACATTGCGCCCGCATCACTTATGTCGCCGGAGAAAACTGTTATCTTTGGAAGCATGAATGTACTAGCGCTGCAAAACTTAAATCTCTATCGGAAGGCCGAAGAATTTTACAGCGTTCTTCCCGCATTGTTTCCAAACCTGCCCGAACGGCATTTTCTTTTCCTCCGCTATTTTTTCCGCGGGAATTTTTATGTTCAGCGGAGTGCCGCGCACCGGCTTTCCCTTCGGGTCAGAGCCGCCGAACCAGGGTGAGTCCGTTTCAAGCAGAATATTTTCAAGCGGAAAATCGCGCGCGATTTTTTTGTGGTTCTTGCTGCGCGCGATTATCGGCCCGATTGAGATGAGCCAGCTGTTTTGGATAACCCTTTCCATTTGCTGTCGCGAACCGAAAAGGTGCAGCAGAACCTGCTTCGCATCCTCCTGCTCGAGAATTTTTATCGCGTCCTCGCCGCAGTCGCGCGAATGCACTACAATCGGCTTTTTCAGCTCTTTTGCGAAGCTTATTATCTCGGCAAGAAGCTCCTTCTGCTTTTCCTGCCAATTCCTATCCTTGACCCAGAAATAGTCAAGCCCAATCTCTCCAATCGCGAAAATATTTTTCCTGTTCTGCTTTATCTTTTCAAGCAGTTCGTCTTTCTCGTTTTCGCGCAGTTCCTTGATGTATTCAGGGTGCAATCCCGCGGAGGCGAAAACAAAACCTTTATGCTTCTCCGCAATCTGCATAGTCAAATCAAAATCCTTCGGGTGCGCGCAGCTTGTTACGACGGCTTTCAATTCCTTTTTGCATTGCCCGATTACTTCGTCCCTGTCCTTGTCGTAATCCTTCTGCTCGAGATGGCAATGGCTGTCAATCATAACAAAAATAGGGCGCGCGAATTTATATGCCTTGAATGAGGCTTAAATCTCTTTCTGTTCAATAATATTTGATGCGTTATGAAATTAGAAAAGTTGCCGAGTATAATTGCGCAAAATAATTTCAACGAAAAAGGTCTTGTTGAATCTGAAGAAGGTCTTCTTGTGCCTGCATACGTTGCAAGCCAATTAGGATTTAACACTCCCGGAAAAGAGTATCTTAACAAAATTTTTTATCCGGAACTGAAAAAGAAGGCAGGAGTTCTTGCATTATGTCCGTTTAAAGCATGTGATGAATATCTGGATTTCACTCAACTTAGCGATGAAATGCCTGTCAAGGCACAGAAAAAATTCTGGAGCGATTTCAGCGAAATTATCGGAAAAGTAAATTATGAAACGCTGATGCCGAAATCCAAATTTATGATAGCAATTCTTGACGGAGGACACGCAGTCGATGACGGAGTTTCTGCCGAGATTGGCTATTATGCAACAAAGCACGGAAAAATTGCAGGAATAAGGAGCGATTTCAGGCTTGCCGAGAATCCGGCGGCGCCGATAAATATGGCTGTGCGGTGGTTCATTGACAGCGGACCTTACAAAGGAAAATTCTTCGAAGAACCGGAAGCTTATGATAACGCGATTAAGACAATAAAAGAATGGGCTGACGAAATAAGAAAACGATAAAGCCTTCTAAACTCTCTTCAGCTTCAGCCTCCTGCGCTTCTTGCTGTACTTCCAGGCCGAGCGCGCGCCGCGGATTGTCCTTTTCATGGTCATCACTTTAACGGATAAATATTGCGTAAAGTTTTTTGCATTATAACCTATTTAAGCGTTTGCCGTGGAATATGAATTGGGATATTGGAATCTATATATTCTATTTGATTGTAAATATTTCAGTATCCCTCCAAAAATAACGATTAAAAAGGTGGTTTTATGCCGGTAAGCGGAGCTCCATTCACGAGAAAATACGTGCACACGAAGACGCGCGGGCACGAGCAGCTGGTCACGTGCGGATTCTGCGGAAGGAAGGTGCCGAGGTACAAGACGATCGCGAAAAGCCGCGGCTTCAGGATTACCGACCCCGGAATTTTGCAGGAGGTCGACCGCTCGCAGATACACATGTTTTCCCAGAAGATATACGCCTGCCCCTCGTGCGCAAGGATGCGCGGAATAGTGCAGCGCGGAAAAACCGCAAGGAAGAAGCACATGCTGCAAAGGCAGAACATGTACTGATGTCGCAGCCGGCATATTTCGCATTGCAAGAAATAATTTATATTGGGGGATTGCCAATAAACAATGAGGGAAACGGGGGTATCAGGAGGAACTGAAGGGGTGACTTTTAACCGAATCAGAGAAGACATATCTTATGCAAGTTTCGGTTGAAAGTCAGGGTTCACGTCCAACTTTCCCCTGCGGTTCGGTGTTTTCATGTTTTTCAAAAAAAAGGAAGAGAAGGAAAGACCGAAAGAAAATACGGAAGGCGAAAAAACGGACGGGAACGCGCAAACTGCAAACCCGCCAGCGGAAATCCCGGCGCGAAAACAAATTGCGGTCCCGCCCAAAAATGCGGATATAAAGAAGCCTTCAATTTTCGAAAGCATCAAAAATTTGCGCGGCGCCTTATGGAGGCTCCAGCCCGAAATCAGCGGCATTCCGGAAGACAGCTTCGTGTTGAGCGAGCCGAAGCACCTGATAATTCTTCAAAAGACCGTCGACCCGTCGCAGATAGACGTGAGGTACCCGCTTCTCGAGCCATACGCTTACACGAGGATTTTCTGGGATTCCAAAAGGAGGGAGCTGGTTTACAACATCATCGAGCCGATATACGGAAAGGATGACAGGGAGATTTTTTCCAAGGTCATGAAAGGACTGATGGAGATGGTTGACGTCGAATTGTCGTCGATAAAGGATTCCGGCGCCGCGATAAACTACATGGAAAAATATATCCGCAAGATAGTCTCCGAGTACGGGCTCACG
Organism: Candidatus Aenigmatarchaeota archaeon; assembly: GCA_049303335.1. Classification (GTDB taxonomy): domain Archaea; phylum Aenigmatarchaeota; class Aenigmatarchaeia; order Aenigmatarchaeales; family DAIDAN01; genus DAIDAN01. The sequence goes on from JBAQNA010000022.1 coordinate 69,354, forward strand.
CTTACACGGGGGCAGTTTGCCAGGCTGCTTTATTACGTTTACAGGGATTTTGTGGGGCTGAACGAGATAGAGCCGCTGATGCACGACAGCTACATAGAGGACATAGGCTGCGACGGCACGGGGGTGCCGCTTTACGTGGTGCACAGAAAATTCGGCTCGATAAGGACGAACATCATCTTCAAGGAAATGACTGGGCTGAACAATTTCGTGGTAAAGCTTTCCGAGAGGTGCGGCCGCTACATAAGCTACGCGGAGCCCCTGCTTGACGGCACGCTTCCGGACGGCTCGCGAGTGCAG
>JBAQNA010000023.1:0-1940 GCA_049303335.1 Candidatus Aenigmatarchaeota archaeon
AACGTCGAAATGCGTGGGATTGATAACCGGGGGCTCGGGAACGTGCCCGTCAACGTGGACAATATCCGCAGGCACATCCTACAATCTTTATATTCCGAGCGGAAGCGCGATACCTTCGGCCACGGCGACGGCGAGCTGCGGCACGACAGCCTGTACAAACCCGTCGTCATACACTAATGAATATGACTGCAGCGCCGGCGGATGCCAGTGGTGCAGTTTCGGCGGGGGCGCGTGCAAAGACCTTTCATATAGCTGCCCCACCACTGGCGGCACCGTTGACAACTGCATTGCGCAAACATCACAAAGCGCCTGCAACGCGCAGTCGGGCGACTCGTTTAGTTTTGACTGCGGATGGTGCCCGAATTCCTACAGCGGCGGGACAAGCGCGAACGGGGGAACTTGCATGAAGGCGGAGAATTTGGCGGGGAGTTGCGGAGGGCTGAATTAAAAAAGAAGCATAAGCTTATAAATACCTATATCTATTGTATTGCTTGTGATTAAATTAAACGCATTATTTACAGAAGATGAGAGAAAAAGTCTTTCCAGGGCAGAGTCTTATTTGCTTTCAAGACTCTCGGAGGAAAGAAGGGAAATCTTTACATCAAGAGATGTTATCAGAGTTCTGGGAAAATCATATGCAGAATCCAGAAAAATAATAAGCAACTTAAAAGCAAAAAGATGGATTGAAAGATTAGAAGCGGGAAAATATCTCATAATCCCATTATCGGCGGGTGTCAAGCCCAAATATACGGAGCATGAATTTATCATAGGCTCAAAACTCGCAGAACCCTATTACATTGGGTATTGGAACGCGCTTAATTATTATCATCTGACGGAGCAGATACCTTTTTCTGTTTTCATTGCAATTACAAAAAGAAAATCTAACAGAAAAATATTGGATGTGAATTATGTTTTTGTGACATTGACAAGAAAGAAGTTTTTTGGCTATACCGCTGTAAATATTGCAGGAAAAAATATCAATATATCAGACAAGGAAAAGACCATTGCAGATTGCATGGATTATCCGGAATATTGCGGAGACATAACGGAAGTCGCGAAAGCTTTGAAAAGCGAGGATATATCTTTTAGAAAAATAGTCGATTATGCAATAAAGATGGGGAATGCAACAATAATTAAAAGGCTTGGATATTTGTCAGAAACGCTGAACATAGGGCTGGATGAAAAATTAAAGAAAAAGATGCTTGAGAACATCTCAAAAGGATATTCTGTTCTCGACACTTCCATAAAGTCGAGAAAGGGAAAATACAATGAAAGATGGAAATTGCTGATAAACAGGAAGATAGGTGAAGAATCTTGATAGCATCTGACGAAATAAGGGAAGCTGCAAGGAATAAGGGATTTCCGGCAGGCGTGATAGAAAAGGATTACGCTCTGACTTGGCTGCTTTACGGAGTCTATAATTCCAAGCTTAAGGATATTCTGGCGTTCAAAGGAGGAACGGCGTTGAGCAAGATATATTTTCCGAAATCTTGGAGGCTTTCAGAGGATTTGGATTTTACAATCGCCGAAAGCATTATGCCTTCAGAAATAGAAGCAATGCTGAAAGAAAGCCTTAAAACTCTTAATGAAAAAACGGGAATGGATTTTCATGTTGAAAGCTTTCATTCAAATCCGGAACACATAATAATATCCGTGAAGTTTGCCGGACCGCTCGGCAAGAACGCCATAAGGATGGATATAAGTTTGAATGAGAAGCTGGCTGCAAGACTTTTGAAAAAGGAAATAATCGACGGCTATTCGGACAGCAAAAAGTTTTCCGTTCTTGTTTATTCCTTGGATGAGATATTGCTGGAAAAACTGCGCTCGATAATCCAGAGGGGCAAAAGCAGGGATTATTTTGACGTCTGGATGCTTTTGAAAGAAAATAAATTTGACAAGGATAAAATCAGGAAACTTCTCATAGAGAAATGCGAATACAA
>JBAQNA010000024.1:0-3432 GCA_049303335.1 Candidatus Aenigmatarchaeota archaeon
TTGCGTGCCGTTCACTATCGTGTTGTTCAGCATCAGGTCGCCAGTTATGTTCGTGACGTTCGTGAATGTTCCGCCGCTCCAGTCGCTGTTGGAAGTCCATATGATGGAAGGTGCGAGAACAAGGACAGGAAACAATAAGAAAAGAAAAAAGAATATGGCTATAATTTTTTTAAACGGGGGGGGGTAAAACGCATATCCTATCACTTGAATCTATTTTTGGATAGCTGGCTTATAAATGTTGCGAGAGTTTGCCGACAGCCGCGCAGCAAAATCATTATATTCCGCCTTGCGCAATTACTCTTATGATGCCGATTGAAATAATTTTTCTCGGGACTGGCTCGGGCGTTCCAACGCTCCAGCGCGGACAGCCTGCAATACTCCTGAACTACGGCGGCGACTATATTCTTTTTGACTGCGGTGAGGGCTGCCAGCTCGGCCTGCAAAAAGCGAAAGTATCGCCGATGAAGATAAAAAGAATCTGCATCTCGCACTGGCACGCCGACCATTTCGCGGGGCTGCTTCCGCTCATAGAAACGATGCATCTTTTCGGCAGAACTGAAAAGCTGGAGATATATGGTCCGGAAGCCTCGCGCTTCATGGACTCGCTGCTGGAATTGAGCTACCTCGGCTTCGGCTTTGAGATTGCGGCAAAAGACGCAAGCACGGATGAAAAGAAAAAAATATTTTCCGGAACGGACTACGAGATTTTTTCGATTCCCGCAAAACATTCCGTCCCCGCGGTCGGCTATATTTTTGCGGAGAAGGACAGATGGAACATCATTGCAGGAAAGGCAAAGAAAATTGGCTTGAGCGGGCAAGCCTTAAGGCAGATAAAAGAAAAGGGGAAAATAAGTTTCGGGGGAAAAACAATCCATATCGCCGATATTGCAAGGCTTACCGCGGGAAGAAAAATAATATATTCGGGCGACACGGAGCCGTGCGAAAGACTTTTCGCGGAGAAGCCGGACTTGCTGGTGCACGACGGCACGTTTGTGGAGGAGGATGATATCGATATTTATTCCCACTCCGCCGCGGAGGAGGTTGCGAGGCTCGCAAAAAAACACAGGATAAAAAAGCTGATTCTCACGCATTTGAGCAGAAGGTATAAAACGGAAAAGCCGCTGCTGAAAGCAGTAAAACCGATTTTCAAGAACGCGATAGTGGCGAAGGACGGGATGAGGATTGTTGTATAAATAAAAAGTAATTGATAAAACAGTAAAAATTTATCATTTTGTAACATTCAACGAAATTGTAGCGGAAGCATGGTCCCCCACTATCTTTATCTCATGCACTCCTATTGATGCGGAAATCGTGATGCCCTTGATATCATTCGGATTTGCGTTTATGGAAGCAGTTCCAGAAAGCCTGCCGTCTATGAAAACCGAAACATTGTCTATCGGGTACCTTCCGCAATTCTTGACGTAAAGATTGTTCGTCTTGTCGTCAAATGAAACAGTCTGAAGGCACGAGCCGATGTTTTTCAGCGCCTGCGCATTGCTTTGCCCTATTCCCGCTGTTGTATTTTCGTTCATCTGCATTATGAAAACGTATGCAACCCCCACAAGAGCCATTGCAATCATCAGAAGCATGACAGCAACAATAATCTCGGAGATGGCCTTTCGCATAATGGAAACCTACGGTTCACACCCCTCCCTTCTGGAAGGATAGGATTACCAAATATTTAATGAGGTTTATATTTAAAGATCGGAACAATAAACCGAATATGCAAGACGAGAATTTTGTCCATTTGAAAAACGCGGGATACAAGATTGTCGGGGAGCATTCGGCGGTGAAGCTATGCACCTGGTGCAAGAAATCGATAAAAAGCGGGGGAAAGGAATTCTGCTACAAGCAGAAATTTTACGGAATCGAGTCGCACCGCTGCATCCAGATGACGCCCGCGCTGCCTTTCTGCACGCTGAAGTGCCAGTTCTGCTGGCGCGACACGGACATAACTTTCCCGAAATGGAGCGGCGCGGCGGACGAGCCCGAGCAGATAATAGAAAAATCAATCGAGGCGCAGCGCCAGCTGCTTTCCGGACTGGGCGGCGTCCCGCATTCGGAAAAATTCCTGAAGGAAGCGCGGGAACCGAAGCACGCGGCTTTGTCGCTGGCGGGCGAGCCCCTGTTCTACGAGAAAATGCCCGATATGATTTCAGAATTCAGGAAGCGCGGCATGACGACTTTCATTGTCACGAACGGCACGCTGCCGGAAAGGCTTGAGGCGCTTGCCGATGCGAATTCGCTGCCTACGCAATTGTACATGTCGCTTTCGGCGAATTCGGAAGAGATGTTTAATCTTGTGAACAGGCCGCTGATAAAAGATGGCTGGGAAAGACTGAATAAAACTTTGGAATTGCTGCCGCAGATAAAAACGAAAAAAGCGATAAGGATGACAATGATGAAGGAAAGCCTGAAAGAGCCGGAGAAATACGCGGAGCTTATCGGAAAGGCAAAGCCGGATTTCGTGGAAATAAAAGCCGCGATGTCCGTGGGCTTCGCAAGAACGAGAATGGCTTACGCCGACATGCTGAAGCACGCGGAGATAAAAGTTTTCGCGGAAAGTCTTGCGCAGGCGCTCGGCTACAAGTTCGCGGACGAGAAGGCGGACAGCCGCGTGGTTCTGCTGAAAAGATAAGAATTGTTTTTGCCGCCGTTCGCCATTAATATGCTGCTTTTATTATGCTTCGCGTTCTTTTTTGCAAGTGACTCTTTCAAGCCACAAACTCGCTCTCCACATAGCCCTTTTCCGTCTGCAGTCCGACCTTGTATTTTGTCCCGCGAACAAATTCCTGCACAAACGTTATCTTGAATCTTTTGTCGTCGCCCACGATTCCGGAGCCGCTCGCCAGGTATTTCGCGTCCTGGTTGCAGTAATACTGCGACGGCTCGCACAGATAGCCCTTTACATCGGTTCCGGCGGGCACGTCTATTTCCCCGTAAGCCCTTGCGCTAATTTCTATCACAAAAGTCCTGTTCACCATGAACTTTGTCGGGCTTGAGACGCCCGCGTTGCCGACAGTGTCTTCCGCATAAGCGCATACCCACGTAAGATTGTCCAGCTGCATCAGATTGTTTGAGTAGGCAGCCTTTGATGACGGGCACGAAGCAGGCTGCGTATAATATTTGATGAAGCCGTAAGACGAGGGGTTGCATCCTGTGTCCGCATCAACGCACCCTTCCGGCGGATACGAGTTTATGGAAGCTATCGCGGAGCAGTCTATCCAGCCGTTCACGGGATTAAGCGTGCAGGGCGAAAAGGGGATTCCGTAAGGATTGACCTGCGGAGGCGCTTGGTCGACCTCGAATTCGACGGGCGAAGAGAATCCCTCTTTTCCCGCGCTGTCCTTTGCGGCCGCGCATACCCAGGCATGGGAGGATATGGATTGCGGGGACGCGAGCGTGTATTGGCTGTAAACGGACGGGCAGGAG
>JBAQNA010000025.1:0-15811 GCA_049303335.1 Candidatus Aenigmatarchaeota archaeon
GGCTTGCTTCCCGGAAGGCCGAGGCAGGTTTCGCAAACGCGCGTGTTCGGCTCCGCCTCGTCCAGCCCCTTCAGCGGGCAGCCGCAGAAAAGCTTTGTTCTCGTGTTAAGCTGCACGTGCGTCTCAAGTCCGATCCGGATTTTCTCGGGCATGAAAATAATTTGGAAGGAATAAGTATAAAGCTTTTTATCAGAGATAAAATGCTGTGAATTTATTATCGGTATTATAAACTTTTTTGAACTCGTCAAATCCAACTTTTTTGGCATATGGAGACTGAGCTATCTGTTTCATAGTGGAAGATGCGAAAACGTTTGTAGCGTAATCTTCTGTTAGATTTTCTAAATCTACGCTTCTTTTTCCTTTATCGCGCAAATCGCCTGCAATAAAATAATAATAAAACGGCTTTCTCTCGCCAGGTATCTCTTCCTTTCTATATTTGTCAATGAACATCCCGACTTTATCTCTCTTGCTTTCTTTCGTAGATTCGCAAAATAGAATTTCAGAATCCTTTTGAGGAACAATCTTAAGAATAAATTCTTTACCATTTCTAACCGTGATATATCTTTCTTTGTCCGGAAGAAACATAAAGATAGAGTTAAGCTTTGGCGGCATGGAGGAATAATAAACTATCCTGACATCGGCTATTTTCTTTTCGTCTATGCCCATATGCACAAGGTCGTCTTCGAAAGGCTCCAGCTCATGAAGTCCTTTAACAAGATTGTTTAGAAAAGGCTGTGCACTCCTTCCGCGCATTTTTGTCTTCCTGTCTCCTCGTATTTGTGTGTTATCCATACTTATCAATCTGTTTAACTACTTTATAATAATCATATACATAAACCTTTAAATAGCTTCCGTTTCCGAAGCTTTTATTCGTTCAAGTGAAAAGCGTAGTTATGTACCCGAAACACAGGAACCATTTTCTAAGCAAAAAGTCGCGCGACATGGACGAGCAGAGGCAGATAGCGCAGGAGAGGGTGGAAATCCTTTCGGGGCTGATGGCGAAAAACCCGCAGAATCCGTACAACAAGAGGTATCTTGAGCTGATAAAAAGGATAAAGAAGCTGTATCGGGTGAAATAGGAGATCAGGAGAATATCGCGTCAAGTCCTCTCTCTATATCTTCTGGCGTCTCACCGCCAAATTTTACAGTCTTGTTTTCCAGCATAATTTTTCTTAAGTCTTCATCATTGTAATGACTTTTCCATCTTATGACTCCGTACTTATTTCCTTTCTGTTTTACTTTTGGTAAAAGCTCAAGAGACAGTTCATCAACCAGAAAACCATTATAATCGCCTTTGCGTAATTGTGAATCTGTTATTTCTTCAGCAGAACCGTAAACAGAAGGCAAACCTTCAAGATGATATTTTTTCAAACCGCCATTAACACTTTCAAGAACAACATTCAGTTCGTCAGTTCCGATAACCAGAATCCTTTTTTTTTGCGACGGTTTCGTTTGCCATAAGCATCAAATAACATATGCCTCGAAAAGCATTTAAGCTTCTGTTTCATAAGGAAAAACTCATTCAAACAGCGCGTCCAGATTTTCCTTGGTTTCTTCCGGCTTTCCGTTCAGACGCACGAACTTCATATCGTTTCCATAAAGCGATCTGCACGCATTGTCGTAATCTTCACTTTTTGATATGAAGCACGCCTTCCTTCCGTTTTCTTTTGCATCAAAACAGTTGGCAAGATAATCCCCCAAAAGTTCGTACAATGCAATTTCTGGGCTGTTTTTTCTCACAATCCTTTTGGCTGCTTCAAGCGGGGGCATTTCTTTATAGAATCTCGTTTTTCTGGCTTCGGAGAAAAGCACGATATTGTATTCCTTTCCGAACCTGTTGTTAAATCTTTTTGCCGAATCAGAAAGTCCTGCGGTGAAACCTTCATTGAATAATAGGACGTATTTGGGATTTGCCATAAATCACTCTGCAACAAAAAGCTTTTAAGCCTTCGCAACCCATATGAAAAAACTTTAAACAATAACCGACTGAAAAAATACGTTTAAAAAGGTTAAATCATATCGTTATTTGGTGCAATTATGATACAAGATGTTCCGGCAATCAAGCTTATCGAGAAGGCGGCCGAGGAGCTGAAGAAGACGGAGAACGTGAAGCTCCCGCAGGCTTACGCCTTCGTGAAGAGCGGCGTAAACGTGGAGCGCCCCCCGCAGTCGGAAAATTTCTGGTACATAAGGAGCGCGGCGATTTTGAGGAAACTTTACATCGACGGAACCGTCGGAACGCAGAGGCTTCGCAACGTCTTCGGCGGAAAAAGGAGGCGCGGCCACAGGCCAGCGCACCACGCGAAAGCGGGCGGAAAATTCATCAGGACGATGCTCCAGCAGCTCGAAAAGGAAGGTCTTGTGAAAAAGAACGACAAGCCGAAAGGGCGCGCCATAACGCCGAAAGGCCAGAAGTTTTTAAACGCGGTGGCGAAGGGGATAAAGTGATAGAATGCCAAAAGAAACAATTTATCATAGAAATGAAATTACCGACTTCGGCAATGAATTAACTTTTTGCGCTGCAGAAGGCTGTCCAAATGCTATTGAGTGTGCAGCGATTGGAGAATATATTTGCGAAAACAATAAAAGATAATTTTTAATACGTCTGAAAGTCCAGAATCCTGTTTTAATCTAATGCGAACCATAATGTTGATAATCATGTTAGCCCCGAAAACGCAAAGAAGGTATTGCATTTACTGCAAGAAGCACACGCTTCACGACGTGAAGAGGTCGAGCGGACACAAGAAAAGCCCGCTGCGCGAGGGCGAGCGACGCTTCCACCGCAAGATGAAGGGATTCGGCTCGTTCCCGAAATCGAACCCGAAGGACAGGGAGAAGCCGACGCGAAAGGTGGATCTCCGCTACAAGTGTCATGAATGCAAGAAGGAGCATAATGTGGGAAAGGGCTTCCGCGTGAAAAAGTTCGAGATACAGACGGAGAAGAAGGAAAAGTAGGCCTTTTTCTTTCTTGGTATCGAGTTTGTAAGAAAGAAAAATCCCTGGGAAAAAGAAAGAAGAAAACTAAGAAAGCGTTATAATGCAATACAATCCATAATGCGGTGACAATCATGCAGCAAAAATCGAAAAGCAAGTTCCTGAAGGTCGCGTGCAGCAAGTGCAAGAACGAGCAGACGATATTCAACAAGGCGGCCTCGAACGTGAAGTGCCTGGTCTGCGGCGAAATTCTCGCGGAAAGCACGGGCGGAAAGGCGCGCATCAGGACGAAAGTCCTTGAAGTCAGGGAGTAAAACTTTTTCTCGAATTAGAAAATTCTTATAAACCGCAGATTCAAAAAGATAGTTATGTCAGCAATAGAAATCAGGGGTTTGACAAAGAAGTTCGGGGATTTTACTGCGGTTGATTCCATTTCTTTCAGCGTTGAGAAAGGCGGGATTTTCTCGTTCCCGGAATAATTGCAATGAGCGTCCTCTTTACCGCGATGTTCAACGGCATAGAGCTGATATGGGACAGGCAGTTCGGATTTTTGAAGGAGACTCTTGTGGCGCCGGTCTCGCGAATTAGCATTATGCTTGGAAGGACTTTGGGCGGCGCCACGATAGCGACCTTGCAGGGAATCATAGTGCTTTTGCTTTCGCTCCTGTTCGGCTTTTCCCGTACAGCATTCTGGCGCTTCCCGCAACCATTGCGATAATGTTTTTGATAGCGTTTCTTTTCACGACATTAGGCACTGCAATAGCATCGGCTCTCGAGGATTTCCAGGGATTCCAGCTCATAATGAGCTTTCTCGTTATGCCTCTTTTCTTTTTGTCGGGTGCGCTGTTCCCGCTGAAAGGCGCGCCGGGTTTTCTGGTTACAATCTCAAGCTTCAATCCGCTTACTTACGGCGTTGACGGGCTGCGCGAATCGCTTACAAATGTTTCAAACTTTGGGCTGGGAATTGACATTGCTGTTCTGGGAATTCTTTCGGTTGTACTTCTTGTTATCGGGAGCTATCTGTTTTCGAAGATACAGGTATGAATAGTTTTTCCAAAATAAAGTTAGAATTATATATCACTTATTTTACAGTACTTCAAAATTTGCATAATCCAATTCGAAACTGTAAACTGATTTAAACAAATTGGCAAAGTCCTCTTTCGAATTTGAATTCTTTAATTTTTTCATCAATTCAATGATTTTTTCTCTTCCATATTTTCTAACTAGGAATTCAACGGCAAATCCTGCTTCTAGATAAACTTCCTTTTCTAATTTGTCATAGGAATCAATAAATTTTCCCAATCTTTCCGGCTTTGCCTTAAAATTGTTTTGGCCGGACAAGAATATGGAAATTCCTTCCAAAAGCCAAACAGGTTTCTGAGAAAAGTGTGAAACCATGTTAGAGAAGCAATGAGCCAATTCGTGTTTTAACAAAGCAAAATATTCTTCATTGGAATATTTATGACAGCTTTCCTTTTCATAAGTTTTATCGGATAATAAATAAACATCTTTTCCGTTGACCCATCCTACCAACCAATTTTCTGTTTTCTTATCTTGCAGAAAATTAATTGTCTTTCTATTTCTGACTAAGAATACGTTCGGGCGGTTATTCTTCCAATTTATTTTGAAAAAATTGTCTAATTCTGACATTGATTTTTCATAAGCTTTGCTCAGCTTGGAGTTGTTGAGTGTGTTAACTTGGAATATCATATGATTTTATAATATTTTGAACTTAAATTGGTTTCCATTCTTGTCCAAGAAAATAATTCTTATAAATCCGCGTTCCAATTCTTTATTCTATGAGAAAGAATTCGCTGAACAAACGGGAGACAGACCGCGCGCTGGAAAACAGCATAAAGGACGGCTCGGCGACCGGCGCGGCTTCCGGAATGATAAGCACCTACCTCACGCCTTTTGCCCTCGCGCTCGGAGTGAGCGCCGCGCAGATCGGGCTGCTGACGGCGGTTCCGCAGCTGATTTCCACGCTGATGCAGCCTTTGGCGGGAACGTTTACGGAACATGCGGAGAGCAGGAAAAATATCTGCAAAGTCTTTATGCTGATCGCAAGGCTTGCCTGGATACCGGTAATGCTGCTTTCTTTTGCCAGAGGCTTTGACACGTTTGCGCTGCTTCTTCTTTTTGTGAGCGTTTCCGCAGCGGCCGCAAGCTTCGCAAGGCTTGCCTGGACTTCGTGGATCGGGGAGCTCGTGCCCGAAAAAATAAGGGGCAGGTATTTCGGAAAAAGAAACATGTTCATCGGGGCCGCGTCATTCATATCGGTTCTTCTTGCGGGATGGATTCTCGTAAATTCCGACACCATGGCGGGCTTCGCGCTGATATTCCTGTCCGCGCTTATTCTGTATTTTGTCGGGATGCGCTATCTGATGAAAATGCCGGAGCCTTCTGCAGAAAAGCATAAAATGCACAGGGTGCCGCCCAACACGCGCGAAAGCAAAGCTTTCGGCATGCCAAGAATGAAAGTTTTGAGCATCTACGAGTTCCTGTCATCATTAAAAAAATCGAACTTCAGGCATTTCATGCTGTTTTCGATATTCTTCGACTTTTCGGTATACCTTGCGGCGCCGTTCTTCACGGTCTACATGATAAGCGAGCTGCAGGTCGGATATCTTTGGTTTGCGGTAATCTCGGCCGCTTCAATTCTGGCGGGGCTGCTGTCGCAAAAATACTGGGGAAGGCTGTCGGACAAATACGGGGATAAGAACATTATGGTGATCTGCGCCGCGCTCACGAGTTTCTTTCCGCTCATTATGGTTTTCTCCCGCAGCGTTCCCTTGCTTGTTTTGGCCAATGTCTTTTCAGGATTTGCCTGGGCAGGATTCGACCTTGCGGTGTTCAACTTTCTGCTTGACTCGTCTCCGCCGCTGAAAAGGCCGCTTTTCATTTCGAATTACCAGTTTTTTGACGGGCTTGCCGTTGTGGGAGGCTCAATTGCGGGCGGAACCCTGATTTATCTGTTCGGCTCCGGATTTTTCTGGCTTTCCGCGATATCGGCCGTATTCCTGCTTTCGTTTGCGTTGCGCGCGATATTTTCGCTGGCGCTTATTCCGAGAATAAGGGAGGAGCGGATAAAAAGAAAAACGCTTTCCGCAGGCGATGTATTCAAGCGCGCGGTCGTGCTCTATCCCGCGCGCGGAATCTCGCATGAGATTGACTATGCGCACCGTTGCCTGTCGTGCTGGGAGGAAAAGGTGAAGAAGGAGATGAAAGGCGCCGCGAAAGTGGTGGGCGTTGCGTGACGCGCATTAAAGACGGGAACAATATTGAAATTCGCAAATGCTGATTGGATTTATTCAATAATGGACGGATAAAACAAAAACGAATTGGAATAAAATATTAACTCTGGCCTTCCTCCTCTTCCCTTATCTTCTTCATCTCCTCCTGCATCTTCTTTTCCTCGTCGCGCTTTTCCATTCCGAGCAGCGCGCGCAGCGGCCACGCGAGAATCCTGAAAAAATGCGCCAGGAAGTGGAAGAACTCGTACGCGAAGAAAAGGCCGAGCCCGGCAAGCGCGAAATAAATCCCGTTCTCGACGGTCGCGGCTATCGGGAAGGGCAGCCCGAGCGCCTGCACAATCCACGGGAAGGAGAACGCGGCTATCGTCACGAGCGTTGCCTTGAACAGCACCTTGAACAATTTGTACAGGATAAAGACTACGAGAATGAAAGTTATGAAAATCAGCACGACCTGCGGGGTTATGAAATCGGGGATGACTGACATGGTAATAGTTAAAATCGGAATAATAAAAAGGTATATTCATTCCAATAAAAGAATAAGATAAAAAAATAAAACAAAAAATCTGCCTTACGCCTTCTTCTTGACCATCGGCAGTCCGGTTCGCTCGTTCTCCACGATCGTCATGTTAGGCGGCAAATCAATCGAGTCCTTCGGGTCCTTCGAGAAGAACATGAGCCTGCCCCTCGCGTGGAGGAAGTATTTTACGCCCTTTTTGTTAGTGTGCTCAAATCCCATTCAAATCACCTTTTATCTTTACTTTAAGCCGATTCGTTTCCCATCTTTTCTATCGGCATAAATTTTATGGTTCCCCTGTCCTTTATAGGAACAAGCTTCTTGAACCTGCAGCTCGGGCAGTTCAGCCATTTCACAAGCGAGCTTTCTATCACAACCAAGTCCTTTCCGCAGCGCGGGCAGGGCTCGCCTTCGCTCACATTTTTTAATGCCATAATCAGAACCTGCGGTTCCGATACCTCCCTTCAGGAAGCATAGGATATTATCACATCAGCAGGAATAGTTCGGGGAGAGGTTATTTAAGCTTTTGATGCGCAGAAAAAGTATGAAGATAGAGTTATGGCTTAAGCGCGATGATATTAACCGTTTTGAAGAAATATGTAATGATGCGGACTTGCGCCCTTATTGCACGGGAGACATATATTCAGGCATCCTGAAAAATAGCGGCAAGCTTTCAAAAGTGAGAAAAAGTTTTGTGCTGGGAAGGCTGGACGGAAACAACGAGGTTCTGCTTCTGAACAATTCATATTATGGAAAAAAAGGGATTAAACTGTCGCAAAGCAAACATAGCGGCGGCATACTTCTTCTTGGCGGCGACGGAGATATTGTAAAGAGCACTTTTCTTACTTATTACAGCGATTCTGTGAAAAAGACTTCGAAGGGAAAGCCCGATGAAAGAAACAACCATTTCGTTCTTTATTCCGTATTTTGACAGTAACTACATTCGCCCGCTTTTTCAGAGTAGTTCAGCGGAAAGTTATTTAAGCTTTTGACGCGGAATAGAATTATGATGCTGGAAGTTCCCTTCTTTAAACAGACAACAGACGCGAATTGCGGACCTACCGCGCTGCAAATGGCTTTTTCATACTTTGGCAAAAACTACAATATCAGTCTTATTGAGGAAAAAGTCGGAATAAAGGAAGGAAAGGGCGTTTCAACCATCAGTCTTGCCGTTGCTTCCGCGGAATTGGGATTCAGAACGGAATTTTTCACAAAACATCTCTTATTTCAGGAAAACCATCTGCAAAAGTCGTACTATCAAAAGTTCAGCGACATGGACCTTGATAAATCCAAGAAATTGGCAGAGGAGGCAAAAACAAAAGGTGTCAAATTATATGAAAAGACAATCTCTCTTGAAGAGTTATTATCCAAAGTAAAACCCGAAAGCATTCTTATTGTGCTTATAGACTGGAACACGCTTAAGGAAAGGCCTGAAAAAGGGTATCAAGGGCATTTTGTTCCTGTTGTGGGCTTTGACAAGGATAATGTTTATTTTCACAATCAAGGCTTCAGCGAAACCGCACCGTTTTTTAAGGCGGAAAAAAATATATTTGATAAAGCAAGAAAATCCGACGGAACCGATGAGGATATCGTAGTGATTCACAAGATATAATCTTTCATTCAATCCCTGAAACCCTTCACCCAGTTCTTGTAGAATTCATCGTGGATTTTCGGGTGTGTCTTTTCCATCTCGTCCACGGTCAGCACCATCTGCGGCTTGTTCACGAAGAACACCTCCTCGCTGCCGAGCTTCGCCTCCAGCTTGCCGTCGAGCCTGAAGCGCAGCGAATCGTTCACGAGAAGCCTGCAATACGGCACGTTCGACCTCCAAAGCTTGTCGATGTCAACTGATGCGAGTTTGCCGATAACGACGGACGTGTTCTGGTCTATCACGACCACCTTGTTCAGGAGCTTTCGCGCCTTTTCCTTTGCTTTGTCCACGCCGCCGTACCAGTTCTGCGGAAGCTCGTTCGTTCTCGTGAGTTCTGACATAAGAATCAACCAACTGTTATTATGCGAAGTTCTATTTAAGGATTCTGAATTTTGAAAGTATAAATCCTTTAAGGCATCATCAAAAAATATGACAACAATAGTTAAAGCCAAAAGAAAGTCAAGCGGAACAATCGGTTTGTATGACAAAAATAAATTGGATGAATATCGTGGTAGCTTTGACTGAAAGAGGAAACGTCTATAAAATTGTCGCAAACCGCCAAAAAAGCCGCTCTGACTATGGAAGTTCAATTAATGTCACGATTTCTGCAAAACCAAGAATATAACGGCAACCGATAGGTTTATATACTTTAGCTACCAATAGAAAGTAACAGATATTTACAAAATAAAACAAAAATAAAAGGTGATTAAATGAGTGTTAAAGAATATATTAAATCGACTAAGATTTATAGCGCGTTTGACAAGACCGACATCAGCAAGAAAGGTTTGACAAACACAATAGAAAAAGGGATATTGGGGGGGGGAGTTTTTTTAAGCGCGCCGATAGTTGCTGACTGGTATGCGAACAGCCCAAACCTGCGACAGCTTGTCACTGATTATGCGCCAGAATTTTATAAAAGTCATTTTTCCATGCGCGCGCTTCAGGATGTGGCAGTCAATACCATGGGTTTGGCTCCCGGAAGCTTTACGGATTACTTGGCGGTGGCGGGTTTGGCTACAGCATTATATGGTGGCTATAAACTGAAACAAAAAAGCGATATAAGAAAAGAAAAAATAGACGATGAAGAAACAGTAGAAAAATTTGGACCATCAGATGTTGTAGATGTGATAAAAAATAATCCGATAAAAACCGCGCTGACTGGAGTAGGTATATTCGGGCATGCAGCGAATTTGGCAAGTTATATTATGAATGATTTTACATTTGTAGAACCTTATGATGTTACATTTGTAGAACCTTATAATGCTACAAACGCTACAGTAGCATCCACAATAGTTGCTACAAAAGCCAAGACAAAAGACTATCTTTCAAATCTCGGAAAAAAATTCGATGCTTGGTATTACCACAGCAACATATTGTAGTGCATAATTTTCTGCTGCCAAAAATGGCGGCAGATATTTTTTCTATTTTCTATCCCGCGTGTATCTCCATCACGTCGTCGTCCTTCAGCTTGTGCTCCAGCCCGACTTTCTCGCCCGGGAACTTTGTCGAGCCCCATACGCGCGCGAAGCGGAAGAATTTCAAAAAGTCCTTGTGGATGTCCGCGACCGCGTCGCCGACTGTCGAGCCCGCTTTCAGCACCATCGGCTTCTTTTCCGGCTTCTTGCCGGGCTCCTTTGTGTAGACTTTTACCAGGCGCAGTATGCCCCATATCTTTTTCTTTGTCTCCTCCGCGCCGTCGTCGAACGAGACAAAACAGGACGGCTTCCTTATGCGGAACTGCTCTATGATATTTTTCATCGCTTCCCTGTCGTTTTCGTTCCTTGCCATAATCACGACCGCGTCGCAGTTCTGCGCGATGCTCATGAATTCGCGGCGGAATGACGAAGGGATTTCTATCATCTGGAGCTTCACGCCGAAATAATCGGCTACGCCGATTTCGGGCTTCACGGTTGTGTAAGGCTGCTCCGAGATTTTCGGCTTCGCGTTCGTCAGCTTGCGCAGCAGCGCGGACTTTCCCGACTGTGTCAGCCCGAGAACGCAAATCTGGGCGTCGGCCTCTTTCGGGATGTTGACCGACTTTCTCGCCGACTTGCTCTCGCTCTGCGATTTCAGCTTCGCGAGCCGCTGCTTCAGCTGCGAGAGCATTGCCTCGGCGCCCTTGTGCTTCGGCGCCGCGCGTATCATCTCCTCGAGCGCCGTGATTTTCTCATCGCGCGTTTTTGCCGCTAGAAAATGGCTTTCCGCCTTGTAGAATTCCGCGGTTGCGTTTACCGGCATAAGATAGAAATAGTATTCATGGCTTAAATTGGTTTTTTGGTGCGGCAGGAATCGCCGTCTGATTATAATTTGGAATAAATCGATTTTCAGAGTTTGAATAATGAAACAAACAATTCAGAAACCAATCAGATTTCTGGCGCAATACTTTCAGCGATAACGACAGAACGCACAAAAATGCGCGAATAGTACAGCGTATAACGGAATCACTGCTCCATTGCGCGCTCGCGCGACTCGAAGTCCACAGCCTTGAATTTTATTTCCGTCTCGGGCGTTCCGCGATTTTTCAGAATCTCCTTCGCGAGAAGGTAGTACAGGAGCGCGATGGCTTTCTTTCCCTTGTTGTTCGACGGAATCACGAAATCGATGTTCGAGGTCTCGTCAATGGTGTCGCAGAACGCTACTATCGGTATCCTTGTCTTGACAGCTTCTTTTATCGCCTGCGAATCGATGGCAGGGTCGGTTATGATAATGACGTCCGGCTCGAAAAAATTCCTGAAGCTCGGATTTGTAAGCGTCCCAGGCAGGAACCTTCCTATCGCGTCTTTCGAGCCTGTGGCTTCGGCAAACCTCTTGACCGCTCTCTGCCCGATAGGCTTTCTCGAAACAGCCATTATGTTCTTGTGCTTCGCGAGGAATTTTCCGGCAATCTCAATCCTTTTCTGTATGGTCTGCACGTCGAGGACAGCGAGGCCGTCCGGCCTTATCTTGTAGATGAACCTTTCCATATCCTTCGTGCGCTGCTTCATCCCGATGTGCACTCCCGCTGACAAAAATTCGTCCAATGCCATGATAATCACTTTAACATAAACAAAGTCGCAAACAATTAATAATTTGTAAGGTTTAAATAGGTTATTGATTGCTTCCAGAATTTGGCTAATATTATGCTGTCTTTCTTGCCAGAATGAAAATAAGATTGTGCCTGTGCGGTTTGAGATTGTCGTGTTCTTTTATCGGCGTAAATCCTTGATTAAATTTTATTATTTTAAGCGAGCGGGAATACTTGCGCGGTCTGGAGCGAAGCGGAAGACCCGCAGATGAAAGCGAGCTCCTTAGACATCAACAATTTCTTTGATAATTTCCAAGATAAGATTAGAGACGGCGCTCAGTGCCTTCCACCATAGGCGCGAGCCATGAACACCGTCAAATGAGGTAGATAGATATGAGCAGCGGGAGCTATAAAAAGATTCATGACACGAGGAACAACCGGATCGAGTTCGTGTTCGTGGCAAAGAACAGATACAATGTCTTCGGGAAGCAAAGCACAATAAATGTTTGCACAACCGCTTTCAAAGAACTTGAAAGATTCGGTTTTCAGTTTGGAAACATTGGTTATGGCGGCACGCATGTGCATTTTTCCGTGGACATTCCGAAGAGATATTCGGTTACGGTAGCGGAAATAATGCTGAAGAGCCATTCTTCAAAAAGAATATTCGAGCAAATTCCCGGATTCAGGAAAAGATATCCAAGGGGAAGTTTCTGGAGCGGATACGAGCATCACCAGTCCATAGGCATAGAAAGGGGCAAGGCAGAAGAATACATAAAAAATCAGCAGGCGCATCACAATGTGAAAGTCATAGATGATACCCAGAAAACGCTTTCACTGTTCAGTTAGTTGCGCATGGCGGCTCGCGGGGATACCGCAAGTCACAGAGACTTGCGGAGGAAGCGAGCCGCTCTAAAGGGAAGGTTATAGGAAACCGTAGGTTTCCTATTTCATTTCCCAATCGGAATACAGACCTTTTAGCTCACTTGGATTTGGATAAAAATTTTCTTTTTTATAAAAATCATCTTTTTTTGACAGGCAAATCAAAAAATTATAACCTCCGATTTCTGTATTAACTTTAATCTTTTTTATAATTTCTGTTGCCTCGAAATTGTTTAGAAAATGAAGCACGAAGGATGCAATTATAAGGTCATATTCTTTATTGAATTTAAAGTCTCTTATGTCCTGATGGACAAAGTTAAATTTTTCATAAGCATATTTTTCTTCCCTTTTATCCACTCCGGTAATATTTGCTCCCATTTCTGCAAATCTTAAGGAAATCTTACCATTTCCACACCCTAGGTCTAGAACTTCTTTTGGCTTCAAAAGTTTAACATATTGCGAAATCATTTCCTTTGTTCTTATCATACTTTAAATTAGGATGTAGATTTTATTAAGTTACTTTTCCTGACTTTGTTCACATTCATCTTTTTTATATCTTCAGCCTCGCCATCTCCGGTCTTTTTGCCTGGTTCCATATCTCAATCAAACGATTTATTTTTGCCGTTCGCTCGCTTCCCATTATTCCGCACTTGATAAGCGGCGCGCCGATTCCGACCGCCAAATCCGAGATGAAAGAATCGCAGGTGTCGCCGGAGCGGTGCGAGACAACGGGCGTGAACCCGTCCTTTTTCGCAAGTTCCGCGGCTTCAAGGATTTTCGAGACCGTGCCCGCCTGGTTCGGTTTCAGTATGACCGCGTTTCCCGCTTTTGTCCTGATTCCTTTTTTCAATCTATCGGGATGCGACGCAAACAAGTCGTCGCCGCATATTATGCATTTCACTTTTTTGGCGAGCGCCGCAAAGCTTTCAAAATCGTTCTGCTGGAAAGGATCCTCGACGTAAGCGAGCCTGTATGTTTTTATCAGGTGGGCGACGAATTCCAGCTGCTCGCCGGCAGAGAACCTCTTCCCGAGTTTTCCGTAGACGTATTGCCCCCTGCCGTAAAGCTCGGAAGCCGCGAAATCAATCCCGATTCTCGCGCCAAAATCCTCCGCTATGTCGGAAAGCAAATCAATGGTTTTCAGGTCGTTCAATCTTGAGACAAGCGCGCCTTCGTCGTTCCTCCCCGCCACAAATCCTTTCGCCTTCAGCGCGCTCTCGGCGCGGCGCCAGATTGCGAAGTTTGTTTCCGCAGTCTCTTGGATTGTCTTTGCCTTTATCGGAATGACGAGAAATTCCTGCATGTCCGTGCCGCCGCCGTGCGCCCCGCCGCCAAGAACGTTTCCGAGCGGAAAAGGAAAATATTTCGTCTGACCGAAAAGCCTGAAAGGATTGTTCTGCGAAGATGCTTTGCACACCGCCTGCGAGAGCGCGATTGAAAAGTTCCCGCCGATTTTTGCGAAATCCTTTCCCCCGAACTGCTCAAGCATCTCGTCGGCAACGGAAAAGTCCGCTTCCAAGCCGATGAAATTCTTTCTGAATTTCGGAAATGTCTTTTCTATCTTCGCGACTTCAAGATTTTTCGCCTCGTACTTTCCGGAAGACGCGCCGTGCGGAGCGCAGCTCGAAAACAGCCCGCTTTCAGTCAGTATGGAAACCTTTACCGAAGGCTCGCCGCGCGAGTTGAAGATTCTCGAAAGAAAAACATCCTTTATTGCCTGGTTTGTCATGCGAATAATTTGGAAAGACTGAAATATAAAACACGGACTTTTTGCAATGCGAAATTGGAATTTCTTAGAATCTGAATCACAATAATGCTGTTCGTTCCCTGCCGTATCCGCCGGATGCAAGCTTATATCCGCCGTTGCAGCAGTTCCAAAAGGAAAACCCCTTCGAAGGAATGCTGGGAGCTACCCAGCAGATTTCGCGAAATCATGTGTGAGCAAAAGCGTTTTGGAAAAAGGAATATATAAAGCTGACGGCAGTTGACGTATGCCGTGTTCTGCAGTATCTTTTGCCGCGGTAATTGCTTTGAATTCCTACAACGGCGAGACCGGAGTGGACTGCGGCGGAGGCGGATGTGCGGACTGTGCGGTAACTCCGCCACCAACCTGCACCTCCTGCTCTGACAGCACCTTGGTGGGCGCGTGCAATTCCGCGGGACAGAGATGCAGTCTCGTGGACAACGTCTGCTCGCTGTGGACTGATTCGAGCTGCACGGGAGGTACCACAACGGACAACTGCCCGGCGCAGGCTACAAAAAGTTTGTGCGATTTTCAAACGGGCACCTCGTCATCGTATGCGTGCAGCTGGTGCCCGAATTCTTACAGCGGCGCAACAACCGCAAACGGGGGAACGTGCATGAAGGCGGAGAATTTGGCGGGGAGTTGCGGATAAAATAAATCTATTTAAAGTCTTGAAGCTAATGCATGTTGGTGAGAACATGAAGCTTGAGATGGAAGAAAACCCCGAATTAAGAATATTAAAGCATATACAGAGCGATGTCTCTCTGATGAAACAGAAGATAATTATTATCGAAGAAGAGGTAGATGCCATTAGCGGCGACATGCATGAGGTTCGCCCTGAATTCATAAAGAAAATACAGAGCATAGAAAAGGAAGGCAATTTTCATTCTTTCAAAAACATTGATGAATTAAGAAAGGCAATCGAAGCTTAAGCCGGCAGAGATGTTGGGACGCACAAAATGCAAAAGCAATTTGGCGCAGCCAAAAGACAGAGGTTTTTGTGCATGTACGAAATTCTCATAGAAGAAAGGCTTCGAGAAACGCTCAGCAAGTTATACAAGAAAGACAGAAAACGCTATGACATTTGCATGAAGAAAATTGAGGATATTGCAAATAATCCCGAGCAATACAAGCCCTTGCGGTATGATTTGAAGAACATACGCCGCGTTCATGTCGCAAAATCATTTGTCCTCATTTTCAAGGTTGAAGGCAACAATGTGAAATTTCTTGAGATGGACCACCACGACAATATATACAAAAGATAAGGATAGTGTTTATCATGGTCAGTGTGGAAAAGATTTCAAGAAGGGATTTAACAAAGGAGCAAACCCTTTTGTTGGATGAAACATTGGATGACATAAAAAACAAAAGATACGACAGATTTCTTTCTTTTGACGATGCACGAAAGCGAAGCTTTCGGCATGCCGGAAACAAAGTTTCCGTACACTTCAAGAAGCGTGTTGGAGGATAAAGCGATTTTCCCGTCTAATTCTGTTGTTCGCCATCCGCCGTATCCTTCCATCTCTCATTTATATACCACTTCTGCATAATAACAGTATGGAAGCACGAAATTAAATAGAACAAAGGCGCTATATAATATACAAGCGGTTTCGGCCATGAGCAAGCCGAAACAGCCGGCAACCTGAGCAATTGCCGTTAAAGTCGCGCGAGCAATTCCGCCTTGAGCAGCGGAATAAAACGCGTGTGAGCAATATGAAAAGCGTGAGCGGCGGCCGCGAGGCCGCCAAAGGGCTGAATGGATACGCAAGGGAAGCCGTGGATACGTTCTACAAATCAGCCGGCTCGATTGCGGAAACGCTTTCAAAGCCGC
>JBAQNA010000026.1:0-19500 GCA_049303335.1 Candidatus Aenigmatarchaeota archaeon
AGCCAGCGGCGGGCGCGATGGTGCCTGCTTTCAACATTGAAAAGTTCAAGAAGAAAGTTGCGGAAATGGTTGGATAGGTGACTACAAAGTTCAAAAGCGTAGTCACCCTTTTATAATTTTCTTCAAATTCTTGTACTCCTTCAGTATGAGCTCTATGGAAGGTCTCAAGTTCCCGTTATTCTCGTATTCCTGCAATGAATTATAGTATTCTTTCCTGTTTCTCAGTTCTATATTTACAGGCGGGAGGTTGTGCTTGATAAGAATGTTGTTCAACAGAAGCCTGCCAACCCTACCGTTGCCGTCCTGGAAAGGGTGGATGTTCTCGAACTGGTTGTGGACAACGGCAGCCAGAATTATCGGAGTATATTTTTTCCTGTTTTTGATGTACCAGTTTATCAGCTCGCTAAGAAGCCTTGCAACATAGTCTGGCGGAGCTCCGCGATGGACAACAATTCCCGAAGAGTCAACAACCGCGACCTCCACCTTTCTGAATTCTCCAGCAAAACTCTTTGAGCCTTTGAAGACAATCCTATGCAATTCCCTTATCAGGTTAAGCGATAGATGCTCCCTTGTTTTTCTTATGTGTTTTATCGCTTCCGAGACGCCGTATGTTTCTTCTATCTCATGTTTCGGCTTTTCCGGCAGCTTGTTTTTCTGCAGGATGTCCGAAACCTCGTCCGAAGTGATGGTTGAGCCTTCTATCGCGTTTGTGTCGTAGGTGAAAGCCTTCGTGAATTTTTCCCAAGCTTCCTCCGATAAATGTTTTATTCTTATGTCCGCCGGCACCTTCAAATCCTTAATCTCCGCGATTTCCTCTTTCGTGAGCATAAAGCGGAGCGGGTCGTGAATTATTTCCTGCTGCCTTATTCTTTCGCTTATTATTTTCTCGGCGTGCTTTTTCTTTTCAGCCAGTTCTGCCTTTGTCAAATCTATTCCAAGATAGAACCTTAATTTTCTTACCTTTTTCCCTTTCCTGAAGGAATGTGCAAGATAGTACTTTTTCCTCTTTCCCTCTTCCCTGACTTCGACGTGCATAAGAATAATGGGTGACTACAATATTTAAAGTATGTAGTCACCTGTTTGCCAGCTTGCTTATCATTTTGAAATCATCTTCTATCGTTTTCCCGAGTTTCCTGTTGTAGATGACCGCGGCAGGATGAAACGATGGAACAATTTTTATTCCCGCGCCCAGCGCGCTTCCGTCGAATACCTTTCCCCTCGCCTCCGATATGGTTGTGAATTCCAATCCCGCCTTCTCCAGAATGTATTTTGTTGAGTGCGTTCCGAGAGTCACGATTATTTTCGGCCTTATGATTTTTATTTGCCTGTCAAGGTACGGAGTGCATGCCTCTATCTCGTCGGGCTTCGGCGCGCGGTTGTCCGGCGGTCTGTGCTTGGCTATGTTGCCGATGAAAATGTCTTTTCTCTTTAATCCCGCCTTCTCCAGCACGGAATCAAGAAGCTTCCCTGCGCTTCCGATAAAAGGCCTGCCGGTCAGGTCTTCCCTCTTTCCCGGCGCCTCGCCTATCAGCATTATCTCCGCTTTCGGGTTTCCCTCTCCCGGAACCGCGTTGTTCGCGCACTCGTGCAGCCCGCACTTTTTGCACGTTCTTGCTTCTTCGGCTATTTGATTGAGGAGAGATTGGTTAGACATAAGAAATAGATTGGTAGGGAGAATTTAAAACAACCGTTTGAAAACATATTTGGAAGAATAAAAAACCTGATAAATAAAGAAACTATTTTTTATATGTGTTGATATTTGGTGTTGAAGATGAAAGTATTTATCGTTGGCGATGACGGACCAGAACATAACTCAATAAGAAGCGTCCACAACACTTATGAAGGCGCACTGAAAGAATGGAACAAGATTAGAATGGAATTGCTTGAGAAAGCAAAAAGATATTTGAAAAGCGATAAATTTGACAAAGAGATGTGGCAGAAGATGGTAAAAAGCCTTGAGTGTGAAGACCCCAAGAAGATTGACAACTATCCACACGACACTCCTTACATTCGAGAATGGGAAGTTAAAGAATAATTGTTTTATTTTTACAATAACTTTCTTATTAAAAAACTATCATATACTCAGAATCTTCCAATCCTTTAAGCTATTCTCGTCATATTTGTAAGCTTCATTATCATTAAATCTCCAGCTTCCGTTTACATTTATGACAATACCTCCCCATAATTTCTTTCCTTTCTTGTTTTGTTCTTTAATGTACTTCTGCAAACCTTCAGCCCTTGTTTTTGCATCCTTTGCAGTCATTCCGCTTTTAGTATCAAACAATCCAATAGAACCGTCTTCAAACTGGACTATAAAATCAACATAGAACGCTCTCTCAAATCCAGATTCATCTTTATACAAAACTGCGAAGTATTTTACTTCGCTTTCTCCGTTCTTGAACCACCATTTGACTTTCTTTGAACTTTCCAGCAAGTCTATAAACAATCTTTCCGGTTCGCTTGGCTTTTTGGTATAGTACGGTTTCATTATAGCTTTTGATTTTTCTTCCTTGCTGTATCTGCTGTTGTAGCTTACGATAACCGGAACTTCCCATCTCTGAACTTCTTGTAGTTCTCTTTTTTCGTTAAGCTTTTCAACCACTTGTTCCTTATACCTTTCTTTTGCCAGATTAATCACATCAACAAATGCCTGAACATTTTCTTTTCCCAAGACAATTCTTTGGGCTTGTGGGTCAAACTTTTGGATTCTGAATTTCTCCGTAAAGAAGTTGTAGATTGCCGTTTTCATCCTGTCGCTTGAATCGGCAGGCGCATAAGGTGTGCAGTTTTGCGAAATGAAATTATCAAATTTCTGCTGCAATTCGGCAAGATTCAAATTTACTTCTATAATTCCTTTATGCTCTATTTCACCGGCTTTGTCTATGTCAACAATTCTGCCGTCTGCTATAATCGGGCTTACAATTTTTGACGGGGCGAATGTAATTTTTTTCTTTAGGTTCGTTTCTTCCGCTATCTTCATGAATATTTTTCCAAATTCTCCGGAAAGCCTTGTCCTTTCCCTCTGTCTTTTGAGATATATTGATGGCAAAACAATATCTCTATAGAGTTTGCTATCTCGCTTGGCTTCATAAACAGTTACATAATCTTTTGCGTAATCCTCTGTGATTTCTATATTCGGAAGATTGGTAAATACAAAACCTTTATCTAATTCCTGCTCGTTGTAATATCTCAATTCCGGCATTCTCATAATTCTGCCGATAGTCTGGATGGTAAACGTGAAACTCCTTGATTCTCTGAAAATAACAAGAATTGATGCACGCGGGCAGTCCCAGCCTAGCGCGATTGCCTGCTTGAAAACCAAAACTTCCACTTCATTTTCATTTTTTCCAATATTTGCAAGATTATTGGTTTTCTCTTCCGATAACCAAACAGCAAGTTTTCCGTTCTCTTCTGTTATTTTGAATTTGTCATTGAGAATTTTCAAGACATCGTCTTTCTTATTGATGAGGTTGCCTTTCTGGTCCGGTAGTTGAACAAGAATAAGAGGATTGATGTTTGAGCCTTCTTTTTCATATAACTTTATCAATTCCTCTCTTTTCTTCAGGGCTTGCCCAATAACCAATTCATCCGAGCTTTTTGTGCCAAGCTTCATATCCATAAATTCCGGATTGACGGCAATCTCCGATTTAATCATTTCTTCGGCTTTCACATCGTTTAAGTTGACTTTAACCCAACCTCCGATATTCTCATTTAAATGTGGTGTGGCAGAAACTTCTATGGTTACTTTAGGCCCTATAATCTCAATTAACTCCTTTGATTTTTCAGAACTTGCTGTGTGATGGCTTTCATCTATGATTAGAATTATTTCTCTACCTTCCTCTTTTGTGTTCTGGATTATGTTATTCAGGTTACTATCCTGCTCATTTTCCCTTACATAAATGTTGATGTCTTTCTTGTTTATGCTGTGCCAATTTATGAACAAAATCTCGTTTTCCTGTATTTTTTTGTCTTCCAAATCCTCAAAATACGAGCATTGAAGAAGCCTGTCATCTTCATAGTATTTCTCCAATTTCTCCTTACTCTGCTCGTGCAGCATCCTTACAGAAATCCAGACAAACGAGAATTTCTTGTCGTCTTTCCTGTCTTTTGCCAATTGCCTTAACAAATCGGAAACTATCATGGTCTTTCCGCTTCCGGTGGGCGCTTGGAAAACGCAAATCTCCCTTTCCGACGACCTCAGAAGCTTTTCAACGGTTTCTTTCAGGCTTGCCACGGCTTCTTTTTGGTAGGTTTTTAGCTCTGTCATTTGAATATCCTCTTGTACACGTTTAGTATGACTGCAGGTATCGGTTTCAGTTCAACTAGTTTCTTTACATCCTCAAACTCTTCCTCTCTTACGCTTTCATCAAGAGAAAATACATATACGATGAAATCCTTCTTTAACTTCTTTGCCTCTTTCTTGAACGGCTCGATGCCGTCATCATCGTAAATGATTCCCAGATTCTTGCCTTGACTGTTTGTGAATATTCTGAAATTATGGCCCTGCATAACTTCATCAAAACAGTCTTCCCTTAAGCAAAGCATTTCCGTTGATTTTTCCACCATTTTCCTCTTGTTCTTATCCGTTGGTTCCGCATCAACAAAGTCGGTCTTGAAGTATTTGAGGTTTCCCGGCATGTTTTTGACTAGTTTGTTTTTCGATTCTTTTTCCAAGTTTTGAATAACTTTCTTTACACGAGGATAACATACTTCCGTGCAAATATCATTTTCATTATTTGTGCAAAGAATAAACTTTCTTTTTCCACCATCTTCTTTATTCATATCTAAAACTGCGTGGGCTGTTGTTCCAGAACCAGCAAAGAAATCCAATATCGTACCTTGTTTATCAGATGCAAGTTGCACAACCCTTCTAAGTAAAGATACTGGTTTGGGGTTGTTAAACTTTCCTTCACCAATCATATCATTTAAAGTTCTTGTTCCTTCTGTAGTTGTTCCAACATCATCCCACCATGTCGTTACAACCTTTCCGCCATTTTCTTTGGCATCTTTTAGATAATATTTTCTTGCAAGCGTTTTTCCTCTTTTAATAATTTGTCCTTTGTCATATAACTCTTGCATCGTTTCCTTAGAATAACGCCAGTAGCCATTTATTCCTAAAAATTCATAATGTGGATTTCCTTTCCTTGCTCCTCCAGGACCGTCAACAGGAGTTAATTTATATGGCCCGTTAGAGTCTTTATCTGGATTTGAAAATCCTAAGAAATCTTTCTCTAAGCGAAAGTTTTTCCTATTATTGAATAGAGATTTGAAGCTTTTTGCATATAGCAAAATAAAATTATGATTTTGAGATATAAGTAAATCATTGGATATAGAATGTCTATGTTTCCAACAAATGATTCCTGCAAAATTTTCTTCGCCAAAAATATCGTCGCATAATAATCTAAGTTGTGCAATTTCATTGTCATCTATAGAGATAAAGATAACTCCGTTCTTTTTCAAAAGGTTCTTTGATAACTTTAGTCTTTTATTCATGAAAGAAATCCATTTGCTATGTCTAAAACTATCTTCTCTATCTACAATTTTATCATTGTAAATAAAGCCTTCTCCATTTCCAGTATTATACGGCGGATCAATGTAGATAATATCAATCTTTCCTTTATGTGTGTAATTCAAAACAGAAAGAGCATGATAATTGTCGCCTTCAATAAGAATGTTGTTCGGCTTGTTTTTGTCCGTTACAATTTTCTTGTTTTTGTCTTCCGCAAGAACAGGCAACTCGTTTTTACACCGCTCTGCAACAACTTCCGGCTTGTCTTCCCAGACTATGCCGTATTTCTTTCTCTTTTCGGCTTTCTTTAGCTCTCTGACCAGTTCGTCTTTTGACCAGTCGGAATAGTTTTTTGGCATGTTAATCTTATAGAAGATAAGTTTCTTTCTTTATTAATCTTTTTTTTGAAAAATTAATCTCACTTCATCATCGCCACCATAAATTCACGGTCTCTTTCAAACGGGTCAGACATTCCGTCTATCACGAAGCAGGGCGGGATAACTTTATATAATCCTAAAAATAAGATTAAACAATCCTATAAAGAGGATTGTTATGCTGAAGAAGGAATACGCGATACTGGAGCCGTTTGCGAAAATGCCCTGGCGGAAGTTTGCCTTTAGGGACGTATTGAAGCAGGCAAAAAAGAAGTCGGAAGGCTATGTCTATGACTCCCTGAAGAAGTTTGTAAAGCAGGGCATCCTGAAGGAGGAAAAGGCGGGAAACGTTGTCCTTTACAGCCTTGATGCAGGGTCGCTGAAAGCCCAATCTTATGCGGGGTTCGTGTCAGAGCACGTCGCATGGGGCCAAAAGCACATCCCCTACAAGGATATGCAAAAAATTGCCGACAAAATGCCGGAAGATTTCTACATATTCATAATAACCGGCAGTTATGCCGGAAACAGACAAAAAGAAACATCAGACATAGACGTCGCAATAATTATCGGCGATTCTTCAGAGCCAAAAAAAGTATACGCTCAGCTTAAGCTGGCCTGTGAACTAAACATTCCCCAGATACACCTTTATGTTTTCAGGAAATCGGAATTTCTCCGGATGCTATTGAATGACGAGGCAAACTACGGGAAGGAAATAGTCAAAAACAATCTTATAATGTACGGCGGGGAAGCATACTATAAGATTTTAAATGAGGCGATTAAAAATGGATTTGACGGCAAGAAGCTTTATTGACAGGGCGGAAAACGAGATTGTCATTGCGGAGACGCTGAAAAGAATCAGCGATGAGATGGATGCAAAGCAGTATTTTGAAATAGACGGTAAAATGACATTTTACAGCTCGGTCATATCGCATTCATATTACGCGATATTCTACGCAGCCAAGGCAATTCTAATGGCGAAAAATATCAGGACTTCCGCGCCGGAGATACATAAGAAGACGTTTGAGGAGTTCAAAAGAAAATTTGTTGACACGGGCATTCTTGACGTAAAGCTTCTTGAGATTTACAAAAAGATGGCCATAAGGGCTGACGAGCTTCTTGAAATATTCAAGGATGAGAAATGGAAAAGAGGAAATTTCACGTATAACACAATACCTCAGGCAAACAAGGAGCCTGCCGAAGACTCGTTAAGAAATGCAAAAACTTTCGTATCAAACATAGCTAAGATAGCAACGAATATGTAGATTCACTTCATCATCGCCACGATAAAGCCGTGGTCTCTTTCAAACGGGTCGAGCATTTTCCAGTCGTCTATCACGAAGCCCGCGGCCCTCAGCTTCTCAATCTCCTCCTCTATCAGCTTGCGGGGGTTTTTCGTGACGTCAACGCTGCGCGATTTTATCGTTAGCAAAAGATAGCCGCCCTTCTTCAGGAACCTTTTGCAGTTGCGTATCGCTATTTCCGTGGCGTCGGGCTGGGCAATGTCCTGGTAAACAGCGTCAACCTTCTCTATCCACGAATACTGGTCGGGAAGGCGCGCGTCAGCGAGTATCGGCGCGATGTTCTTGCGCTTCTCGCACACGGGCAGCAAGTCCGTGAAGCATCGGTCGGAAAACTCGACAGCGTAGATAATCCCGTTCTCGCCGACTATGTCGGAAAGAAACGACGGAGTGAAGCCGTGAGCGGCGCCGAGGTATAAAATCTTGCTGTCCTTTGTTATCGGAAAAAGCTTTATGCTTTTCGCAATCGCGGCGCCGGCTTTGGAGCGGTTCGGGTCCCACAGCCTGTATTCTTTCCCGCCTTCCCGAAGAAGCGCCTCGTCAAAGAACCTTTTTCCAGGCGTGAGGTTTACGGTTGCAAGCTTTCCGTCAACGAGAAACACTCCGGGGAATTTTTCAGTTATTATCATAAAAATCATCTCGTTATTTCTTTGCTATGACCAGCCAGTCATATATCTCGTCCGCGCCCGGAAAATAGTCATAGTTGTATTTCCTGCAGTGTTCCCAGCCGTAACGCAATTTTCCGATGGATAAGGCCCTGAATCCGGCTTTCTTGAGCATTAACTTTAATTCATCGCGATAAAAATACTTTTGCACCAGATTATTCGAGCCGTCCCTCATGAATCCGAATATGCCGTCGAATTTCTTCTCTTCCTGATATTCCTTTCTTATTCTCCTTATAGCAGCAATCTCGGATATTCCCTCGCTTATCAATCTCTCGAATTTCAGCCGTGCCAGATAGTTCGACGTTTCTATCAATGCCATGACTGCCACGAATACGCCGCCATCTTTCAGGGATTTGTGGATCTCCGCTATCATCCTGTCAGCTTCCGATATGGAACCGGGCAAAATGGAATTCGTTGCCACAACAACATCGAAATTGCCATGCCACCTGCCAAGATTTCTCATGTCGCCCCGGCGATATGTGATGTTTCTGAGATGCGAATTCCGCCTTTGCGCTTCCTTCAGCATATTTGCCGCATAGTCTATTTTTATCACTTCCTTGCACATCTTTGAAAGATAAGGGAGGATATGCCCAGGACCGCATCCCAAATCACCGACAATAAAAGCGGGATCGATAATGACTTTATCAAGATGAAAAATAATTTTCTTTTTGGCTTTTTCATCGTCGAAAATGCTGAAATTGTTTTTCTCATATTCTACCGTGTTTGCTTCGTTGTTCCAATATTCGTTCTGTTTCGTTACCGTATCGATTTTCATCTTCAATACCCTTTCATAATTCAATGGCGTTCCGCCTAATATTTCAATATCAGACTTCCAGCTCCCACTTCTTTTTGTTGTATTCCAACGGATTCCAGCAGCAAACTAATTTATGGTTATAGTCGTTTCTTTCTTTCCAACTGCTCTTTGAAAGAGTTGCAACAGCTCTCGGCATTGAATACTCGGCTCCCGTAGACTCTTTCGCAATCTGGCTGTGATAGCCGTAAAAATCCCTTAGCTTCTCATCCCAAGATACAATAACATCAATGTTATGCATTATGGGAAACACCCCGTTATTATTCATCGCCATAATGTAGTCTTGGAAACTGTTGAGAAGATAATGCTGGTCTTTGCAGAATTTTTCATAGTATCCGCAAAGCGTGTCAGCCCATTTTTCAAGGTCGTCTGTTTTTGAAAAATCAAATATTGGAGTTTCGGGCTTTTCTATTTTTAGTTCTTCAATGCAAAATTCTTTCAATACCGGCGCAACAAGTTTGTATCCCTTTTTTCTTCTGTCTTCCTTATCGTCAACTATTATGATGTTTCTCTGATTTTTTAACGCGAAAGAAATGTCGCTTTCTATGTTTCCCATATCACTTCATCTCCTTCAGCTTCTCCTCCAAGTCCTTTTTCAGCTGTGCGCCGCGGTTTTCCTTTGTGTAGAAGTCGGAGCGCACCGCTATGGTGAGTTTGCTCGCAAGGAGGCGCGCTGCCTTTCCCTTCAGGTCTTGCGGAGCGTTCGAGACGTAAGGCGACAGGAAAATCAGCCCATACTTTGGCGGCAGCGCCTTCTTTCCCTTTGACTTCAAGAAGCGGAACATAGCCTTCTCGCTTCCTATTAGTTGGATTGTTGATGACGGCATTTTCGCAAGTTTTTCAAGGGAGCCTGCCGCATTAAGGAGTTTCGCGGCGAGCACAGCGCCAAGAAGTTCGGAAGTGTTTGGTATCTCAACCTTCGCGAGTTCGTCAAGATATTTTTCAAGATTCTTTTTCAAGTCGTACATCTGCTTCAATTCTTTCGCATAATTCTGTAGCGCGCTTATGTCCTCGTTTCCGAGCATCAGCCCCATCGAGCTTTTGAAATCCTCGAACTTCTCCCTTTTCCCGAATTTTGCGACAGCCTCCGCCAATTTTTCGTGTTCTATCCTCATTTCCGGATAATGCAGCCCGTACCATTCCTTCAGCCTCTCGGACATCAGGTTGAGGATTTTCTCAAGGTCGGAAATCGCGGATATCGTGTGCACTATTATTTTGTCCCTTCTCTCGAGCTTTGTTATCTTCTGCTTTGTCTGCTCAAGCGCGACAGCGGATATCAGTCCATTCAGCTCCTGCTCGGACTTTGCGAACTTCAATTCGAGAGCGAGCCTTCGGAAGCTGTTCTTCAGATGCTCGACCGCGATATTTTTTTCAGAATTGGAATTTTCCATTTCCGCAAAGCCTTTCTCCTTCAGCCTTTTGACGACTTCATCCATCTCCGGAAAAGGCTTGCCTTTCTCGAACGCGGTCATTCCCGCGGCTATCTCTTCCGGCTTCTTCTCGAAAAATTTGTATGACAAAAGTTTCCTGTTCTCGTCGAACGCAAAAACCCCCGCCACGCACGCTGATATGAACGCTTTCATGATTATCAGAGAATATCTAACCGGCAAAACTTATAAACGGCATTTTCAGGCTGTTGACGAAAGCTTTTCGGAAACAATCTTTTTTATCATTGAAAACGTCTCGTCGCTGTTTCCGTCCGCGAGTATCCTTATCAGCTCCCCGTTTTCCGCCATCTTTGAATACATTTCCCCTGCTCTCTTCTGGATATCGGAATCGTTCACGGTCCTTATTTTTTTCTTCTCTCCCGCTTCCTCGGGATTCGAGTCAATATAGAATGCAATGTCGGGCTTGATGAAATGCCTGTTTATCTCCCTTATCCAGGACTCGTCAAGGCCTGATGCCGATTGGAAAGCGATTGAAGAATGGTAATACCTGTCGCAGACTACAATCTTTCCGCTTTCAAGCGCCGGTCTTATTAACTTCTCGATATGCTCCGCGCGGTCCGCTGCGAAAAGCAGCGCCTCCATCACGGGATTTTCCACGCCGTCAAGCAACGCTTCCATGTTCCTCCCCACCCTTCCTTCCGTCCAGTATTGCGTTGTCAGCACTGCTTCGTAGCCTTCCGACTTGAGCCACCTGTAAAGCCTTACCGCCTGCTTCAGCTTCTCGGCGCTTTTAACAGCCTCAAGAACTATGAACATCCCTTTCATTTTATCACGCAGGTTTTGTTGATAGATGACTATTTAAATATCAGAACTTATAAAAACCCTTACCTGAATAATGGCTTAAGAGGCAATGAATATGGGAAGGATAAGGACAAGGTTCGTCAAGACGATGGCAGAGGAGCTTTACACGCGCGACCCGGAGAAGTTCGGGGAGAATTTCGACGTCAACAAGAAGGGCGTGGACGAGTCCTCAGTCGCGGAGTCCAAGTTCATAAGGAACAAGATCGCGGGCTACATCGTGAAGGTTGCGCAGAGGAAGAGAATATAGTTTTTCTTAATATCAAAAATTCAGCCGAAAAGCTTTCCAATCGCTTCTGCGATTCCGTTGAAAAAGTTTGTTATTGATTCTATAATCCCGTCCCACCAGTTCTGCGCCGCGGGCGGCTCCCGCAACTCGACAAGCTTTGACGTGTAAGAATCAAATCCGGAGACGGATGCATAAGCCTGCAAAAGATTGTCGTCTTTTGTCTGCGGAACGAAGCTTATGTTCAGCGTCTTTTCGGAAAGCGGCGCGAGGTAAACCTGCTGCGAGTTGTTTCTGAAATTCAGCGCGATGTTCTGGCTTTCCTGCAAAAGGTTTTTTATTGCGATATATGCAAAACCGGTTTCGTTAATCGTATAATTCTCGCCGGCTTCAATCGATATTTCAAACGGCTTTTTCTTTACAACTGCAACGGATTGCCGCTCAAGCGCGCCGCCCTTGTATGCGTAAACAGTCATGCTGTCGCCTGCTTTGAACTCGGCTTTTCCAAAGTCTGACTGCCCATCGCTAGTGAAAAGGTACGAGCCGGGGGATTCTGCGGTTACGGTCTCACCCCCTACAGCGGAAGCCTTGTCCAGCGAAAGCTTCACGCTGCCAGAAGGTTCTTTCTCGAGCGTCAGGTTCAGGACGTTCTGGTTTGCATTATATGCGGAAATCGCTATCGGGCATGTGTAAATCTTTCTTTCATCAAGGCTTTCGGGAAGCTTGAATATCGAGTAAAAGGTTTTGCTGCCGCAGAAATAAACCGCGGAGTCGTTCTGTTCCGGCTGCAAAAGCAGGCCGCCGTTGAACACGCACGGCTGCGATGAAATTTTCGTTAGAACGCATCCGGGATTTGACAGTTCCGTTTTCACAACAGCATACCCGTTCCAGACATCCGAATCGAGAAGGCTTGATGACGAATCTATTATCGGGGTTTCCCTCACTTCAAGAATGTTTATTTCCGTTTTTGTTGGATTTATTTTCAGCTTCGGGGATTTTCCGATGCCGGAGACGTTCACCTCCGGATAAATGCTGTCCGCAAGCGAGGCAAACTTTATGTGCGATGCGTCGACGGGAATCTCGCCCCAAGTCGGGTCGGAAATTATTGTTCCGGAAGTCGTGTAAATTTCCGTCCAGCCGTGCGCGGCAAAGTCGCCTTCCGAAAAAGTGTACCCTTTTCCATACGCATAGCCCACAATATAGGATGCCTGGTATCCGAGCGCTCGCGCCATTGAAAGCAGCAGGGTGGAGAATTCGTCGCAAACGCCCTTTCTGTGGTGCAGAACCGTTGTCGCGGAAAGGTTAACGTCGGAATAAGCCAGGTCGTATTCTATGTTCTCGTTCACCCATTTTGTGAGTGACGATATCTTTTCAAAATCGGTTTTCTTCCCGAGCGTCAGGTTTTCCGCAAGGCTTTCTATTTCCGGATCGGTTGACTGTATCAGCTCGGTGGGCTTCGAGAAATCCGCCAGATTGTAGAAGTTTGCCGAATTTCTCCTGTTTATTGTTACGAGCGACTTAACGGTGAAGTTTACCGCGGTTTCCGGATTTTTCCAGAACATGTTTATTTTTCCGTTCCCGAACCTGTCCTTCTCGAAAAAATAGTTCGGATTGCTCACGCCTTTTATATCCACCGTTTGCGCAGAGTCGGCCTGCGGGATATAGAGGCTGACGTTGAGTTCGCTGACGTCGCCCGTTACGGACACGGAGCCGGATTGCACAACTTCCGCTTTCATATACTCCACGTTCTGCGGATTATTTACTGTTACGGCGAACCCTGTTGATGATAATACGGCAACAGCCAGCGCGAACGCCGCCATAAGGAAAAATAATTTTTTCATGTTATCAAATAAGTTTAAATGGTTTGTCGCTAATAAAGATGTTGTGAGATTCTCCAGATAATAAAAGTGATAATATGATTTCAAAAGAGTTGATAGATTTTGTAGATAATCATTATGAATGGCTGAAAAACAAATACAAAATAGACGACAAGCAAAAAGAAATTCTTTTCAGGGCAGTAAAACTTTCAGAGGAAGTCGGGGAATTAAGCCAAGAGATTTTATCGCATAATTCCTTGCAGTTAAAAAGAAAGCTGGATAATTATAAGAAGGGGAATATGGAAGGGGAATTTGCCGATGTCATAATCACAACATTGCTTCTTGCAAAATCCGCCGATGTTGATGTAAGGAAAGCGCTGGAAAATAAGATTGAAAAAGAAAAATTGAACCATAAAAAATCGATGATGTCATGATAAACAAACTTTTATCAAAGGTAAATGAAAAAGGCTCTTCTTTTGCAAAAATTATACTAAAAATTACCTCTGAAATGTCGCATAAAGAAACAACAAACACTTCTGCAGAACATGCGATAAAATCGGCGGTTTTTTACATTAATTTGTTGGATTTATATCATGAAAGCAAAGACAAAAATTATGCGACTTTCTCTAAAAATGCTGATATTTTTCGTCGGGAAGCTGACAAACAGAGAAGCAAAATATATAAATTTATTCCTGCCGCATTCAGAAAAGATCTTGAAGAAGTAGAGCGCAAAGCGCTGACTTTTTTCGATTATGAAGATAAAATCAGAAAAAAGATAAAAGAAGGCATCAGGTTCAAAGAAAGTGAAATATACAAGTATACATATATGAGAGCCGGAGATAATTTAATTTATGGCAAAATAATAGAAAGTTTTTTTCCAGAATGGTGCTTGACGGAAGAACTTCGCATAAACACAATGTTATTTGACATGTGCAAAGATATGATAGATTATAATGATGATGTCAAAAATGAATTGCCTAATGTGCTGTATATGTATTTATGCACAAAAAAGAAAAAAATGGAAATGCCTTGCGATATTAAGGGCGCGATAATAATGGCTAAAAGAATAGGCATATCCGCACAAATCATAAATTTTGCGTCAAATCAGAAGAAAAAAGCTTTAACGTCCGATAATCTGGAAAAATCTCAGACTTTGAGAAACGCAATTTTGTATCGCAACGATTCTCTAATTCAAGCTCTGACTAATGGTATTAAACCAAAACCATTCAAATTTTAAAATATGAAAGTAAACTGAAAATCGGTGATAATTATGTCTTTCGAAATATGGGCCGAGAAGTACAGGCCGAAAATGCTGGACGAGGTAATCGGGCAGAGGCACATAATCAAGAGGCTGAAGGGTTTTGTCGAGAAGAAGAACATCCCGCACATGCTTTTTGCGGGGCCCGCGGGATGCGGGAAGACCACGACGGCGCTCTGCATGGCGCACGAGCTTTACGGGACGGGATGGAAAAGGAACTATCTTGAGCTGAACGCTTCCGATGAGCGCGGCATAAACGTAATCAGGATGAAAGTGAAAGACTTCGCGAGGACAAGGCCGATTGGCGCGAACTTCAAGGTCATCTGTTTGGACGAAGCTGACGCGCTCACGCAGGAGGCGCAGCAGGCTTTGCGAAGGACGATGGAAAATTACACAAGCTCGTGCAGGTTCATCCTTTCCTGCAACTATTCTTCCCACATCATAGAGCCGATACAGAGCAGGTGCGCGGTCTTCCGATTCAGGAGCCACACGAAGGAGGATGTTGTAGAATATTTGAAAAGGATTGCTACTGCCGAAAAGCTTAACGTTGACGGGAGCGGATATGACGCGATTCTTGAGCTTTCCGGCGGCGACTTGAGAAAGGTCTCGAACCTTTTGCAGACGGCTTCTATGGAGGAGAAGATTGATGAGAAAACAATCTATGATGTTGCCGCGCAGGCAGCGCCTGCTGACGTGAAAAAAATGATGGAGGAGGCGCTCGCGAAAAATTTCCTTGAATCGAGAAAATCGCTGCAGGATTTGCTTTTCAAGCAAGGCATCTCGGGAGAGGATATAATCCGCGAGATTTCAAAGCAGGTTTACAACTTACAGCTTTCCGACAAGGAAAAGATTGAATTGATTGAGAAGGTAGGCGAGTGCGAGTTCCGCCTTGACCAGGGCGCTAACGAGCAGATACAGCTTGAGGCTTTGCTCGCAAAGTTCGCGATGTTCGGAAAAGGATAAATAATAGTTCCCCTAATATTATTAGGTGGAATAGTGAGTGATGAAGTAATACAGATATGGGAAATAAAGCCTGACAAAGTATTCTATGTTGCAAAAGCGGAAGTCGGCGGAAAAGTAAAGCTCTACGAGTCTTCTTATAATTCGGATTTTGACAGGAACGGGGAGGACGCAAAAAAGGCGCGCATGGAAATAAGAGATATGATTCTGAAAGACAATCCGTCTGCTTTATTAGAATGGCCTTGGCTGTACGGTCTTGCTGCAAAACCGAAAGAAATGTTCTGACAAAATTAAGCATTTAAAGATTAATTTCCAATATTTTTGTATGACTAATGTAAAAATCTATTTTGCCGGAGAAGACGGAATGATAACAGATGAAATATCTTCAGGCGAATTGGAAAAATATTTAAAAAGCGGGTTTGATATTGGAAATTTAAATTTTCTAAAAATAAATAATGTGAATGATGCTATTTTGCAAATAAATACCAAAAAAGGAAAAAACAGGCGAAAATCTATTGTTTCTAATTATATTAAGGGTGTAAAAACTATTGGAGACGCCATAGAATACCACAGGAAGGAGACAGGAAAAGAACTTGTGGTTTATATTACTGAAAGAACGGAAAGGGTTGCAGAAAATTTCGGTGTTTTAATAAAATGAAAATATCCTTTTCTTTAAATAATTTCCAATATAATTCTTGCTATGAGATTCGTTGACAAATACCGCCCGAAAAGTCTTTCCGAAGTGCTGGGGCAGGAGCTTGCGAAGAAGGAGGTTGTTTCTTTTCTCGAAACTTGGAAGCAGGGAAAGGCTTTGTTGCTGCACGGCAGCCCGGGCTCTGGAAAAACTTCTTTTGTGGAGGCGCTCGCGAAGGAAAGAAACATTGACCTGCTTGAGCTGAACGCTTCCGATGTTCGGACCGAGGAGGCGATTACAAGAATTCTGGGGCAGGCTATCAAGCAGAAGTCGCTTTTCAAAAAAGGGAAGGTGATTCTTTTTGACGAGATTGACGGCCTCGCGTCGATAGACAGGTCAGCGGCCGCGGTGAACAAGATAATCAATGAAAGCAGGTTCCCGATAATACTCACCGCGAACGACGCCTACGCGAAAAAACTGCAGAACATAAGGCCGCACTGTAGGCTTGTGCAGTTCAAGAAAGTAAATTCGTTGACAATGGAAAAAAGGATAAGGGAAATATGCAAGCTTGAGAACATTTTGCTTGACCCTGTAAAGATAAAAATTCTCGCGAAGTCCGCTGACGGGGATTTCCGCGCGGCGCTCACGGACTTGGAAAGCCTGTCGGAAGACGTTGACACTGAAATCGGATTCAGGGAAAGGGAGAAAAACATTTTCGAGGTTCTGAAAATAATTTTCAAGAGCAGGAACATCGAGAACGCGAGGCAGGCGATAAGGGACTGCGACAAGCCGCTGGAGGAGGTGATGTGGTGGGTGGAGCAGAACATTCCGCTGGAATACGAAAAGCCCGAGGAAGTTGCGCAGGCAATGGAGTCGATAGCGCAGGCGGATTTGTTCAGGAGCAGGATAATCCACAACCAGAACTACAGGTTCTACGTTTACATAAACGACATGATAGCCGCGGTCTCGCTCGCAAAGGAAAAGCCTTACATCAAGTTCAGCCCTTACAGGCCGCCGCAGCGCCTGCTTGTCCTGGGCAGCACGAAAGGCGAGAGGGCGGAGACGAAAGAGACATGCATAAAGCTCGGCAGGGAACTGCACTGCTCGATAAAAAAGATAAGGAACGAGTATTTGCCTTATGTGAGGATTATGGAGAAAAGGATGGAGAAGACGCAAAATATTATCAGCACCTAATTGCTCCCGGAATCAGAAAGCCTTCCTTGCCTTCAACAAAGTTTTTCCAACGAGGTACTGTAATAGGATAACCTCTCCTAAAATAGTGCCGCACCTTCCCTACTTCTTTATATTCTACTATTCCATGAGTTTCCGGACTTTCAGGTTTTCTTTCTTCCTGCTGGATTTTGCGAAACAAGTCGGTGCGCAAAAAGTAAGTTATGCTATTGTCTCCGAAACCGTCGCTCGGATAACTCGGAAAATGCAATTCAACCCTTGCGATGCGTCCGGCTTTTACTAATTTGCTTAACAAATCTTTCTCATAAGAAACAGGGTTTCCGCTCAAATCAGAGACTTTCTGCGGCGTAACATAGCCTTCTTTTTCCACAAAGTCTTCTCTTGCCATCAATTCCTTAAATTGGCTGCTCATAATATTCACGCTAAAAGTTCACATTCTTGACATACCCTTTCTTCCTGAGCCAGTTTGTCTGCGTGCTTGTGTACCGCCAGATTATGTCCGCGCGCTCCTCGGACTGGACTTTCCACGGCGCAATCATCACGAGGTCGCCGAGCTTTATCCAAACCCGCTTTTTCATCTTGCCGGGTATCCTGCAAATCCTCGTGAGCCCGTCCTCGCATTCCACCCTTATCCTTCCCGCCCCGAGCATCTGCACCGCCAGCCCGAGAACCTCGCCCTGCTTCGGTATCCTTATCCTCGCGATTTCCGCCTGTTCCTGCTCGTATTCCACCATTAATATCACTGTATAATTATTCTTTTATTGTATAATTGTTTAAAACAAACTGTTATAAGTCTAACCCTTCTTCGGGATTTTTCTTATCAGGATAAACTTCCTGTGCACGTCCCTGCCGTCTATTTTCGTGACGATCTTCGAGCTTTTCTTTATGTCCGAATGGAACTTTTTCCTGACATCTGCCGCGGCAGCGCCGACCGCAAGCTTGTTTCCGACCTTTACGTCGAACCCTCCGTCGACTTCAGTTATTCTGTAAAAGGTTTTTCTTTCCAGCATTCCGAAAATGTCCCCCATTCTTTCCAGATCATTTTCGTCAAAGCCGCGCAGCTGCAAAACAGCCTCGTAATAACCGCTGTGCTTTCTCGAGCACGAGGAGCATATGACTTTGTTGATATGGAATACGGCTTCATGAGTTTCCTTTATCACATCGTCCGAGGAATGCGGAGTCAGAAAAAAAGTTGCCGTGATTTTTTTCAAGCCCTCTTTTGCCTCCACCTTCGCGACCTTTCCCCTGACCTTGCCCAGGCTTTCGACGGTTTTTTCAATGCTAAAGTCAATCCACTTGTTCCTTGCGAGCACCTTCTTGCACTTGCTGCATTGCGTTATTTCTATCTTCTTCGGCAGCTCCACGAAAGCGCGCTTTCCGATGCAGTCTTCGCACGCGCCTTCCACAAGCTTGTCAGTCGTTTTGCCGCATACAAAACAGAATTTTCTCATAAAACTATTTCTGCGGAAGACTATTTATCTGCCTGCCAAACAGCGCTAATAAACGTACCACAGCGAAAACGTGAGCTTGACCGTCGCGGGCACGTCGCAGCAGAATGTCAGGAACGAGTTGACGTTCACGCTGTTCTTGACGTTTTGCGGCGTAACAAGATAGAAGTTCTCGGAAAGCGACGCCGCGGCTGCTTTGGCAAGCGCCCTGTGCTCGTCGCTTACTGTCTTGTTGTCGGAGAGCCAGACAGCGGTGCCGTTTTTTGCCATAAGCGAGTATGTTATTGCGCTTTCCCCTTTCAGTATGTTGTTTCCCGCAACCAGGCTTTCTCCGGTGTTAAGGAAATCCTTGAACACAAAGCTCTTGTTCAAAGGCTGGAACACGACCCCGCTCTTGTCCGCCCATATTTTTTTCACCCTGAAAGAATATTTTTTTCCGTCAGGACTTTCCGCCTCGGGAAGGGAAAATATCCCGCCTTCGCCCAGCACTATGCCATAATCTTCCAGCCCCGCATTTGTTCCCGTTGTGTTTATTTTTTTCTGGCTGTCCCAGATATTCCATGTTCCCCTGTACGTTCCCGTTCCGCCGTCTGCCGTTGGAATGTCAAAACCGAATCCGAGGAAATATTTCTCGATGTTTGTCCCGGCGGGGCTGTATGACGTAAAATTCTGATATGACGCGGACCCGCCAGCGCTTGACAGGTTGAAAATGCTCAGAAAGTCGGCGCCGCCCGAAGCGGGCTGGATTGCGATTATGCCTTTTCCCGCCTTAAGATATTCGGAAACTTTTTGCCTGTTAGCCGTCCAGTCCGCATCAGCATAATTTATGAAAACCGCCACGTCATAGTTTCCCGGAATGGAAGGCAGTGCGTTCAAGTCAATTTTCTCGATTGTAAAATTCACGATGCCGCCGTTGAACAATGTCTGGGTGAAAACGCTTTTTGCGTATGAAAGCTGCGCGTCGGAACACGGACAAGCCATGAGTATTCTTGTTTTTGGCGCGCCTTCAGCATAAATTGAATATTTCACGTTTGTAGGTTTTACCGCCTCGATTTCCCTTATT
>JBAQNA010000027.1:0-1942 GCA_049303335.1 Candidatus Aenigmatarchaeota archaeon
GATTGTAGGATGTGCCTGCGGATATTGTCCACGTTGACGGGCACGTTCCCGAGCCCCCGGTTATCAATCCCACGCATTTCGACGTTTCCGCCGCGTCCTTTATCTCGAAAGTCTGGCCGTCGCAGCCTGTCGCGCTCACGCTTGCGGAAACAGTGCAAGTGCCAGTGCCTGATGACGAGACGGAGAGGGTGGCGGAACAGGAGATTGAAGGTGTACAGACTCCGCTTTGACAAGTTCCTCCACTGCAAGTAATTCCATTATCCTTATTCTGCGCTGTCCAACCGGAACCTCCGCAAACCTTGTTTTGGCACTGCGTGTCTGTTCTCGGATCCGAACCGCATAATCCGGAGCAGCAGGCGCCGCCGCTGCAGGAAGTCCCTTTTGTTTTAAACTCCCTTTCGCAATCAGAACGGCCGCTGGTGCAGCTTATGACACTGCAGCGGACATTCGTGCAATCTGGATTAAGACTCCACAGATAGGC
Organism: Candidatus Aenigmatarchaeota archaeon; assembly: GCA_049303335.1. Taxonomy (GTDB): domain Archaea; phylum Aenigmatarchaeota; class Aenigmatarchaeia; order Aenigmatarchaeales; family DAIDAN01; genus DAIDAN01. Next base: position 482 of record JBAQNA010000027.1, read on the forward strand.
GTTGCAGCTGCCGCAGCTATCAACGCAGAACCCCGCGCCATAAGTCGCGCTTGCATTTTGTGGTGAAAAGTAGAATAATGAAGCAAAAACCGCCAGAAGAAGAAAATACTTTTTCATAACACCGACCTTTCAGGACGGTATTAATATTGAAATGGTGATATATAAAATTGAATAAAACTAAAGAAATTAGCTTTTATCTAATTCTTCTTCAAATATTTGGAGTCATTTGTGTATTGTTTCATGTAATAAAGAAAATTGCTTTTTGCCTGTTCGTCTGTAAGGTTGTATCTTGCTTTCTCCCATGCTACTTGAAGCATTATTGCACGATGCTCACTAAATAAACTCATTTCCTTACTCTTAATATTTCTATTTTCTTTTGTTATCGAATTAAAACCACCTATCCATTTACCAAGGTCTTCTTCAAAAGTCTGATTTTCTCCTTGTTCAATATGAGTAGGTATGTGAACCAAATTAGAAGCTGAAATTAAGTTCTTAGGCATGTATACATTATATGCCATAGAACCTACCGGAGCATCAGTCTCATTCCCTTCGTGTAATTCTTCCATATATTTTGTCGCATATTCATACGCAGTCATTCCGTTTATGCGAAAGCTGTCGGGAGTTTTGTTCAGTTCCTCCAAACTGTCATTTACCAATTTTACATATTCAGGGCTTCCGAAAACCTTCAAATCTGGCGTGAACTGATGAGGTTTCTCCCCACGTCCACATTCATCTGCGCCGCGCCTGACGCGCCCTTGCCGTCGAAAGCCCTGGCTTTCACGCTGTACGAGCCCTTCTCAAGAACTTTCTCAAGTGTCGGAGTCGGGGTTACTGCGGTTTCCGTTTTTCCGCCCTTCTCAATCTGCCACTCGTATCTCGCTATCGGGTCGCCGTCCGGGTCGTGAGCGCTCGCATCAAACCGCACGGTGTCGCCCGCGTGTGGCTGCGTGTTGTTCGCAATAATGGAATCGACGACCGGCGGCTGGTTTCCCTTCATCAGTTCGCCGAGTCCGCCGATGAAGCCTGAAGCGCCAACGACTATCTTGCCCGGATTCTTCGCGTAGTCCGCGGCGCTCTTGGTTATCTTCGAGTTGTTGAATGCCGCATCTGCGGCTGCGCCGCCCAGCCCGACGGCAACCGCGGCGGTGTAAAAGTAAGGATGCTCCATGAATTTGTCTGACGCGTATTTCGCAAGCTTCTCGATCCCGCCGAGGAGCTCACCGACCGGCCTGTCGACAAAGGCATCGTAAAACTTGTACACCCCGTCGTAAAAATGGCTTTCCATTTCGCCGACTTCTTCGGTCTTTGCCCCATCAATGGGCTTTCCGCCCATCCCGCCGCCAATTGCCCTTTTATATTGAACTTTGTCAAGCTGAACTTTGCGAACTCCCCCGAATTTTTTGTGCTCGTCCGGAACCGAGAACCCTTTCGGCAGCGAACCGTCCGGCTTCGCGCCGCCGA
>JBAQNA010000028.1:0-8879 GCA_049303335.1 Candidatus Aenigmatarchaeota archaeon
CGGGGGCGTCTCCGTCGGCGACCGCGTCTCGATAACGTACAGCAACGGAGTAATGCGGAGCTATCGGGTGAAGGGCGTTATAAAAACGGGCTTCGGGGTTTCCGACATTGGAATATACGTGACGAACAAGGAAATGGAATCCGTGCTCGGCGTAAAAGACAAGGCATCGTCCATTCTCGTGAAGACCTCGGACAAGAGCGCGTCCGCCAAGTTCAAGCTTCTCATAATCGAACAGAACATCAACGCGGTGCCGAAGACGTGGCAAGAGAACGCCGGTTTTATCGAACAGATAAACAGCAGCTTTTCGATGATTATTTCCGTGACGTCCGTTGTCTCGCTGCTCACCGCGGCAATGACAATAGGGATAATAATCTACATAAACGCGGTGCACAAGAGGCGCGTCATCGGGATATTGAAGGCGATAGGCGCAAAAAATTCCGCAATCCTGAAAATGTTTCTGCTCGAGTCCGTCATATTCGGACTTTGCGGAATTGCTTTCGGCGCGGTTTTGGGGAATCTGATGGTGCAATATTTCAACGCCAATCCGCTTGACCTGCCGTTCGGGCTCGTGTATCCCGAGCTGAAAACCGGAGAGGCTATAAACGCGGCTGTCTCGCTCCTGATCGCCGTACTTATCGCGGGATTCTATCCCGCCTACGCCGCGGCAAAGACAAACATCGTGAAGGCGATTTGGGGAGAGTGAAAAATGCTTAGAAAAAGAACGAAGCAAATAAAAAACAAAACTACTAAAAAACGAAACCGAAAAACAAAATCGTTGATAGTAAAAAGGTTGATGACAATGAAAAAAATCGAGAAGGCAAAAGAGCGCCATGAAAACGGAGACGGCAAAAAGATAATTCTCCGAACGGAGAGCCTGAAGAAAGAGTATCCGATGGGAAAGCTCACGGTAAAGGCGCTGGACGGAATAAGCATAGAAATAAAGGAAGGCGAGTTCGTGGCGCTGATGGGGCCGAGCGGCTCGGGAAAGACAACGCTGCTGAACCTGATAGGGCTGCTTGACGAGCCCTCGTCAGGGGAAATAATAATCGACAAGTGCCAGATGTCAAACCTTGCAGAGGAGGAAAAGACGAACATGAGGCTGGAAAAACTCGGCTACATTTTCCAGTTCTTCAATTTGATAAACGAGCTGACCGCCGTGGAAAACGTCAGCCTGCCGCTCCTGCTGAAAGGCGTTCCGAAAAAAGAGGCTGAAGCCAAAGCCGCGGAGCACCTGAAGCTTGTAGGGCTTGGGCACAGGCTGCACAACAAGCCGAACGAGCTTTCCGGAGGCGAGCAGCAGAGGGTTGCAATCGCGCGCGCGCTCACGGGCGAGCCCGTCCTTCTTCTGGCGGACGAGCCGACCGCGAATCTTGATTCCAAGACGGCCGAGGAGATAATAGGGCTTTTCCGAAAGCTGAACACGGAACACGACAAGACGATTTTCATGGTGACGCACGAGCCCGAACTCGGAAAGCGCGCGGACAGGATTATCAGGCTGCGGGACGGCGTTGTCGAGAAGGATGAGAAGATGAGGAAATGATTTACAGTTTATACCCGATTTTTCTCAGCAGCGCTTTCCTTTCTTGGACGTCCTTTTCCGTCTCGATTCCTTTCGTCTTGAAGCCGTCTATCACTCCCAGAATGCCGCGCCCCTGCTCGGTTTCCGCGATTATTATCTGGACGGGGTTTGCGGTGGCGCAGAAAATATTGCAGACTTCGGATACGTTTTTAATCCTGTTCAGGACGCTGACCGGATATGCGCCGCGGAGAATTACTACAAAACAGTGTCCCGCTGAAAGAAGCAAGCCCGCCTTTTCCGCCGCGGCTTTCAGCGCCGCGTCGTTGCCGCTGCTTCTCACAAGGCACGGTCCGGACGACTCGCAGAACGCGAGCCCGAACTTTGCGTTCGGTATTGCTTCCGCAAGCGCCTCGTGCAAGTCCTCGACTGTCTTGATGAAGTGCGCCTGCCCTATCACGAGATTGCAGTCCTTCGGCACCCCGATCTTCACGATTTTTATCTCGATAACGATTACCTCATAATATTATTTTAGGTATATGCTTCTTTTAGCTTAAGCTTTTTCTTGCAAGAAAAAGCTTATTCAAACAAAATCTCCGCGGACTTGCTGAACAACTTCTCAACCGCATTCCTTATTTCGTCGGGCTCAAGCGGAAGCCTGTTTTTCTGGTTTTTCAGCACCCTTATCCTATAACACTCTTTCCCACCGGCATAAACGACATTGACCGCCGCCGAAGCGGGAACAATCAGGCTGCTTATGAAATCCTTTACGTTGTCCGCCTCGACAACGCGTATCGGCTTGTTGAAATGTTTTGCCAGCAGTTTCACGACAGATCCCTGCTTTCCCACTATCTTCGCGGCGCTTCCCTTTTCCGTTATGATGATGATGGCGCGGCCGTCTATGACTTTCAGTATGCTCGCCTCCTCGAGGCTTTTTATCCTGTCCTTCAACCCGAACAGGAATTTCGCGATATCGAGCTCGGTCTTCGACACTTCCCCGCTGTCGATCTTGCCCTGGCACGAGTTGCAGAATATTCCGGACTTCAGGCAGGCGTCGCATAATTTCGAGTGCATAATCAGAACCTACGATTTTTGCTTTATAAAAATTATTTCTTGTAAAACTATCTTGTATACAAACGGATATAAAGTTTGCCGCGGGAGTTTATTAACGGGAGAAAATATATTCTACGCATGATTGACCCAATGCTTGTCGGCGCCATCGGCGGAATTGCGATAATTTCCGCCTGGCTGTTTGAGACTTTCGAGGCTGTGAAAAGGCACAAGAAAATCATGGATCTGAAGTTTTCCGCGTTGAGCATCATCGGAGTGGTCTTGCTTGTCGCATACAGCTGGCAGATCGGGAATACCGTATTCTTCTACCTGAACGCCGCCCTTTTCTCAATCGAGCTGTTCGAGATAGTTTACAGCATCGCGGTAAAGAAAGTGCACAAAAAGAGGAAACGCTAATTCATAATTCGTTCAGATTTACTTTTGCTTTGTTCTCGGAAGATGCGCTGATTTTCTCAACGTCCGCGTATTTGAACTGCTCTCCCTGCACGGTAATCCACTCTTCCTCGATGTCCTCCCAGGGAAAGAGCCTCGACTTGTTGTCTATCCCGAGCTTCTTGCACTCATCGTCGCTCAGTTTTTTCGTCTCGTTGTTAAGCTTGCCGTAGAAAATCGCCTCCGCGTATTTGTTTTTCTGGTAGGAATAGTCCATCAGGTCCGCGGCATAGATTATTCTGCAGTCCGGAAATTCCGTCTTCAAGTCCTTCGCCGCGGTTTCAGCGGTCAGGCCGAAACAATGGTTGTTCTCCACCAGCAGAAATATCGGATTTTCCTTTGTTTTGAAATCGGATTTCGACAAGCCGAACAATTTCTTTAGCACCAAGTCCCTGCCGGAAAAGAAATATTTGTATTGCACGGGCAGAATGCGCAACAAGTGAAACTTGAAAGCGAGAAAGGTTCCCGGAAAAGCCCCGCCTCGCAGTATCGGCACTACCGCATCAATCTGAATGTTGTTCTCCTTTACGTATTTGCCGACTTTTCTGAAAAGCTCCTCAAGAATTTCTCCGTATTCCTCCCAACCAAGCCTTTCAAAATCGCTCTTCCTATATTTTTCAAGATATGACATAGCAGTCATTATTTTCTTCATTTAAATAATTCTGCGCACAAGTCAGGTTCGATAATTATGCTAATCGGATTAGTCGGAAAGCCCTCGTCAGGGAAAAGCACGTTTATGAAGGCCGCGACCATGATGGACGTGGCGATAGCGAGCTATCCGTTCACCACGATAAAGCCGAACACGGGAGTCGGCTACGTGCGCGTGAAATGCGTTGACCGCGAATTCGGAACGCAGTGCAATCCGCGAGTCGGCTACTGCAAGAACGGAACGCGCTATGTGCCTGTAAGCTTGATAGACGTTGCGGGGCTTGTGCCGGGCGCGCACGAGGGAAAGGGCTTGGGAAACCAGTTCTTGAACGACTTGAACCAGGCTGACGTTCTGATACACGTGCTTGACGTTTCCGGAACAACGAACGAAAAGGGCGAAGCAGCAGCAGGCTACGACCCCGCGAACGATGTCCGATTTCTGGAGAACGAAATCGACTTGTGGTATTTGTCCGTGATAAAAAAAGGCTGGGAGAAATTCTCGCGCCAGATACAGCAGAGCAAGCTGGAAATCGAAGAGGCGCTTGCGAAACAGCTTTCCGCCTTCAAGGTAACGCAGGAAATGGCGAAGGACGCCATAAACAAGTTCGGGTTTGACAGGGAAAAACCCGCGGGCTGGAGCGATGAAAATCTCAAGAGCCTCGCAATCGAATTCCGCAGGAAAACGAAGCCGATTGTTTTCGCCTGCAACAAGGCTGACATACCCGGCGCGGACAGGAATTTCGAGAAGCTGAAAAAACAGTTTCCCGACTTGATGATGATTTCCTGTTCTGCGGACAGCGAAGTCGCGCTGCGGCAGGCCGCGGAAAAGGGGCTGATTGATTATCTTCCGGGAGACGGCAATTTTACGGTAAAGAGCGGCGCGAACGAGCACCAGAAAGCCGCGCTGGAGTTCATAAGGAAGAACGTCCTGGAAAAGTTCGGCAGCACGGGAGTGCAGGAAACGCTCGACAAGGCTGTTTTCGAGTTCCTGAAATACGAAGCAATCTTTCCGGGCGGCGTCTCGAAGCTTTCGGACAGCAAGGGAAACGTTTTGCCCGACTGCTTCCTGCTTCCGCCAAATTCCACGGCAATGGATTTCGCTAACAAGATTCACACGGACTTGGGAAAGCACTTCCTCTACGCGATTGACGTGAAAACAAAGAGGAGAATCGGCGCGGAGCATCCGCTGAAAAACCGCGACGTGGTCGAGATAGTGAGCGCTGCGAAATAAATCTTTATATTTCTCTTTCCATATTTTTCATTATGAGCAAAGCAATCTCCGCTGTTATATCAACCGTCATGCTTCTTATGACAACCGTCTCGCTAATCGGCGTGTTCTACGTTTTCTCCTCGACTCTCGCAACACAGACAACTGGAGCAGGCGGCCAGCAGGCATCGCAATTAACGGCGCAGTTGTCGATGTGCATGCAAATAGACAATATTATTGGGAACCGGATAACGCTCAGAAATTGCGGAGCTGGAGTGATTGAGAACAAATCGCTGGTTGTGATGATGGATGACATTGCATTGGACGCGAACACTAACACGATAATGGAAGGCAATTCGAGCATTGTGAATATTTCGGGACTGTGGCAGGTGCCGTTCGGAAAGCATAGTTTGAAAATTTCTAATGGTGCTGCTGTTGCGTTGGCGCTTGTCGAGATAATTCCCAATCCCGACGGCTTGGCAGGAAGCTGGAACTTTGACGAAGGCTCGGGAAGCAATGCGTATGACGCGAGCGGGAACGGAAATGCTGGAACGCTCGTTAACATGAACACAACGGGAAACGCGACAAGCGGATGGGCTGACGGAAGATTCGGAAACGCTTTGCAGTTTGACGGCGTGAATGATTATGTTAATGCGGGGAACGGGACAAGTCTGAATATTATTGGGGATATTTCTATCAGTTTTTGGCTGAATCCAAACAACATAAGTGGAAGCCATGGTATCATTTCAAGGGGAAATTGGGGTTCTAACGGCGTGCCATATGCTGTAAGCACTGCTGAAAATAAAATAAGATTTTCTTATATTCGAACTGGTGGGGGTGGAGTGAGCTATGATTCCGCATTCACAATATTGCCTAACACATATACATATATTACAATAACTCATACAGGCACATATACATATATTACAATAACTCATACAGGCAACTCAGACGGCACTTTGACTTTTTATAAAAATGGCATTGCAGAAATACCACGAACAACATCATTACTAAGATTATCTCAACCTTCTGATAGCACTTTAATAGGGCTAATGAAACGAACATCTGCTGCAGGTGGATATATATATTTCAACGGCACGATCGACGAGGTCCGCGTTTGGAACAAAGCGTTCGCGCCCGACGAGACCGTAACGATGAAAAAGATTATATGAAATCTTTATTTTCTTCCGTCGCAATTTCTTCTCATGCCAATCAAATACGAATAATCGACTTTGGGCGACGTGCCGTCCGCGGAAAGGGCGTAAAAGTTTTATAAACCGGATTCCAATTAATGTTTATGAAAAGAATGAAAATCAGGCTCTGCAAAAAAGAGGACTTGCAGCAGATAATGAAGCTCGGGAAGGACGTGTTCTGCGGGGAGAGCTGGTACAGGAAAAATGTGTTTGATTCCATATTGAAGGAGAATCCCAAAACCTGCTGGGTGCTTGAAGTTGACGGAAAAATAGAAGGCGTAAGATTCGGGCTTGCCGACCTGGGCGGCAGGGCGTGGGGCTGGATTTTGGTGATTGACAAAGAAATGAGAAGAAAAGGATTCGGGACAAAGCTTTTCCTTTATACTGCAAAAAAGCTCAAACGCATGGGCTACAGAAAATTATACGCGGATTGCAGCACAAAGAATCAGCCATCGATAAAATGGCATCTCAAGATGGGCTATAATATGTCCGGCGTTTTCCGCGACTGGTACGCAAAAGGCGCGGACGCGATTATTTTTGACTACGACCTGTAAAGCCGCTTTTTATAAGCTCCGAAAGCGCATTTGTTTCTTGAATTGGTTTGTGATTCTTATGAAATTCGGCGACATCAAAAAAAGCTGGGACAGCCTGACGGACGGCTGGTTCGGGAATATCGTCTACATAGTTCTCGGCTTCATAATCGCCTACTCGATAAACGTCGGCCTCGGCTTCGCGCTTGGCACGCAGACTCCGGTCGTTGACGTTGTGTCTTGCAGCATGTTCCCGTTCTATGATAGGGGCGACATGCTTCTCGTTGCCGGCGACAATACGCCGCAGGTCGGGGATGTTATCATTTATGATGTCCCAGGCTACAATTATCCGATAATCCACAGGGTTATCAAGATAAACGATGACGGCACATATCAGACGCAGGGCGACCACAACAGCGGCCAGCTCCCGTTCGAGAAAAACATCCAAAGTTCGCAGATAAAAGGCAAGGCGCTGTTCAAGATGCCGTACATCGGCTGGATCAAGCTCGTGCCTATGAAAATTTTCGGAGCCATAGACCAGCCGCTGGAACTTTGCAAATAAAATTTATTTGCCGGATTTTTGTGCCAACTTCTGCAAAATAAGAAATAACCTTTAAATAGGATGCGGACGTAAAGTAGTGAATGCTGTTCTGTTTTTTATGGTGAAACATTATGCCCGAATTCTGCGAAAAATGCGAAGGGCTCATGATGCCGCAAAAAGGGGAGAAAACGACCATTCTCGTGTGCAGGAAGTGCGGCAAGCGCAAGCTCGTGAAGCAGAAGTCCGGCTTCAACATTTCGACGCATTCCGAGAGGAGCGGCTCGAACGTGGTTGTGGTCGACAAGAAGTCTACAGTCGAGGTTTTGCCGAAGACTACGCAGCAGTGCCCGAAATGCGAGCACATCGAAGCTTTCTGGTGGCTGCAGCAGACGCGAAGCGCTGACGAGGCTCCGACCCGCTTTTACAAGTGCGTAAAATGCAGGCACATCTGGAGGGAGTACGAGTAAGGTTTTTCTCGCGAGAGGCACGAAAAACTTTCAGTTTTTCGGCTCCGCCGGAAGCTTTGCTTCCATGCGAAAACCTTAAGCAAAAAGAGGCATTAGAAAATATCATATTTTCTTCGTCTCACACTTATCCTTAAATCGTTTTCTTCTTATTGTAATGTATGCCTATTCGAGAAATATTTAATTACGGCGTAAACCATCTCAAGAAGCAGCCGCAGGCGGCGTGGGAGATGGATGTTTCCGGCATAACTTTGCGGGTGGAGCGTTCCGGCAGCAAATGTTATTGGACAAAAATAATAGTCAAAAAAGGCGAAGAAGAAGTGTATGAATTGTCCAGAAATCTCGAAGAAAGAACAGAATCATTTTTCGGCAGCCAAGCCAGAAAATACGATGGCGACAAAAACTGTTTTATAGAATATCTCAACAAGACTGTTGCCGACGAAATAGGCGATAAAAATTATAAAACAGACTTTGACCCGCAGACAGAAAAGCAATATCGGGAATTTCTCCGGAAAATCCTAAATTTATGATATATCTCATTTCAAACATAAAATTCCCGCGATAGAATTAAGTTTATAAAGGTTAGTCAGCAATTATCAGAAAGCCGTTATTTGAGATTATCAACGATTATTAGTGATTTTATGGGAAAAAATGTCGCGAACGTGAAGGACGAGACAAAGCTTGAGGAGAAGAAAAGGGTAGAGCAGGAGAGGAAGGAGCACTCCGCGAAAAGGGAGGCGTCCAAGAAACAGATAGAGGGAGTGCGCGGGATTGTCCGTGTCTGCGAGACCAACGTTGACGGAACGAAAAAAATCAGGCAGGCGCTTCTGAAGGTGAAGGGCGTCGGTTATGCCCTCGCGAACGCCTCGCCGAAAATGTCGGGATTCGGAAACGTGCACATAGGATCGCTCACCGACGAACAGCTTGAGAAACTGGAAGACGTCATAAAGAATCCGGTAAAGTACGGATTCCCGGCGCATATGGTAAACCGCGTCAAGGAAACCTTTACAGGCGAGTCTCATCATCTTGTTGAGTCGGAATTGCTTCTGGCTGTAAAGACTGACATCGACTTCATGAAAAAAATAAGGTGCTACAAGGGAGTGCGCCACGAGATAGGGCAGCCCGTGCGCGGACAAAGAACGCGCTCCTCGTTCAGAACGGGAATACAGATTGGGGTTACAAGAAAAGGCGCGGCAGCGCCTGCAAAAGCCGCGGCAGCGGCGCCTGCAGGAAAAGGAGCAGCACCTGCGGCGGGAGTAAAACCAGCAGTTGGTGGT
>JBAQNA010000029.1:0-23391 GCA_049303335.1 Candidatus Aenigmatarchaeota archaeon
CTTCCGGACGGCTCGCGAGTCCAGGCTTCGCTCGCCGGCGACGTCACGACGCGCGGCCCGACTTTTTCTATAAGAAAATTCTCGGAGATGCCGTTCTCGCCGATTGACATGATGGAGATGGGAACCGCGGACTCGCAATTGCTTGCGTTCCTGTGGATTGCAATGGAATACGGCGCCTCGATTCTCATATGCGGCGGCGTGGCCACGGGAAAGACGTCGTTCCTGAACACGCTGTCGCTGTTCATACCGCAGGAGGCGAAGATAATTTCGATAGAGGACACGCGCGAGCTCCAGCTTCCGCACGAAAACTGGATACCTTCCGTTTCAAGGGCCGGATTCGGCGGCCAGTCCGACGCGGGAAAATACGGCGAGGTCAGCATGTTCGACCTGCTGAAGGAAAGCTTCAGGCAGAATCCTGATTACGTGATAGTCGGCGAGATAAGGGGAAGCGAGGCTTACGTGATGTTTCAGGGAATGGCGTCCGGCCACCCCTCGATCGGCACTATGCACGCGGGAAAAGTGGAGGACGTGGTGCACAGGCTCGAGACCCCGCCGATAGAGATATCGCCGAGCCTCATAGAGACGCTGGATATGATAGTGGTTATGGTACACGCCCGCGAGGTGAACAAGTCCGCGCGCCGCGTGAAAGAGGTGGCAGAGATAGAATCGATAGACAGCACGACCGGCGCGGCCTCCATAAACAAGGTTTTTGCGTGGATGCCGTCCTCCGACAATTTCCAGTTCAACGGCTCTACCGTGATGCTCCAGAAGATTTCCAAGGCGAAGGGAATTTCCGTGGAGGAGCTCGAGAAGGAGATGGAGCGCAGGAAAAAAATCCTCGAATGGATGAAAAAGGAGGAAATAAAGAACTACATAAAAGTGTCCGAAATGATATCGGACTACCACAAGAATCCGGAGAAGATCCTGAAAATGGCGGGCGTAAGCTGATTCTTGAACGCGAAGCGGCTTTGCCCGATAAGTAATATATTGCAGTATTATCTCAGCTTTTTGACCGGTGCAATTAATCGATTTAAATTATAATTTCAGACTTTTCGGGCAAAGCCACGCGAAGCAATAAGTTTATATGCCAACATGCCGAATAGTTACTCATGAGCAAAAAAACAGCAGTAATTATAGCGCTAATTATAGCGTTAATTATAATCGCTCTGATAGCCGTTGCCGTATTGCGGCAAAATAATTCTCAAAGCCCTTCAAAGCAGGAGCTTTTGCAAAAATTAGAGCTTCTTAAGTCAGAGTATGACGCTGCAAAGGCAGACGGCTATGACGTTTCCGAAGCGGAAAAGCTTGGACTGGAAGCGAGACAGGCTTTGGATAACAGGGATTATAAAACCGCGGATATATTATTGAACAAAATTTCAGGGATTCTGGAGAGCATGGGAAGAACTGTAGTGCCAATGCCAACCAACAGTTCGGCGCAGGAAATCATGGAGGATGCATTAACAAAACTTTCACAAGTCAAAGTTATTTCTCAATATAGATATGTAACTGATGGAATGAATGGAAGGACTACGGGCGATGTTATTAAAATCTTTAAGGATACTAAAACCGATTTCATATTTCAGGGATTGATAAGGCAAAATCCATTGCCTGAAAAATGCTCTGATTTGCCTCAAGCGCAGCAAAGCAATTGCAAATTATCCGGGTATAGTTATGAATCTTTTGGGAAGGCTATTTCTCAAATAAAGACAGAGATGCCCAATATCATATTTGGCGGCGGATTTTTGGCGGAATATTTAGATCCCGCTTCCAGAAACGAAATAACTGGCCAAACATATACCAAAGACGAACTCTGGAATATGGCGCTAGACCCGGGTAAGTGGGGGCTCAGTAAAACTAAAGACCAGTACCAGACGGAACTTGCAGTGCATTTCGGCTGGATAAAAGCCGGCCAGCCATATGATCCAAAAGAGCAAATGAAATGGTATGTGCCGGATATAACCAATCCTGAAGTCAAAGAGCTTTTTTTAAGCTGGGCAAAGAAGCAGATAGATATTGGGGTAGACGCAATATGGATAGACGGGCTTTATGGGCAAGCATATTTGTTGGAACAATTAACCGGGGATATGAATGACCCAATTGTAAAAGAATCCTATGATGCTGCCACATACATAGTCGATGAAATTCATAAATATGGCCTTTCAAAAGGAAAATATGTTTATGTCGTAAGCTGGGCGGTAGTCGGCGATTATGCGATATTGCTTGAAGCTCCTTATCAGGCGCCTGATCTTGATGCCGTTATGATGACTGTCGGGGCTGCAGAAATTAATTCCGGCAAAATGAATGAAAATAGATGGGATACCACCATAACTAAAATCAAAGAAAAATTTGGAAATACGCCGATTTTTGCGCGGATAGATTACGGAACCGCAGGTTCGCCGTTGGGCGCCCTCAGCTCATTAAGCAATGAAGATGCAATCCAATTTTTAAAAACCGCGGATGCTTATTTACAGCAAAAAGGAGTCGTTTTTATATACCCCATACATGGAGGGAATTTGGGTGTGACAGGCCAAAAAGGAGAAAATCTTTCTTATGGCAAATACGATTGGTATGATTCGCTCGCTCCGGAGTTCGGCACTTACGAAACCATAAAAGAGCTTGCGCAGGGCAAGGCGCAATAAAATAAATGCGGGCATATCTCAGTGCCCTGATTCGGCGTTTTCATGCGGCTCAGCAGAAATCCCCGACGGGCGGGAAACCCGGGAAGCGCATGGCGGCGCATATGCAAACCGCCGAAAAAGCCGTTCTGATTTTAAAAATTAGGTTCATGAACGAAAACCTCCGGCTTTCGCCATGTCAAAAATGCGAAGCAATTTCGCGGCATTTCTGCGGAGCCTTTGCAGGCAAAAGCATTATATCTGCAAACTACCAATAAAAAATGGGCTTCTGATGCGAGATATGTTTAAAATGACGGTTAACGGTGTGTCTAATGGCTGTGCAAAATGAACGGATAAAGACCGGAGTTGAAGGGCTTGACGAGCTCATATCCGGGGGGCTGCCCGAAGGCTCGCTCACGCTCCTGACGGGGACGTGCGGCACGGGAAAGACGCTGATATCGTCGCAGTTCATATATTACGGCGCGGTCAGCGGCGAGAATGCGGTTTACGTGAGCTTCGAGGAGACGCCGGAAAACATCAAGTCGAACGCGAAGCTGTTCGGATGGAATTTTGACGAGCTGGAGAAAAAGGGGAAGGTGCTGTTCGTCAAATACGACCCGTATCACGCGGAGGACATAATAGAGATGCTTGAGAACTCGATAAGGAAAATAAACGCAAAGCGCGTAGTGATTGACTCCATTTCCGCGCTCGGGCTTTACGTGAGGGACATTCCCGAGATAAGGAAAATAATTTTCGGCCTGAGCACGATGCTTCACAGGCTCGGGTGCACAACCCTGATGATATCTGAAGTTCTCGCGGAGCAGAAGGACCTTTCGCGCTTCAGCGTCGAGGAATTCGTCGCGGACGGCGTGATAGTGCTTTATTATCTGCGCACGAATTCGCAGTTCAGCAGGAGCCTTACCGTGTGGAAGCTGCGCGGCTCCGACCATTCCCAGAAGCTGCACCCCTACAAGATAACGCACAAGGGCATCGTGGTTTATCCGAAGGAGGAGGCGTACGCGGGGGAGATGTAAAACTTTATATCAGTGTCCGCATATTTTTCCATATGACAAAAGCAATCTCCGCGGTCATCGCCACCGTCATGCTTCTGATGACAACTGTCTCTTTGGTCGGCGTGTTTTACGTTTTCTCTTCGACTCTCGCAACGCAGACAACTTCTTCAGGCGATCAGCAGGCATCGCAATTAACGGCGCAGTTGTCGATGTGCATGCAGGTTGACAACATAGCCGGCAATCAAATAACGCTGAGAAACTGCGGGAAAGGCGTGATTGAGAACAAATCGCTGGTTGTAATGATGGATGATATTGTATTGGGCGCGAACACTAACACGATACAGGAAGGCAATTCGAGTGTTGTAAATATTTCGGGACTGTGGCAGATACCGTTTGGAAAACATTCGTTAAAGATAACAAACGGCGCCGCAGTCGCGCAATCGCTTGTTGAGATAATTCCCAATCCCGACGGCTTGGCGGGAAGCTGGAACTTCGACGAGGGAAGCGGGGGCAGGGCGTATGACGGTTCGGGAAACGGGAATGTTGGGACATTGGCCAACATGAACATTACAGGAAACGGCACAAGCGGATGGACTGATGGAAAATTCAGAGAAGGATTGCAGTTCGACGGAGTGAATGATTATGTTGATGCTGGGAATGGGGCGAGTTTGAATATCACTGATGCGATTACGGTGAGTGTATGGATGAAAACAACTGTAAATACTCTAAGTAGAACACTTCTGATGAAGTGGCCGGGCTATGTTATTGATGTGCGATCGTGGGCGCCGAATGGAGAATTTGATATAAGCGTAGATGGGGTAGAAGCTATACAAGCATTTGGTGGAAATAATATAGACGGAAATTGGCATAATTTAGTAGGAACATATGATAGTAATACTAGAAGACTAACTACTTATAGGGATAGTGTTTTAAGTTTATCCACAGTACTTAATGGTCGAAATAGTTATACTATTGATACAACAACTAATGTATTAAAATTCGGAGATTATTTTGGTAATCGTCATTATAACGGCACGATCGACGAGGTTCGCATCTGGAGCCGCGCGCTTGCGCCCGACGAGACGGTTGCGATGAAACGGATAATATGAAATTTCATTTTCTTTCTTTTTCCGAATCTTTTTATAATAGGCTTGATAATTCTGTTTTATGGAGCCTGCGGTAAAACGGCAAAAGCCAAAACGAAAAACCCGCGAAGAAAACATTATATAACAGGCTCTGCTATTTTGTATTATGGCTATTCCTAATCAATCCAAAAAGAAGGGCAAGCCCGCAAAGGCCAAGATTTCGGCGCGGGAAAAGGACGACTATGCGCAGCTCAAGGCGATGAGCGTAAAATTCTTCGGGAAATGGGCTGACAGGTATTCCATGTCATTTGAATCCGTCAGGAAACCGCTGTCCGAGGCCGGCACTAAAATACTTTTCAGGACGTATATTTCGCTGATTTTTTTCCTGCCCCTGCTCGGCTTTTTCGTAAGTTTCTTCACCGCCCTTTTCATTTCGGCTGCAATAGCGAGAGCAGACATACTGGCATCCGTATTGTACAGCGCTGTCGCGTCGGCCGCGGTTGCAGCCTTTATTTTTGCCATGGTTTATCTGTACCCGATGTCCGCAGCGAACACAAGAAAAAGGAGCATTGACGCCAACATGCCTTTTGCCATAAATCACATGGCAGCGATCGCAGGCAGCGGCGTCCCGCCGTCCACGATGTTCAAGCTGCTCACGAGCTTCGGCGAATACGGCGAACTCTCGAAGGAGGCGGAAAAGATTGTGAGGAACATCGAGCTGTTCGGGCTGGACGTTGTCACGTCGATGAAGGAGGTTGCCAAGCGCACTCCGTCCTCCGTTTTCAGGGAACTGCTTGACGGGATGACGACTATAATCGAGACAGGCGGGAATTTGCAGCTCTTCCTGAAAACGCAGTCTGACAAGGCGCTTTTTGAATACAGGATAAAAAGGGAAAAATACCTCGAGGTGCTTTCCACGTACGCGGACTTTTACACCGCGGTCCTGATAATGGCGCCGATGTTTTTGATAGCGATTCTTGCGATCATGAACATGATAGGAGGCGACATGATGGGAATGCCGATCACGGGAAGCGGCGACATTCTCGCGGGAACCTACAAAGTGGGCGTCATGGATCTCGGCATTTATCTGCTGATACCGGTCGTAAATGTAGCTTTCATAATTTTCGTCCACCTCACGCAGCCCGAGCTGTAGATAAACTTTTTAGGTGAAGTGCACGAAAAACCTCCGGTTTTTCGGCATGCCGAAAAGCTGAAAGCTTTTCGTGCAGTTCGCAACGATGATATAATTGATGCTTCGCATACAAATATCGTCGTTGCTCACTCGCACAGAAACCGAAGGTTTCTGGCGGAGCCGAAAACGTGAAACGTTTTCGTGCCTGGCGAAAAAAGTTTAATCAAAAAATAAAATAATTGTAATAATTGGCAGCCGCCAAAAAATAATTGAATGCAGTTGATTATCATGGATGTAAGCCATACGATGGAAAGGATATTCGGCAGGACGCAAAAGACAAGGGAAATAGTGTCCGCTTCGATAGCCGTAGGGTTCGCCATTCTTGTCATGAATTTCGCGTGGTTTGCGTCAAACTCGCAGGTTTTCACCACGCTGAACCTTATGGCCGTAGCCATTATCATGGGGCCGTCGCTCTATATGATGTACAGGGATTACGCGTATTCGAAGGAGGTTGAGTCAAGGTTTCCGGACTTTCTCCGGGACATAACGGAGGGGCTGTCCGCGGGAATGACGCTGCCGCAGGCGATAATGAACACGAAAAAAAACGATTACGGCGCGCTCTCCGCGGACGCGAAAAAGATAGCGGTGCAGATCGGATGGGGAGTCCCTTTCGAGGAAATACTCACGAAGTTCGGGGAGCACTCCGGAAGCGGCGCAATGAAAAGGACGGTCTCGACGATAATAGAGACGCACAGGAGCGGCGGAAACATCGCGCACGTGCTCGAGGCGGTGGCAAAAAGCATAGTGGAGATTGACAAAATAAAGCAGGAGAGGTCCTCCCACATATTCGCGCAGATGCTTACGGGCTACACTATTTTTTTCATATTCTTGGGAGTGATGATAGGCCTCCAGAAATTCCTGATACCGAGCATGTTGGGCGGCGGGGGAATACAGGACATCACCACAACCCCCGTAAGCACGGCGGAGCTTGCCGCGATATACAAGGAGCTGTTCAGCAGGCTTATCATAATACAGGGACTGTTCTCGGGCGTGGCGATCGGCAAGATGTCCGAGGGCTCGGTTCTCGCGGGCCTGCGCCACTCGCTCGTGCTTGTCGCGATAGGTTACACCGTGTTTTTGCTCGGCGCGGGATGAATTTTTGAATAGCCCCGCAGTTTGTGCCTTTATCGAAATTATATAACTTTCAAACGCGCGTTAATGGCTATGACATACGTTTCACACCCGCTGATAAAGGAAAATTCTATCGAGTCGAGGCTTTATCAGGAGACCATTCTCAAGACCGCGTCCGCGAAAAACACGCTCGTCGTGCTGCCGACCGGAACCGGCAAGACTCCGCTCGCCGCGCTTCTTGTCGCGGAGCGCCTGGCAAAATTCCCGGAAAGCAAGATTCTCGTGCTCGCGCCAACAAAGCCGCTCGCGAGCCAGCACGAAAAAAGTTTCAGGAAATTCCTCAATATTGATGAAGACAAGATTGTCCTGCTGACCGGGGCGACGAACGCCGAATCGAGAACAAAACTTTACTCCGATGCAAAAATAATTTTGTCAACGCCGCAGACTTCGGAAAATGACATAAAAAACGGAAGCCTTAACCTGCAGAACTTTTCCCTGCTTGTCGTTGACGAGGCGCACCGCTCTATAGGCAACTACGCGTACACGGCGGTCGCAAAAGCTTACAAGGAAAATTCTATCGGACTTATACTCGGGCTGACAGCCTCGCCGGGAAGTTCGGAGGAAAAAATAAAGCAGATATGCGGCAACCTTTTTATCGAGGCTGTGGAAATCCGCTCGGAAACCGACGCGGACGTCAGCACCTATATGCAGAAAGTGGAAACGGAAACGATAAGGGTGGATTTGCCCGAAGGTCTCAAGGCTGTTCAGTTCTTGCTGAAAGCCATGCTGAAAAAAAGGATTGAAAGATTGAACGGGTTCAGGCTTCACGTTCTCTCGAAAAAAGATTTGCTTGACGCGCAGAGAAGGATTGCAAAACAGCTGGGAAGAAATCCTGCGGGCTACGCGATAATATCCGCCATAACGGAGGCGATAAAAATCTGGCACCTGCTCGAGCTTGCGGAAACGCAGAGCGTGTCGGCTTCCATAATTTACGCGGACAAGCTGAAAAAGGACAAGTCAAAAGGCGCGCAGCGGATTGCCGCCGACTACGAATTTGAAAAAGCTGTCGCGCTGCTGGAAAAATCCGGGGAACACCCGAAGGTTGAAAAGCTTATTGAGCTGGTTTTCGGGAGTGTTGGCGATGGGAAAAAAGTCATAATATTTTCGCATTACAGGGACAACATAGACCTGATAAAAACAAAGCTGTCCGAAGTTGCGGGATGCAGCCCCGCGGTCCTGATTGGCCAGTCCGGAAGCAAGGGACTTTCTCAAAAAGAGCAGATTGACATTGTAAGGAGCTTTGACGACGGAACCTACAACTGCCTCATCACTTCGCCCATCGGGGAGGAAGGGCTGCATATCGGCTCCGCTGACACCGCGATATTCTACGACACCGTGCCGAGCGAAATCCGCACGATTCAGCGGCGCGGCCGCGTGGGAAGGTCGAAAATCGGCAAAATCGTTTTTCTCATAACGCGCGGAACGCGCGACGAGGCGAACTTCTACATCGCGCGGCGCAAGGAAAAGCAGATGAAGGAGATTCTTTCCGGAATGAAAAAGGACTTCGAGGAAAAGAACGAGCAGAAAAAACTGGGGGAGTTCTGACGGCACTTTTCTGTATTGAACTTGTAAAAAGCGCCGGCGGAAAATAAGAAGAAAATAAAAAAATCAAAAGTTTACAACGGCGCTAAAAGATTATTATTGTCTTTTGTTAGGTAAAAGACTTTACCATCAATCCTGCAAAGAGGATGTTTAGTTTCATAGGACTTTACTATCTTACCAAGCTGTTCAACATCTTGACGAGTGTCAAGTCCTATTATAGGATTGCTGAACATATTTTCCAAAGATGTAATCGCAGATTCGTATATTTTATGAGCTTCTTCGCGTACAGTACCTTCTATTTTCGCTGACTTATTTATTCCTAACAAATTTGCTAAATATTCAAATACCATTTTTAATCACCATCATGTTTTATTATAAGAATATCTTTAATGAAATTCTTCCTGATTCTGTTTTTTATATTCATCAACAGTTTTCCAAAAAATTCGATATGAATCATAGCCGGGTTCTACCAATTCATCTTTTTCCATAGACTGCATTGCCCTTACCGCTGACTCATAATCTTCTCTTGTTATTTTGGTTGGCTTAGCTTCTTTCTTTTTAGTAAAATAATATATTAAGCCTCCAAACATTTTAATCACAATTTATTAATTATCGATACTTCTTATTGGTGGCAAAACTATTTAAACACATCACTTCCAGTTATTTTCTGATGCAATCTGCATTGCTTCTTTTTGCTTGAGCTTTTTCTTTTCCCAGGGGTTTTCTTTTTCGAAGAAAAAGAAAAGGCCTTTTGAGGTCCGAACTTCTTTGATGCCGCTTGCGCGGCGCCGAAACCAAAGCCCGAGGGCCTGAAATCTGAAGTCCGGATTTCCCCACGATGTGGAATGAAGCCAAAATGAACGCTAATGTTGGCGATTCATAAAGTTCGTCTTTACCAGCCGTTGCGATTCATAATCATCCATATTGGGAATTATATATAAAACTTCCCCCGTTATTTCACCATGGCATTCGAGGAGGGCGTGAAAATATTCGCGGACAACAGGGAAAACGGCGCAGTGATTTCCGAGCTTGAAAGGCTCTGCGTGATTGAAAAAAAGAATCTTCCGGTCGGCGACTACGTCTGTTCGGACAGGGTAGTCGTGGAAAGAAAGTCTGAGTCGGATTTCGCGAGCTCGATAATGGACGGCCGCCTGTTCTCGCAGATGAAGGAATTGTGCGCGTATGAAAAGCCCATTCTGCTGATAGAAAAAAACGGGCAGAACATTTCAAGAATTCATCCGAACGCGATAAGGGGGGCGCTTGCCTCGCTGGCGCTTGACTTCAGCGTCCCGATTATTTTTTCGCAGTCATATATCGACACCGCGGGAATAATTTTCCAGATTGCGAAGCGTGAGCAGGTTGAGGACAAAAGAACGTTGTCGATAAGGCCGAAGGCGGGCATAACATCGATGGAAAAGCACCAGGAATTCCTCGTCGCGGGCCTGCCGAGCGTCAGCACCGTTCTCGCGAAGCGAATGCTCGCCCGCTTCGGTACGCCGCAAAAAATATTCTCCGCCTCGGAAAAAGAATTGCAGGAGATAGATGGCATAGGCGGGGAAAAGGCGAAAAGGGTTTTTGAAATGCTGAATAGCGAATATTCGGAATAAATGACGGTTTTTGCAGGCGAACAATATGGAAAAAAACGCTTCGGAAAAAGCCCTGTTGAAGAAAATAAAATCGCTTGAGGGCAGTCTTGAGATTACCAACGAATACGCGAAAAAGCTCGGGGCAAAAGTCGGAAGCCTGGAAAAACAGAAAAAATTGTTTCTCGAGGAGGAAAGGAAAAAGAACGAAAACCAGAGAAGGATTGTTCTTCACGGAAAGGAGATTTCGCTGAGAGACGCGCTCATAAAAAACCTCTCGTCCGAGGTTGGCGCGCTGAAAAAGCGGTTCTCGAAAATAAGCGAGCTGGAAATGATAAGCAGCGACGGGTGCGTTCCTGTGATTCGTATGGACGATTTTGACAAGGACAGCATTCTTGAAAAAGACAAGACGTTTGGAATAAACAATTCCGTTGTCTTCTTCGCGCGTGTTTCCGGCGAGAGCCGCGCTGCGCTAAGGATGCTTATAACACTCCAGCCGAAAGCCGTGATAGCGGACCTGGACGAGAGCGCGGCGCGCATGCTAAACAACGCGGACATTCCGGCAATTGCAGCGAAGAATATCCGCATAAGGAAATACCTCGACTTTTGGGGCGCTGATAGGAAGGAATTGGAAACCGAGATAAGGAAATTCCGGAAAGTATTTCAATGAGCCGCGCGAATAGTTGCCGCGGCTGCGGACAGCGCTTTGGCGGTCGGCTCCGGAATAGATTTATTAATGGTCAACCCAATAGTTATATTCGAATATGCATTCTTTCGGGTCGGTCTCATGATTATCGAGGACAAAACAAAAGGAAACGCTGAAAACAGCGCTTATTTTCTTGAGCTTGAAAAAAGGCTCGTCAATCTCGAAGCTTCCGTGCAGAACATGGGCGCGGGCATGCAACGCGGGAATCTCAACCCCGAGCAGGAGCAGAGGGTTGTTGCCGTGGAAGACAGGCTGGAGAATATGGAGGATTTGCAGATGGTCGCGAATCTTGACATAATAAAAATGAAGGAAGTTCTCGAGAAAGTTACGCCAGCGGGGGAGTTTGCGCCGACCGCTACGGGATACGACGAATTCTCAAGAAAAAAAATAGCGGAATTCGAGGATTCTTTGAACAGCCTCGGCAGGAAAGTTGATTCCATTGAACCGTTAAAGTTCTCGGGAAAGGGTGCTGCGGCAGCGGGTGCAGGCGCAAGCGATGAAATTAAAAAAATGAAAGAGGAATTGGCGTCATTCAAGAAGGAGACCGAAGAAAGCGTGAAGATAATCGTCAGTTCAATCAAAAAACTGGCCGAAAGAATGAACCGGTGAATATAATATAAACTGCTACAAACAGCAATAGGTCATACTTGTTAAAGGTGGGGTTATGGGCATACTTGATCATGTGAGCGGTCTTGAGGATATGGTGTCGGAAAAGGAAGCGCCGGAGAGGCCGAAACAGAAGCCGACGAAAGCGGAAGCCGCAAAGTCCGACTCGCAGCTAAACTCGAGGCTGGAAAAAATCGAGGACAGCGTCGCGAGCCTCAAGGAATCTGTTGAAGATTTGAAAAACAATGCGCAACCGTCATCAGCTGAAGCGCAGCCATTCTCCGAATCCCAGCCGTCGTCTGATGCGATAGAGAAGCTGCAAAGCGACATTGAAGCGCTGCAGGAAACTGTCGGCAATCTTGGGAAGGAAAAAAGCGGCGCGGGCGAAAACAGCCTTCAGGATATCCTGCGCAGGCTTGACGAAATGGAAAGCGCGGGAAACGGCGGAAAGGACTATTCCGGCGAAATAGAAGGACTGAAAAGTTCCATTGAGAATCTTAAAAGCGAAATGACCGCATCCCCCGCGCAGGGTTATGGCAGGGAAGAATTGGAAAACATGAGAAGGATTGCGGAAAAGAACTCGATGGAAATGAAAAGCAGGATGGACGTGCTGCAGAAATACGTTGACGGAAGAATGAGTGCGCTGCATATCCCGCAAAAGGAGGTCGCAGGCAGGGCAATGGAGGAAATGATGAATAGTAGATTGAATGAGTTTTCAAGAAAAATAGAC
The DNA here is from genome assembly GCA_049303335.1 of Candidatus Aenigmatarchaeota archaeon. Taxonomy (GTDB): domain Archaea; phylum Aenigmatarchaeota; class Aenigmatarchaeia; order Aenigmatarchaeales; family DAIDAN01; genus DAIDAN01. Next base: position 12,204 of record JBAQNA010000029.1, read on the forward strand.
GAAATATCGAAACACAATTCCGGTAAAATGCCTCCCGTCTCTGGTACAGACAGGAACATTGAGGAGAAGCTGAAGTTGTTCGCGCTCAATTCCGACGTGGAAAAGGTTTGGAAGGAAACAGAAAACCTGAAGAGGTACGTGGACGAGAAAACCAAAATGGCGGACGGACTCGCGAACAGCCTGCGCGTCTGGGAAACGAGGAACATGCAGCTGATGGAAAAGGAGCATGATTTTGACGAGAAGATGAGGGCTTTCCCCGAGCTGAAGATGCTGGAATCGAGAATAAGGAAAATGGAACGCGCGCTCGTCGAGCTGCAGAGGCACTTCGTCGCGGCGCAGATAACCGAGCCTATAATAATGGAATAGTATTCGCGGCAAAGCTTTATATTTCTGATGCTATAATTGTAACTACATCGCTGCTACATTTGTAACTACAAAACTCCGTTGATAAAACATGAAAGAAGAACTTCATAAGAAGAACCTTGAGGAGAGCATAGAAGTGTAGAAGAATGCGTGAAGAAAGGAATGATTTCCGAAAGGCAAAGAACGCTTGGATTTCACTGCTCTGCCGCGGCCGTGAATATGCACGCGAACGAAGTTCGCGGCTCTGCTGGAAACTTCGTTTCCGTGCGTAGAGAAAAACAGAAATCTTCTTTGTTATGGAAAGCCTCAGCCCGAAGAGGTTGTTGAAGCCGTTGTTCTGGAATTCAGGAAGCTTCTGGATATTCTGAGAAGCGAGGTGCTAAAATGACTTCGCTGGTTGCTTATGCGCTTGATTTTGCCTCGTTCCTGCTCGAAAAGCTTGGCAAGGAAGCGGAAAAAATAAACGGCATAATTCTTTTCGGGTCTGCTGCGAGAGGGGAGGCCTCGGAAAAAAGCGATGTTGACATTTTTGTAAACGTTTTAGAGAGAAAAGCGAAAGCAATGCAAAAAGCGGTCAATGAAGCGCAGGACGAATTTGAAATATACTCCCGGCGCACATGGAAATTAAAAGGAATGGAATTGCCGGTAAAATGCATCGTTGGGGACTTAAATTCAAAAAAATGGTCCGCACTCAAGCGGGAGATAATAAGCAGCGGAATAAGCCTTTATGGCAAGTATAAAGAGCTTCCGCTGGAGCTAAAGCACCATTTCATATTATCTTTCAGCCTTGCCAATCTCAAGCATAAGAACAGTGTCGCCGTCGTAAGAAAAATTTACGGGTACTCCGCAAGAAAGGGCAAAAAAATTTACAAAAAGATTGGGATTTTGGATGAGATAGGAGGGGAGAAAATCAACCCAAGCGTGATTATGGCTCCGGAGGAAGGCTATAAAAAAATGTTTGATTTCTTCAGAAAAAACAGGGTTTCCTTCAGGATAAGGGAAGTCTGGACAGGATAGCTTCAGGCTCGCCTTTTGCCGAAACCCCATTTATCATATTAATTTTACTCCATTCTTTAGTATTTCGTTCACAATCGGGTCTTTCTTATTTTTGTAGAAATCAGAACCGAAATAATGCAACTCTATGGTTTTTCCGTATTTTCTCTCTATTTTTTGAATAAATTTTGAGATTTCTTTCTTATGTTCGTTTATTGAATCGGATATTACCGTCAAATCAATATCAGAAGTTTCCTTAAAGATGAGCTTCGCATACGAGCCGAACAAGTAGACTTCCAGCTTAAACCTGCTTAAAAACAAAATAATTTCGGTTATTGAAAAATACACATTAAGAGGAATATCCTTCAAATCCCTGTACTGCTGCAATAGCATTTCTGAAACTTGTTTTGCATACCTGTTTTCCAGATTAAAGACAAAATACCTGTCTTCTTTTTTTATTATCCCTGAATTCAGAAGGGTTTGCAACGATTTGTCCAAAATAACATTATTCATTCTTGTTCTTTCTTTCAACTCTTTTCTCTGAAATCTTGAGCCTCTTGACAATGACATTACAGCCAATATTTTGAACGCATTGCTGTCAAATATTTGCGCTATCATTTTAGCAACTCTTTTATCTTTTTTAAGAACGGCAGGACAACATCTTTATGAAACTCGGAAGCGCTTTTCCTGTATTCATCTTCCATGAATTTTGTTCCCGTGTAATATTGGACTTTTACCCTTTCCTTTTTTGCTTCCTTCAAATCATTCGCAAGGCTCAAAAATTCCTGATAGCCTTTTTCAATCAACTCTATGATTTCCCTGTTCCTTATCAATTCGTTTAGAACTTTTATCGCGGTTGCATGAATTTCCAGCAAAATCTTTATCCTGAATTTTTTCGCGAGAAAAAGTTTCGTTATGTCGTGCATCGCGTAATAACCTGATATAATGCTCCATCTCGGAAAGGTTTCAATATTGCTTTTGCTGTGCTCCAAATCGTCCTTGTATGAGTTTTCAAAGAAATTCAGGTATCTTTCAAGCTCAAGCTCGCTTATCTTCTCTATCTTTCCCTCTTCCATAAGAGTTTCCAGCTTTACCATAATTCTACCTTTTATGCGTTGATATACTGCTTGAGTACATCTTATTACTATACCAATTAAACGGTATTATATATGAACTTACTTATATACTTTACCAATAAATAGGTATTTAAAATACCAGAATTTAATTTGTTCGCCTTTTGCCGGCTGCTCCTGATAAGCTTAAATACTTTACAGTGGTAAATAGATGGTATGGGATACTGTTTTAGATGCGGAAGACTGGCAGAAGATAAAATAATAGGATATAATACACAAACTGGTGAACTAATTCGCATAGCTTCTCCTTGTGGTGATTGTTCAGAAAAAATTTCTAAATCTGTTGCAGCTTTTAACAGAAAGGGTTATGAACGTGGATTAAAAGAAATAAGAGATATGCGCAGCGCAGATATGATAGACACTGGAACTGCAGAATTTATGAAAAAAAGATTAAAAGAAAGACATGATATTAAAGAATATTGGGAGTAGTTTCGCCTTCTGCCGAACCCCAATGCAAAGCTTTATATACTACTTATGAGTAATATAGATATAGAAAGTTTTTACTGATAAATAACTAACAAATGATAAGTGCATAAAAACGCTTTGCGTTTTTGGCATGCCGAAAAGCAGAAATAATTTCAAGCTTTTCGTGCACATTTAAAGATTGCGTGCGTATAAAATAATGTAAAAAATAATGGTGAATGAATATGGGCGGTGAAAAAGGAATACCTATAGCTGTGGCAGAACGAAGAGCAAAGGTAGATGATTTTGGTAAGACAGTGGTATATGATACAATAGAAAATATTGTCAATCTTTATAAAACAATTATAGGAGAACATGGGGGCTCTCAGGAAGAATCTACATCAATATCAGATATTCTGAAAATAGATGGTAATGCGCTTGAAGGTTCGCCTCAGACAAATGATGCTTTCCCTTTTACTATTGCGGGATTTATACCTGTACCCATATCTCAACAAATATCTGTAACAAACCTGTCTCATCTTGCTTATTTTCCTGTTAAATCTGCAGAAACACTTTATCACGGATATAAAAAAGGCTATAGAGGAAAAATACATGAAGCTGATAATTTCATTAAAGAACTGTTCGATAAAAGGACGCTGACAGCTGAAGAAATGAAAAAAGAGCTCAAAGAAGTTATACCGCCCTATACGTCTTATGCTGTCCCTTCTTATCATGCCTATTTTGGAGGTAGACCTACCGCGCCAAGACATATTGTTCCATATATGCAAGCATATCTCGGCGGGATAACAGGTCAACATGGACCTTATGTTGGAACGAATGAGGACGAATCTGAAGTATACAATCCTTCTGATTTCGTAAAAAACCCTTATCTTGCCAGAACTCTTTCGAAAGAATCAAGCATTATTGTAAATCCAATACCGAACCTCGAAGAAATAAGAAATTATTTTGAGAGAGGCGGTTAGACATGTATATTCTTATGGAAAGGTTTGGCATAGGAATAAACAGCGGCTCTGATTCTGTGCCTTTGGAATTGACAACTTATTTCAGAAAAAAGAATCACAAAATAACATTGTTGGAAGGTTTGAATTTTTGGACAGACAACGCGAACGATCATGATTATAGGGTTTCAGACAGCAATTATGAATTGACCAGAAAATCTACAGATGAAATACTTGGTTATGTTTTAAAAGAGAATTATGATGTAATACACAGTCATACTCGCAGCAGAAAGCTTACAGAATTAAACAAAAAGAAAAAGGAAAGCGGTGTTCCGTTAATTCATACAGTACACGGAAGGGACGAATTAACTCATGACATTGCATTAGAACATATGAAGCATGCGGACTTGATTACGACACCTTCTAGATATGTAATGGATGAGATTCGTGATTCTTTTCCCGAAAAGAATACAATAGCTGTGCCAAATTCAACCCATTTTACTGATTATAAGAAAGACCAGAAAGTCCGTGAAATGACTGAGGATTTTAAAAGAAAACTAAAAACCAACGCAGATGAAAAGATTATTCTTTGTGTTGGAAGATTACAAGAAGATAAGGGTATTTATGAGACAGGTGAAGCTGTAACTGAACTTATAAAAGAAGGATATAATATTAAATTGGTTCATGCAGGTCCAGCTTTTGATGTAAAAGAAAGAGAAATATTGGAAAATAAATTCAAAAATCATCCAAGTAAATTAGAGATTTTGGGTTTTCAACCAAGCGATGTATTGCCTTCCCTCTATAAAGCAGCTGATATTTTTGTTCTCCCATCAGACATGAGATTTGAAAATATGCCTGTCGTAGGTTTGGAAACTTTGGCTATGGAAACGCCTCTTATAGTTTCAGATATAGGCGGTCCGAAAGAGGCTTTTGTTGATCCCGGTTTTGCTATAGGAGTAAGGCCGAGAGACAAAAACTCGATAAAAGAAGGTATAAGATATGTATTTGACAACTATAATCACGAAAAGAAAAGGGCAGAAGTAGCCAGCCAAGTTATAGAAAGATATTATCACACCGATAAAATTTCTGATGTGTGGCTGAACATATACAGAAAACTCAGCAACAAAAATGGCAAGTGATTTTCCCATCATTTTTATATATCTGCTTTCCCAACAGATTTCTGGTAAATATGGCTGTCCAGATTAACCTTTTCCAGATAATTTTCGAGGAGTTTCTGAAGATAAGCCCTAATTTGATAAGCAATTATTCTACGATACATGACCAGCTTCTCTACCTTGTCTTGATTCCCCATGTAATCTTGTTTCTTTTCCTGTCAGCGTTTGGATTAGGATTAATGGGAAGAGTTTTTGGCAAGCCTCATCACGGGTTTCAACTGCTTGTAATAATAATATCGTATATTTACATTGTCTGGAGCGGATGGTATGGAAACTTTATAGTGCCATTTACAATAACATGGTTCCTCATAGCATTAGGCATAGGACTATTTTTGTTTTTCATAAATGCGGTTTTCAGTTTAAAACAGTTATATGGCATCCCAAAGCTTTTCGGAGAGGTTGGAAAAGGGCTTGGCGGCGCTGGCGCAAAAGGGGAAGCAATAGACAGGTTAAGAAAACAAAGAATAATAGTGGAAAAACAAATTGATAAATATGATAAATTAATAGACGAAATGAGAACAGGAAAACTTACGGGAGATATAGGAAAAGTGACGGGAGAACAGGACAAGTGGGTAGAAAAGCTACACCAAATAGATGAAAAGATAGAAGAACTTGAAAAAAGCTGGTAGATGGGAAAAAATAAGAAATTATTTAACAAAGGATTATTATAACATTAAATCCTTTTCGGTAGTAGTATATGGTATGAGCAAAGAAGAATGGATTGAAAAAACTATAGAAAAATTAGACGGTTTAGAAGCTGAGGAATTGGAGAATCTGAAAGAAAATATAGAATCTAAATTAAAAGACAAGAAAAAGGATATTCCAAAGCCTACTCCACCACACTTCAGAGAAGATTTTCTATACTGTAATAATTGTGATTTCAAATATATTATTATAGAAGGACATTATGAAAGTCATGTTCTACCTAAAACAGTAAGAGATACTTTAATAGCAGTTGTTAAGGGTAAGAAAGAATTGGAAGAAATTAAAGAATTTTTTTATTTGGAACAATATGACCCTTCTACAAAATTAGACAAAGTTTATGAGAAAGTATTAGCTTTTTCCCAAAAACATGAAAATCATGATATAGAATATCATACACGTATAGTTACAAGATATTCAAGAAGTCCGTCCGAAGTTATCGAACAAATTCTTACCAAAAAAGGATGGACTGGAAAAAGAAACGGCGTGAACCTTTAGCTTTTATCACACGCTTTCTCAAACCTTTATATTTTAACTTTACAAACTATTTTTTGGTAATTATGCCACTAATCCTTTCCAACCTCGACGCGAGCTTCGTGATACTCTTTTCTTTTTTCCGCAGGGAATGAGCCAAACAAACCTTTAAATAGTAGAATTCTAATTAGTATAATTATGGTTATACAGAAGTTCAGAGACAGGAAAAGAGAGCTTTCGGAGCTGGAAGAAGTCCTAAACAGCGGCAAATTTGAGCTAACGATAATCTACGGCAGAAGAAGGATTGGAAAGACGGAATTGATTCTGAAAGCAACCGAAAAGAGAAAGAGAATCTATTATCTGGCTGTCGGGGAGAAGAATCTGGAGAGGTTCTATTCCGTCTGCGCTGCGCATTATCCGGAAGCCTCAAAATTAAAAATGGACTGGGAAGTGTTGTTTGATTTTTTGAAAGACAACGCCGAAGCCGTGATTATTGACGAATTCCAGAACCTTATCAGCGAGAATGAGAACATTCTGAACATTTTCCAGTCAATAGTTGACATAACCCTGAAAGGCTCGAAACTAAAGATGTTTCTGCTCGGCTCTTCCGTTTCCATGATAACCTCAAAGGTTCTTGATTACAAAAGCCCGCTTTACGGGAGAAGGACGGGCTCCATAGAACTGAAGGCAGTTTCTTTCCCGGAGCTTAAGGAATTTTTCCCAGACAGGGAAATAAGCGAGCTTGTTGAAATATACGCGTTTGCGGACGGCATACCTTATTATCTGACAATGATAGAAAAGGAGTTTTGGGCATTCCTTCAGGAAGAGCTGAAAAAAGAAAGGAGTTTTTTAAGCGATGAAATAGATTTTCTGATGAGATACGAGTTTGAAGATGCAGGCACATACAAGCTGATATTGGAGGCAATATCGAACGGAAAGACAAAGATGAACGAGATCAAGGATTTCCTGAAGGCGAAAAGGACCGACATAGGCCCTTATTTGAGGAATCTTATTGAAGTCGGAATGGTTAGCAGGGTTGTGCCTATAACCGAAAACATAAAATCAAGAATGGGAAGATATTATCTTGCGGATAACTTTCTAAAATTCTGGTTCAGATACATTTATCCGAATTTGAGCTCCATAGAAGAAGGAATATTTGACGCAAGAGTCATAAAAAAAGATTACAACGGTTATTTGGGATATATTTTTGAAGATGTAAGCAGGCAGATTCTCATAAGAAAAAAGGAAGATATTTTTGATTTTACAAAAATCGGAAAATGGTGGTTTAAGGAAAATGAGATTGATATAGTTGCGCTGAATGAAATTAAGAAAGAAATTCTGTTCTGCGAGTGCAAATGGCAGGATAATGTTGACGCAAAAAAAATTTTGGCGGAATTGAAAGAGAAGACAAAATATGTGGAATGGAATAATGGAAGCAGAAAGGAATATTTTGCCATATTCGCGAAAAGTTTCAAGGAAAAGATAAAGGAGTCGAATCTGTTTTTGTTTGACTTGAAAGATGTACAAAAAGCTTTGCTTTTTGACATGCCGAAAACTTGAAAAGCTTTCGTGCATATGGAACGTTAAAGATATTCCCGCTTTTTCTGCGGCATATGCACTCCGGCAACAGGAACACATAACCTATTTTTCATTCCACCAGCAGGAATGCCTATAACTTCGCGTGCAGTTTTTTCAAACCTTTATATTTTAATCCGCGCAAGTAATTCTGATAAATATGGCTTTAATCTTTCCATCGATAGATGCGAACTTCATAATACCGTTCCTCTTCGTGCTGGCTGTCGTGTTTGGCGTGCTGCGCATATCAAAGGCTTTCAAGGGCAACGCCGCAGTGGAAGTGATAATTTCGCTTGTGATCGCGTTCTTCTCCGCGACTTATTCGCCGTTCACCTCGATGCTTTTCAACATCCTGCCTTCGATAACAATGTTCTTCATAGCTATGTTTTTCATAGTTTTCGTGCTTGAGATAGTCGGTGTGCGCGGAAACAGGGGAGGAAATTATGTAACCAACCTGATAATCTACGGAATCCTGATTCTCGTGCTTTTCACGATAGTAGCAAGCCATTCCGAGTTGATACCAAACCTTGGAATAATAAGCCCTGACGACTTGGTTCTCGGGGTTGGACTGATTTTTGTGATATCGATTTTTTGGGCGGCGTTTAAAATTGGAGCGGGAGAGAGCGCTGGTGGAAAAGGAAAATAATCCAAAACCTTTTTAAATAGGCTTTACAATCTATAATCAGAAAGAACGATACTAAAAGGGAGGTATCGGAACCGTAGGTTCTAATTATGCCATTGAAAAAAATACGCGGATTCCTGGGTTCTGCAGAAGAGATAGTGGAAGACCTGATTCTTATCTTGCTAAGCATTTTCGTGATAATTCTCGCGATATCCGCGCTCGCTGTTCTTGCTTCGCAGCCAACATCTGACAGGACAGCGGTAATAGCGCAGATTATTCCGCAGCTGTCGTTCCTCGCAAGGGCGGAGTATTTCGCGGCTCTGATGCTGCCTTGGGTTTTGATGATAATCGGCTTGCTGATAGCGCGCGAGCTCTGGATGATGAGAAAAAGCATCCACGGCCTGCACGTCGAGGTTCTTATGCGCAGGATGCGCGAGGAAAAGCCTGCTGTGGGAAGAAGAAAGAGATGAAATATTCGGATGCAATCTGTTTTCCGGTTATGTTTCAAAAACTCAAGAAGTGTTTTCTAAATTATATTCGTTGAAATGCTTACTGCAAGGGATGTGCTTCCGCAGTCAGAACGGTTTCTCGTCGAATAAACATCGATACTACGATTCCGTTTTTCATTTCATCGCTATCGTCCGCAAACACTTAAATATCTGCTTCTTCATTATTTCCATAGGTTTGTTTCATAACAGGCAATTTTTATGGTAACACCGATTGACGCGATAATAATTAGCTGGCGCGAAGCGGGGCTGCCTCTTCTTTTCCTGTGGATGCTCACCCTTGCGATCGTCTACGGCGTGCTCTCGCACACGAAACTGCCGAACTCGAATTCCGCGCGCGGCGTGATTTCGATAGTTGCCGCGTTCCTTGTGTTGTTCGCTGCCGCGGCAACGCAGGTCACGGCCTTTTTGAGCTCGATAGTGACTTCGTTTGTGGCGATAGCCTTCGGACTTTTGCTGATAATAATCTTCCTTGAAATGACGGGAACGAAAATCGCGGACAAGCACGTGTTTTCCGCTCATCCGAGATTTTTCGCAACGATAATAATCCTGATAGGCGTTGCGATTTTCGTCGGCGCGGCGCAGGTGACCGGCCTTTTCAACTTCAACATAATAATTTCCGACACGATACTCGGAATGGTGTTTTTCCTCGCGATAATAATTGTCGCGATGTGGGCGCTGATGAAGGAAAACGACGGAAAAAGCTAGGCTTGAGAATGCTGAAAAGCGCGGAACGGCAAACTTATATATAAATATATTCAATAAAAAAGCGGAGATATCTGAAAAGAAAATGATTAATGCGGGTTTTCAATATGGCTTTGGTTGAAGGAATCAATTTTTTGGAAAATTTAGAGTTCGCTAAGATAGTTCTGTGGCTGCTTTCTTTTGCGTTGGTTTATGGCTTGCTTTCACATATCGGAAAGAAAGGAATGCCTGAATCGAATGTTGCGCGAGGGATAATAGGGATAGTTGCTGCGTTTTTTGTTTTGCTTTCTGTTCCAACACAATTAATGACAGTACTTTCTTCAATGTCCACAGGTTTGGTTCTGTTGGTGATTGGTATTTTAGTGTTTATGGTGTTTATTGAGCTGGCTGGCGTCAAACTGGGGAAATATGAAGTAAAACAAGGAGTGCATGTGGAACATCAAGCAGGACAAAAAGTTTTTGAGAAACACTCACAATTCTTTGCTGTATTGCTCATAATATTTGCAATATTAGTTTTTGTAGCAGCCGGCGGATTAAATTTGCTTGGTTTTAATATTCCATTAAATTCCTCAACATCAATGACTTTGTTGATATTAGGTGTAATTGTATTGGCAGTTTATTGGCTAATAAATGAAAAACAAAACTGAATAATTACGTGATAAAAATGGCAACAATTTTTTCGGCTCTACAGGGGTTTAGAATAGAACAGATACTCTTGTTTTTGCTATCTTTTGCAATAGTTTATGGCTTGCTGAAACAGTATAAAATACCCAAGTCAAATGCTGCACAGGCTATGATTGGGCTAGCAATAGCTTTTTTGGTTATAATGGCTGCGTCTGCTTCGCCTGTTATAAACATTCTAAAAGAAATGTCAGCTAATTTAATAGTAGTTGCAGTAGGTATATTGATATTGATAATTTTTCTTGAAGTAGCCGGTGTAAAAGCGAATGTTGCTTACAAAAATCCAAAAGCTGTAAGTAAAGAAAATCCTGAAGGATGGGATTCTAAACCCATTTCAATTTTTGAGCGCTACGGCTACGCCTTCGCCATCGTTCTCGGCATAATCGCAATACTAATTTTCATAAACGCTGGCGGCCTCGGCCTGATTGGAATGCAGAACATCAACCTCAGCGGCACGAGCACGATGACCGTGATATTCTTCATAATAATCCTGCTTGCGATATTCTGGCTTATCGGGGAGAAAGGCTGATTCTTCCGGGATACGGTTTCTGACGAAGTGGAATGATAAGGATTTAAGGTTTTGATGGGAAGTGCTTTGTCGCACAATTAACAATATTTGACAGCTCATTCTATAGCTTGATATGAAAAAACAAAAGAGAAGAGCCAAGAAATACCCAAGAAATTGGAAAGACTACAAAGGCAGACGGAAGGCTTTGTCAGCGGACTTAACCGCTTCATCCCAAAACTTGAAAAGCCAGACCATTCAACCATAGGCAGAAGGGTAAGCAAAATGAAGCCAAAACTTGACAATCAAACGGATGAGGATATTGTCATAGCAGTTGACTCCTCCGGAGTCAAGGTAACGAACAGGGTAGACTGGATGATGCATGTATGGAAG
>JBAQNA010000030.1:0-47018 GCA_049303335.1 Candidatus Aenigmatarchaeota archaeon
AGTTGCACCAGCAGCGGCAAAATCGGCAGCGCCCGCAAAGAAGGAGGAGAAGAAATAATTTGCAAGTGATAAAATGAGACAGCCGAGAGAATATAAGAATCTGGAACCTCTGAAACTGAAAAAGCCTTCGTATAGACCTGACAGAACAAAAATACCTGAAATAGAAATGACTGATTATGAAATGGGAATAAAGATTCGTTTAGAAGCTGAGAAACTATCTGAAAAAAATTACTAATGAAAAACTCTTTTAGAACACAATCCATATTGAGTTGATAATCATGCGAAGAATTACCCCGAAATTCGAGAAGCCGCACAAGCCATGGGACAGGACAAGGCTCGAAAGCGAGCGGGAAATATTGAGCGCCTACGGATTGAGAAGGAAGCAGGAGATATGGAAAGTCGAAAGCATACTAAGGGTTTTCAGGAAAACCGCCAGGGAGCTGGAGGCGAAAAAGGACAAGGCGAGGGAGGAAACCTTCCTCAACAGGATCAGGAAACTCGGGCTCGTCTCGAACAGCGCGGTGCTTGACGACGTTCTCGCGCTTGAGGCCGGCAGCATTCTTGACCGCAGGCTCCAGACAATCGTTTTCAGGAAGGGGCTCGCCTCGACGCTGAAACAGGCGCGCCAATACATCGTGCACGGGCACGTAACCGTTGACGGAAGAAAATCAAGCTGGCCAAGTTTGATTGTTGATGCGGAAAAGGAAAAGACCGTAGCTTTCCGCGAAAATAGCAAGATAAAGCCGGAGAAAATCGCAAAAGCCGAGAAGACCGTTGCAAAAGAGAAAGCGGAAAAAACCGAATCGAAAATAGAAAAAGTTGGAAAGCACGAAAAAAGCGGGAAGGCGGAAGTTGCGGAAATAAAAACGGAGTAAGAAAAAATAAGCCGGAAAAAATCCAAAAGCAATATTGTTGATTAATATGAACAACGAACAGACACATGAGAAGACGGCGCAGAAGGAGCAAGCTTCAGCGCAGAAGCCTGCGGGGGAACCGCACGGAAACGGAGTTTCCGGCGTAGCCGAAAACCAAAAGTTTTCGAGCACGTTGGGGGCGAAACCACCCGAATTCAGGAAGAGGTGGGGGCTTGCGAACATTTTCAGCTCTGCGAACAACACGATTGTCCATATCACCGACATATCTGGAGCTGAGACTCTTGCGCGCTACACCGCGGGAATGATGACCGACAGGGCGAGGGACGGAGGCGAGCCTTTCCCCGCGCTGCTTGCGGCAAGAAAGGCTGCGGAGGAGGCGCTTGAGAAAGGAATAACGGGCGTCCACATAAGAGTGCGCGCTCCGGGCGGAATAAAGGCAAGGACTCCTGGCGCAGGAGCGCAGCCCGCCATCCGAGCTCTCGCGCGCTCCGGCTTGAGGATTGGAAAAATCGAGGATGTGACTCCGGTTCCGCACGACAGCTGCAGGAGGCCCGGCGGAAGAAGGGGAAGAAGGGTTTGAAAGATTGCAATTAGAGAATTGATTAAAACGCGAAAACCATCGTATCTGCTTTTATTTTCGTACAGATTGGTTTTCAGATTAGAGAGAAAAAATTTATTAAAACGGTGCCATCAAAATGAAAGTCCAAGTTCTTGAAAAAAACGGCAGCGAGATAAAATTCGTGGTTGAGGAAAGCGTGCCGCAGTTCGCGAACGCGATGCGAAGGATAATGATGAACGAGATTCCAACGCTGGCTATCGAGACCGTGGAGTTCACCGCAAACGACTCCGCGCTTTTCGACGAGGTTGTGGCGCACAGGCTGGGGCTGATTCCGCTCACGTTCGACAAGAAGGCGATGAACCTTCCGAGCGAGTGCAAGTGCGAGGGAAAAGGCTGCTCGCTCTGCCAGGTAACGCTCGTGGTTGACAAGAAAGGGCCGTGCACTGTTTATGCAAAGGACATGAAATCCACGGACAAAGCCGTTCACGCGGTTTTTCTGGACACGCCGATAGTCAAGCTTCTTGACGGGCAGAAAATAAAATTCGAGGCGACCGCGCAACTCGGCGTCGGCAAGACGCACGCGAAATGGAAGGCTGCGAACGCATCGTACAAATATTATCCCGTCGCAAAACTGAACGGAAAAATAGAAAATCCGAAAGAATGCGCTGAAGCCTGCCCGAAAGGCGCGATAAAAATCACGGCGAGCAAAGTCGAGGTTGACCCGACGTGCGACTTGTGCGGCGAATGCGCAAAGGCTTGCAAGCCCGAGGGCGCGCTGACAATAACAGGGGACGGCACAAAATTCGTTTTCACAGTCGAGACGGTTTCTGCGCTGAATCCGGAGGAAATAGTTATTCAGGCGGCGGAAGTCCTCGGAAAGAAGGCGAAGGAATTCGAGAAGTTGGTCGGAAAGTTGTGAAACTGTAAAATTTTTTTAATATTTTATTCTTCAGAAGCCGGCTTCCTCAAGGCTTGTGTTGTATTTTGTTTCAATATATTGATTTGCAAAATTTCTGTCTTCTTCACCATTTCTCACATCAAATACGAATGAATTATAATGGAGATTTCCTCTCATTGCCAAATTATCGACAAATTCGGTTTTAGCTTTTTTGTAAAATTCTCTTTCCTTCAGCCTATCAGGCAGGCTATATTCTTCTCCGCCGAATTTCAATATCTTGCACTTTTTCTCGAATTCTACAGCAACGCCAATATCGTTTCCAGAAGGCTCCGTATCCGATGATCCGCCGAACACAACTTCTTCAAGAAAGACGTTTTTGTAATTTCCTATAACCGTATTATCGGGAGCGCCGCACTTTCTTATGCTGGAAGGAGACAGAAAATTGTCTATTATAATGACTGTGCCTGGCTCTATTTCTGCAAATCTCTTTACTCTTTCCGCCAATTCAGAATGCATATCCGCTTTCTTTTCCTGATTTTCTGAGAATTCCAATATGGCATTTTTGTCGCTCATTTTATATCACTGTAAACCATATGGAGAGAAAAGGATTTAAACACAAGTAAACCGTAGGATTTCTACTTAATACATTGTCGATTCTGTTAATTAATTGTTGGCAAAATCTTACAAACAATTTTCTTATGGCCGCACGGAAAATCTCAAGAGCCTTTCAGAGAATTTGAACTCGCCGACCCAGAGATAGCTGCCGTCAAAGGCCGGAATTGCCGGCCAGAAAAGCTTGTTCCTGCCTATTTCCGGAGTCGTGTCCGCCAAAGTTTCCGCGCCCAGAATCGCATCCGCATTTTTTCCTGCGATAGCGTCCTCGGTATTTTTCCAGATTAAGACGCGATTAAATCCAGTATCACCTACAAAAATATGCCCCTGGGAAACTAAAGCCTTCTGGGGAAGATTGAACTTGCCCGAACCGCCAAGCACCGCAAGCGGCTGGGCTGATGGCGAAAGGCCGTCCACAGCGTAAATGGAAATTGAGCCGCCCGGAGTTTTGGAGAGCGTCTGGGTGACAGCTAAATATTTGCCGTCGCTCGAGAGCCGTCCAGGACTGTCAGCGCTAATTGTGAACTTGGGATTCGAATCCGCGGAAGGAACGCCTTCCCAAACATAAATTTTTCCCGCCTGCCAATCGGAAAGATAGAAATATTTGGCGTCCATCGCCACTCCCTGCAACTCCTGAAATTGCACATTGCCGATTTTATCCGCAAGGATGGCGTCGGGAAGTTCGCCGTTGATCGGAAGCCTGTTCCAGACAAATACGCTTTTCTTTCCGGCCAGCGCCAGCACGTTGCCGAAAAGCGCGTTATCCCACGGCGCATCCGGCAATGAATACACAAAATCAGGATGCGCGTTGCTTTCATCCGGCAGGTTTTTCCACACATACAGCTTGCGGTCGAAGTCTGAAGAAACAAACATGCTTTTCCCGTCGGTCGCGGGCACGGTGTTGCTAATTATGAAATTCGTGTCCAGCGTATTTGTATTGATGTCCGGGCTGCCTATGGCAAAGTCGGGACTGTCGCCGGTTTTTGCCGGCACGGAATTGAAAACGACAATTTTGTTTCCATTGTCAAGGGAAACAAATAACCTGCTGCCGGCGATTGCCAATCCGGACCCGTCGCCGCCGACCAGGCTGCGGTAGCCGACATCCAAATCGGGCTTGTCATTTTCATTCTGGGGAAAAGAATTCCAAACATGCAGCCCCGCGCCAATCATAATCAATCTTCCGTCGTCGGCAAAGCCGCCCTGCATCCAAGCCCCATTGGGGTCGGAAGGATCTGCCATAAAGAAGTCATAAGGCGTCTCGTCGCTTGTCGGCCAATTTTTCCAGAAGAAATTTCCAATGCCCGTTCCCTGAGACTGGACTGCAACCTTGGAATTGTGGTCGCCGACAATCAGATGCTCGCCGTCGCTCGTAATGGTTCTGGGCGTTCCCAGATTTCCGTTTCCGGTCAGGTAAATGTCGGCCGGCTGGTCATTCTGCGTCGGAAAAGTGTTCCATATCAGGACTGCCCCGTTTTGCGTGCTTGTGGCCGCCAACTTTTTCCCGTCGGTCCAGACGCCCCACGGCCACTGGATGCTGCGCTTTTTTTCCGATTGCGATTGCAGCAGATTTTCCTGCGGTGAATTGATGGCCAAATCGGCAGCCTGCCCGCTTTCTGTGGGGAAACTGTTCCAGATTAAAATGCGGTTGTTGTAAGTGTCGGCGACAACAACCTTGCCCCCGCCAACCGAAACGCTGACAGGCCAATTCATCCGGTCAAGGCCTGTGCCGGGGTTATTCGAATAAAAATCTTTCTGCCCCAAAACCAAATCCGGCGGCGTGTTGCCCGTTGGCAGCGTGTTCCAAATCAAAATCCTGTTGTTGTTCCTGTCCGCCAAAAGCAAATGAACGCCGTCGCTCGCCGCGGTCCCCGGATGATTGAACAAAAGAGGCCCGCCGGCATTGTTAAAATCGATTCCGGAAAGCAATATGTCCGCATCCTGCCCGGTGGCAAACCATCCCGCAGGTTTTGCCGAAACCGTCTTGTATGCCGCGCCCGTGGATTTCACAGTGATTTCGATTGGCTGGAACGCTTGTCCCTGACGAGGTTGGCTGGAAACAGCATCCCCGGCTGCGATGGCTCCCGTTTCCATAGGCTGAACCTGCTGTCCTGGAGCGGCAGGATTTCCGGCAGGCGTTTGGCTATTGACGCATCCGGAAACTATGACAACAAGCATTAAAGACAGAACCAGAAAGATTGATCTTTTCATAACCGCATCTTTTGCATATTTGCTATTTCCCAGCGCACGCAAATCCGCTATTTTATTTGATTGCTGATTATTTAAGCATTTGACAGAAAACCGGGAATTCCCAACAGATTACATAATCACAGAAAATAAACGGCAAGTTGTTCAGTTCTGACGGTTTGGCAGCTCCGCGACTGCAAGTGTTTTTTTTTTGGTGCGGGGGAAGAGATTTGAACTCTCGGAGGGACTATCGTGGAGCCTTTTTCTTTTTTGCCTTTTCTTTTTCCCTTAAGGCTTTTTCTTTTGCACAAAAACGCTTTTGCGTTTTTGGCATGCCGAAAAGTTTCTTTTCGTGCATCGCGAAAAGAAAAAGGCTTACCCACAGGATTGCTTATTTTCATTGAAACCTAATTCTGATTTCTCAAAACTTAAGCGCCAAATCTTAAGTATCACACAGCATGCGCCAACCTGCGCCTATTGTCAATATACACTGGGTGCACATTTTAGACCTGGCTTCCAGCCAAAACTCCCGCTTTCGCGGAAAGGCTCTTGGCTACCCCCGCATAAAAATATGATTCGCTTATAAGTTTATAAATTCATTAAACGATACAAGGATATCAAACCGTCAAATAACAGGATTTGGAAGCTTTTTACGCATGCGCAAAAGAATATAAGCGTTGCCAATTAATAGTTCTCCACCTTAATTCGGTTTATAAATGTCAAACATCATACTGGATTTGCCAAAAGTGATTTTATGCCACAAAGAACAGGACCGTCGAACACGAACTTGCAGGCGCTCATAGTGGAACTGCGGAACAGGGGCCACAAGGAAGGCTCGAACTTTTTGCTGAAAATGGCGGAAGAGCTTTCAAGATCATCGAGAAGCAGGGCGAAAGTCAACCTCTCAAGAATTGAGAAATCCTGCGGCGCAAAAGAGGAAGCGATAGTTCCGGGAAAGCTGCTTGCGGACGGAATTCTGACAAAGCAGGTGACCGTGGCGTGCTTCAGCTCGTCGGAAACCGCGAGAAAAAAAGTCGAGGGCGCGGGAGGAAAGGTGATTTCCATCGCGCAATTGATAGAAAAGAACCCGAAAGGAACGGGAGTAAGGATAATATGTTGAATGAGAAAAGTCAGATTGCGGATTATAGTAACATAGAATTTTTATATAAAGAATCAAAAAGAATACTCTCGAAAAATACCGGGGGTCTTTCGAAAAATCAAATAACAAATATCATTATCGGGGATAATTGGAAAGAATATCATAAAGTCTATAATTTGTTGGGAAATGTTTTAGGAAAATATATTGAGTTTAGACACGAAAAAGGAAAATATATTTTAAAACCGAATTTAACATAACTATAGAAATATAATCGTGATTTTTATGCCGGAAAACAAGGAAATCGTAATTGACGCGAACGGCGCGGTGCTGGGAAGGCTCGCGTCTATTGTGGCGAAAAAGCTGCTGAATGGCGAGAACATCACCGTGATAAACATCGAGAAGGCGATCATAACCGGCGAGCCCGACATGATTTACCAGATATACAAGCACAAGCATGAGCGCGGCGACAGAAACCGTGGGCCGTTCTACCCGCGCCAGCCGGACAGGTTTTTCCAGCGCGTTCTGCGCGGAATGCTCCCGTACAAGCAGGGAAGGGGAATGGACGCGATGCGAAGGCTCAAGATAACAATGGGAAAGACGGACGCCGTCGGTGAACGAGCTTCGAAAAACATTGACAACATCAAATCGAAATACGAGACGCTCGGGCACTTGAGCGAAAGGCTCGGCGCGAATCCGCGATGGAAAGAGACGCTGGAAAAATGAGATGTATGTATGATAGAAGACGAGATTGAACGGGCAAAGAGAGAATCGTTTGATATAATGGATGTTTCGGATTCGCCTGACTTTGCAAGAGATGTAGAAAATGGGAATTTGGTCTTTTACAAAGATGGCAAAGGAATGGTTTATTTTAATCTTAAATCTGTATCTTATGCAGGAAAAAGACTTGGAGAAGAAGGCGTGAAATATTTTAAAATGATGGAAGGAGAAGTTGAAAAAAACAAAGCTGAAAAATTAGATGCGGCGGAAATTCAAGAACTATTAAGAAAATTGAAGGCGAAAAAAGATTACAGAGACCATTATTTTGGATAACCAAAGTTGATAATCATGAAAAACAAGACAAACCAGATGAAACTGCGGAAAAGGATAAAGGGCAGGAAGCCGCAATTCCTGAGGCAGAACTGGTTCAGGTTCCCGAGCCTCGGAATGAAGTGGCGTGCGCCCATCGGGAAGAGGAATAAGCTGCGAAAGCACATAAAGGGAAAGGGCTTTTTGCCGAAGGCGGGATACGGCTCGCCCGCGTCCGTGAAAGGGTTCCATCCGTCCGGACTGGAAGAAACGCGCGTTTTCAACGCGGACGGCTTGCAGAAAATAAATCCCGTTTCGGGCTGCGCGAGAATCGCATCAGGCGTCGGAAAGAAGAAAAGGATGGAAATAATAAAGAAGGCTGCGGAAACCAAAATCCGCGTGCTCAATCCGGGAAGGGTGGAGGCAAAACAGTAAAAGAAGCGACAACCCGTTCGGCCGCACCGGACAAATTTGGGCTTATCAAACGATACAAGAGGCAAAAAAATGTTCATGGTTGTCGGCGAAAACAAATGCCCCTCTTGCGGCGTTTCGGGAAAGATGTGGAAAAAAAAGCCGGAGCTTTACATTTGCCCGTCGTGCAGCACGATATTCCACGAGTTCGGCCTCCTGTTCCAGGGAACGAAGCAGGACAGGAATTCGATGGTATGAGCGCGCGGCGGAATGGAAAAAATTTGAAGGAGAGAAAATAGGTGCATTATTAATGAAAACCATGATTTATAATGGTTCAAACCGAAACGATGTTATAGAAGAATTACGAAAAGCAGCGGAAAACGGAATGGAGATTATTCATATATGGAAAAGGAAGAAAAAGAATGAACCAACTTACATTGTACCTGAAGGAATAATTAAAAATGGAGATAAAAATATCATTGATATTCAGATAAAATATGTAGAATATGTCAAAGGTGGCGGAGGTCGCTGCCATGGAAGTACTTGGGAAGTAGTATCTATTGGTGATACTTTACAAATAGGATATCGCGCCGTTCTTAGGAACGAATTTGAAAAAATGAAAGCAAAAAATATGGGAGAAAATTCGGAAAAGAGATAAAACTCAAAAAGTGATTTCATGAACCTCAGCACGCAAAGAAGAATCGCGTCGGAGATAATGAAGTGCGGACAATCGCGCGTCTGGATGAGCCCCGCCGCGCAGGAAAAGATAAGCCACGCGATCACGAGGAGGGACGTTCGCGGCCTGGTCAAGGACGGCCTGGTAAGAAAGTTGCCGGAAAAGAAATCGCTGCGCCTCGGTCCGAAGGCGAGAGCGATACAGGAATCGAAGGGAAGGCGGAGCGGCTCCGGAAGCAGGAAGGGCGCTTTCGGCGCGCGAGCGGGAAAGAAGGAAAGATGGCTAAGGACTGTAAGGCCGCAAAGGGTTCTGCTCAAGTCGCTGAGGAAGGAGGGCAAAATGCAAAAAGCGGAAGGCGCGGCAGCAGGCTCCAATTACGGGAAAATCTACGGTCAGATAAAGGGCGGAATGTTCAGGAGCAAGCACCACTTATTGTCGCATCTGGAGGAGCACAAGCTTGCGAAAGTTTCCGTTTCAGAATACGAGGCTGCGGAAAAGGCAAGGAGCGTTGAAAGGAGGAAGCAGTTCAAAATCCTGCTGAAAAGGAAGGAAGAAAAACTGAAGTCTTTGTCAAGAAGGGGCGCCGAGCAGAAGCCGGAAACAAAAGGCAAGGAAGCTGCGAAGAAATAAAAAGCGGAAGTGAAAAATATTGGAAAGAAATAAAAGGTTTTTGAAGATGCCAATAAAAGACAGAGTAATTGCTTATGATTTTTTAAACGAATTTTTGGATTTAATGAAAACCGGAAAAGATAATAATGATGAGACTTTCAGAAAAAAATCAGAATGGCTCAAAAAAGAAGATACAAAATTTTATAATTATATTATGATTGCATTTTTGGACGCCAAAAAAAATGGTAAAACTCCAAAAACACCAGAAGAACTTTTAATATATACCAAAGAAATGTTAGAAACATATGTTAGTATGTCACCTACAGAAATAATCGAAGCATATAATGGCACGCTCCAAAAATTATTCGACAAAAACAAACCGTGATTTTATGACAAAAGGATTTATGCGAATGCTGCACAAGCGAAGAAGGCAGCAAAAGACGGACTACAAGAAAAGGCTGGCTCTCCTGAAGTCGGGAAAGACAAGGCTTGTGATCAGGAAAAGCCTTGAAAACATAAAAGTCCAGCTCATAGGATTTAGCACGGGCGGGGACAAGACTTCGGCTTCCGCGGTCTCCGCGGAGCTCGGCAAACTCGGATGGAAGAGCGGAAATGGAAACCTTCCCGCAGCATATCTTACGGGGCTGCTCGCGGGAACGCGCGCAAAAAAGGCGGGCATCGGCGAAGCCGTATTTGATTTGGGATTGCAGACAAGCACGAAAGGCTCGAGAATTTACGCATCACTCAAGGGAGTTGTAGACGCGGGGCTGGCAGTGCCGCACTCGGAAGACATCCTTCCGGACGCGGGGCGTATTTCGGGAAAGCACATACAAAGTAGGAAAGGAATCGAGAAGGAATTCGCGGAGATGAAGGAAAAAATTTTGAAAGGATAAATAACTCTGATAAAAAAGGATGATTTTATGCCGCAACAAAATTATGCAGGATTTTGGATAAGATTCGCGGCGGCGATTATAGACGGCATATTTGAATCCATCCTGCCCATCATAGGACTGCTGATCAACATTTATCTTGTCGGAGAGAAAGGATATTCGATAGGAAAAAAGGTGCTCGGACTCAAGATAATAAAAGAGAACGGAAAATGCCCGATAGGGCTGGTTGACGCGTTAATAAGGGAAGTTATAGGAAAATTCGTGAGCTCGATTTTGCTGGGAATCGGCTTCCTGATAATCGGATTCAATCCGAAAAAACAGGGGCTTCACGACATGATTGCAAAAACTTATGTTGTTTATGAGAAGTAAAAGCCGGACAAAATAAAACGCGGCAGGCAAAAATAAAAATGTGATAATTATGGCAGCGGAAAAAAGCGCGAAAAAGAAAAGGAACATCCCGAGGAAGGAAACCAAGCAGGAGAAGGCTGAGGAGAAGAACATAGACGCGGCGAACGATATTGCGAAAGAGGAGTTGATTACCGCGGAAGTGGAGACAAAGAAAGAAGTGGAAAAATCCGTGCAGGAGGCGGCGGCAGAACCTGCAAAAGAGGAAACCGGAAAGCCAAGAGGAAGGGAAAACGGGAATGAATCGTGGGTGCCGAAGACCGAGCTCGGCAGGAAAGTCATGAACGGCGAGGTAACGGACATAATGCAGATTTTCAACAGCGGCCGAAGGATAACGGAGCCCGAGATAGTTGACGCGCTGATACCGAATTTGGAAAGCGAAATAATAATGATAGGAGGAAGCACCGGAAAGGGCGGCGGCATAAGGAGGACGCCGTCGAAGAGGACCACGAGAATGCACAAGAGCGGCCGCAGGTTCACGACTTCCGCGCTTATTGTCGCGGGCAACAGGGACGGCGTCGTGGGTTTGGGATTCGCGGCGGGACCGCCCGCAAAGCACCAGGAGCTTATGCAGAAGGCGCTGCAGAAAGCCAAGCTCAACCTGATACCGATAAGGCGCGGCTGCGGCTCCTGGGAATGCTCCTGCGCGAAGCCACACTCCATTCCACTGAACATAACGGGCAAGAGCGGTTCCGTTGTGGTTGAGCTGAAGCCTGCGCCGCGCGGAATCGGCCTGTGCGTCAGCGATGAAATAAAGAAGATAATGATGATGGCGGGAATAAAGGACGTCTGGTCAAAAACGCGCGGCCAGACGCAGTCGAGGATAAACCTCGTGAAGGCGGTCTTCGACGCGATGAAAAGGCTGGACAGGTTCAAGCTGCAGGATTCGCAGGAAAAGACACTCGGGCTCGCGGAAGGGAAGATGAATTAAAAATCAGCAGCCTGAAAAGCGTATCTGAAGAATTAATCGAAAAAATAAATTAACGAAAGATGCAAACGAAAAGTGTGCCCGAAAAAAACCAAAACCGCGCGGCTGAATTTCATTCCATATCGTGTGATTATTATGAAAACAAAGAAAGCGGAAAAGACGAACAAGGACGCGAACAAGCTCATCGCAGTCGTGCGAATCCGAGGCGCGTTCACGATGAGGAAGGAGACGAAGGACACGCTGAAAATGCTCCGCCTGAACAGGAAGAACCACTGCGTTCTCGTGCGCGGCACGGACAGCATAAGGGGAATGCTGCAAAAGACGAAGGACTACGTGACTTTCGGCGAGATCAACGAGGAGACGCTGAAATTGATGATTGCAAAAAGGGGAAGGCTCGCGGGAGACGTCAAATTGACGGCGGAACAGGTGGAAGCGGCTGTCAAGGAAGCCGTTGCCGATGGAAAACTGAAATCGATAAAGCCAGTATTCAGGCTCACGCCCGCGTCGGGCGGATTTCGCGAAATAAAGCAGTTCTTTCCGCGCGGTGAGCTGGGCTACCGAGGCGACAAGATAAACGAGTTGCTTGTGAAGATGATTTGAATATCGGATGATTAATATGGATGGAACTGCGGAAATTGAATATGTAAAAGATTTTGTGGCAGGAGAAGGAGGATTTTCCATTATTACAGCAGGCGGTATTTATGGAGATACTTTCAAAGTAGGAGCAATATATGTTCCAGGAAATCAGGGAATAAGATTTTTGGTTACAACAAAAAAAGGCGAAAAAATTCATCCGTCATCAAAAGAAGATATCGAAATATTAAGACGCGAATTTTTGAGCGGCGAATCGACAATTCATGTAAGCGAACATCCCACGATAGGATTTCATGACAGCGAAATGTTTAAAGCAGAAAATGGAGAAATAAAATATGCCGGACACGATTCCGGTTTTTAGTTGATTTTTATGGTAATGCGATTCAAGAAAAAAGTGCGAAAGCAGCGCGGGTCAAAGCTGCACGGATGGGGCGCGAAGAAGAAGCACCGCGGAAAAGGCTCGAAAGGCGGCCACGGAATGGCGGGCTTGCTGAAGCACAAGAAAATGTGGATGCTCGCGAACGATCCTGACCATTTCGGAAGAAGCGGATTCAAGGTCCCGCAGCGCGTTTCGAGGGTGAACGACGAGGTTGCGATAAACCTGCGCACGCTCGACAAGATTTCCGCGGGGAAAAAGGAGATAAACCTTTCCGAGATGGGTTATGACAAGCTTATTTCTTCGGGAAAAATAACGAGACCGCTCACCGTAAAGGTGGCAAAATTCACGGAGGAGGCGAAGCGCAAGATCGAGGAGGCGGGAGGAAAAATCGTGAGCGAAAAAGTTTCCGAGAGCGCGAAGGAGGAGTAGAAAATTTTCTGCGGACGTTTCAAAAGGCTTATTAAGGTTTCTTTGCATAATAGATTTTGCCATTGGAATCAGAATAATCGGGCAAAACAGCGACCGCTGACAAAGCGCTCCTGCAATGTTGCTCACTCCATAACGCATCCCGTCGTAGCTCAATGGCGGAGCGCTCGGCTGTAGAACTTTTCGCATAGAATTGTTCAATTAGCTTACGTTCCAATAGAGACCGAGAGGTTGGGAGAAGCCCTTTTCTTTTCAAAAGAGGCACGGAATCGAAGATTCCGGCTCCGCCGAAAAGCGGAGCTTTTCGTGCGAAAGCGCTTGCGGAAAAGAAAGAATAAAAGAAAAAGGCTCCCGAATTCAAAAAGAAAGATTGAAGCTCTCCCCGACGGGACCACAAAAAATTCTACTGATGTTCCGCTTTCATATGCTCTTTCAGCGCGTCCGCGCTTTTGAGCACGCGCCCGCATTTCTTGCACTCGGCCCACGTGTCCGGATACAGCTCCTTGACGTGGTTGTTCACGAACCTTTCCGCGGTATTCTCGAATATGTCGCCGAACCAGCCCATAATAACACTCTCGCATAGTTTGTTGCACGCATTTAAGAATTTTGTCTATATCCTATAAAACACGGCAAAGTATTTATAATTTGCAAACCGATAATTGAAGAGTGATTATTTTGGTTAAAAAAATCGATGTGGGCAAATGGCCGCCGTTCCCGGGATTCTACACCGTCGGAGACGCGAAAAGCTGCGTAGCGGTCTGCACGCTCAAGGAAGTTGACATGATTCTTCCGGTTGCAAAGACCGCTATCTGCGGAAGGTGCCTCACCGAAAACGTCGGGATAGAGCGGATAATAAAAAACCTGATTTCAAACCCGAACATACGGTTTCTGATTCTGTGCGGCACGGAGCCGAAAGGGCATTTCGTGGGGCAGGCATTCAAGTGCATCCGCGACAACGGCGTGAAAGACGGGAACATTGTCGGCGCCGCGGGAGCGATGCCATATTTGAAAAATACCTCGCAAGAAGAAATATCGCGATTTAACAAACAGATTGAACTTATTGACCTGATAGAAATTATTGACGTGAAAAAAATCGAGGATGTGATTGACGGCTGCATCGCTCGCGACCCCGGGGCGCTTGAGGACGGGCAGAAAATCGAGATGAAGCAGATAGAAACTATTCCCGCGAACTTCGACCAAATAAAAGACATTTCTCTTGACAAAGCAGGATGGTTCTTGATTTCCATTGAAAAGGAAAAGAAGGAGATTGTTGCGGAGCATTATGTCGGCTACGGCGCCGACGCGAAAGTCCATTGCAGGATTGTCGGAAAAACCGCGGAAGATGTAGCCGGAACAATCGTAAAGCTGAATCTTGTTTCCGACTTGTACCACGCCGCTTATCTCGGCAAGGAACTGGAGAAGGCGGAAATCGCGCTGAAAGCGGGAAAGCATTACGAGCAGGACAAGCCGCTGGAATTTTGACAGGATTTTATTTTGCAGAAAAGCGCACTGCTAACCGGGAAACCGAAATAAGAACAGTCAATAATACCGTTCCATTAAATGCCAAATAAGCGTTTCTATTATTGTTTCTGATTTCATATCGTCTTACCCAATTATCTCAACTTTTCTCATCACGTCGCCAGCCCTCAGGCTTAAGGCAACATCCATTCCCTCGATCACTTTTCCGAAAACCGCGTAGCTGCCGTCAAGGAAGTGCGCCTCGCCGACAACTATGTAGAACTGGCTTGATGCGCTGTTCGGGTCGTTCGTCCGCGCCATTCCCACAGCGCCGACATCGTGCTTCAGCCCGGGAACAATTTCAAGCGGTATGGTCTCGCTCGAGCCGCCGGAGCCGTCGCCGTTCGGGTCCCCGCCCTGAATGACAAAATTCTCAACATAGCGGTGGAATTTCAATCCGCTGTAAAAGCCGCTTTGCACGAGCTTTATGAAATTCGCCGAGGTGATGGGCGCCTCCTTTTCAAAAATCTCAAACTTTATGTCTCCCTTGTCAGTCTGGATGAGCGCGTAGCGGTTCTTTCCGGAATTTTGCGAACCCATAAAAATCAAACCCGTGGTGATTATCAAGACCAATATGGCGGCTGCAATAAGAAATTTCTTTTTCATGTTTTGAATATCGAATTTTGAAATATAAAAAGATTAGGCATGAAAACCGAAGCCTGACGGATTTTTGGCGGCGGCAAAAGCGGAAAAATACAGGTTCGCTTCTTGACGAATACGCAAACGGTATATTTATATAAGAGCTGTGATTAAAGTGACAGGCGATTATTGGCATATAAATACGGAAGATATCAAAGAATATGTATGAGAACTGCTGAGTGGCAATAAAAAATAGGTGATTATATGATTAATGAAGAAAAAATAGAATATATGAGTGGAATTGGACTGGATAAAGGTAATTATGCAGATATTGATGGAGCAAGAATTGAATATATGAACACTTTGTAAAAAATACACCCAAATGACGCATATTTCGGTGCTTTCTGTGATTATACGCCAGCCGTCCCGCGTCATGCGGTTGGCGCTTCCATTTTTTATTTAGCGCGCTTAAATAATCCGCGCGGCAATTCCTTCTTATGATGCGGAAAAAATACGAGATAGTCCCGGAAATCGCCACCGCGGACATGTGCTTTCGCGCGTTCGGCGCTTCGCTGGAGGAGGCTTTTGCGAATGCGGGTTTCGCGATGTTCGACATAATCTCGGACGCGAACCAGGTAAGGCCGAAAGTGGCGGAAGAAATAAAAGTGGAAAGCGAGGACTTGCAGGCTTTGCTTTTCGATTTCCTTTCCGAGCTTTTGTATTTGCAGGACACGAAAAGATTATTGTTCTCCGAGTTTGACGTGAAGATTCAGAAGCCGAAATCCGGAAAAGAAAAATACAAGCTAACCGCGAAAGCGCGCGGGCAGGAAATGGACGGCATCGAGCTGCGCAACCAGGTCAAGGCGATAACATACCATCTGATGGAAATAAAAGAAGAGAAAGGAATTTGGACGATTCAGGTGATACTGGATTTGTAGAAAGAAAAGAATCAAGAAACTTTTTGAGAAGTATATGTTAAATCTTCCAAAAATTCTTTCATAACAAACACTTGCCTTTCCGTTCCATCTAGTCTATTTATCAAACATTTTTTAACGCCATAAAATCCTGAATCTTTATCTTTTGAGTCTTCTAAATCTATAATCTCGTATTCTTCAGGTTTATCTGCATTTCCAGATATGTCATCTTCCCATACTATTATAAGACTCATTTTCTTTAATTCTTTTTCTTTATTTTCTATATCATCTAAAAGTTCAGAGAGTCTTAGTTTAAACTCAATAAATTTTAAATCAGAATCGTTATTTGGATTGGGAATAGATGGCATATTAGGCGTTTTTATCATTGCAGTTGCATCATAAGTTCTTTTTGCATGCAATGAATAGAATTTATAATCCTTTATTATTCCTCTTCCAAGTAAATCAAAAAACAGTGCAATAAGAGTGTTTTCATCGACCGGGATTTTCTTTAGTGAAGAATCTACTTTCAAATCTTCAAGGCTTGTAATTTCATCAGATTTTTCTACAGTCTTCGATGAAGTATCTTCTTCTGTATCATACCCAACTGTTCTTTCTCCAATCTTTTTAATAGCGTTTTTGTATATATCAAGATAGAATTCACCACAACTATGAATTAAGTGTCTGTTAGTGGTTTGTAATTTCCCATAATTTAATGTAGAATCTACATCTATTATGCATAAAACTAAATTAGAATAAAATGTGTTAGAAGTTGGTTTTGGAAGCCTATGGTCAGAAGGAATTCCATTAATACTTATAAACTGCTCTGGAACTTGAAAAAAGAATTTTCTCATATTACTAATATTACCCAACGCCAAATAAATTCCATTTATTTTATCTATTAAACTATCATATTTATCTTTAGACTTCTTAGGCAATAGCTCCTTTATTTCTTTCTTATCAATGAAACTTCTAATCCATACATGAGTATCAGGATTAAATCTGCCATAATCTGTTAAATTTTCATAAAATTTATGTGAAATGATTTTCGGTTTATTTATGCCTGTTTGTTTTCTTATTAATTCTTCTATATCCCAATATTTATTATTAAAAGAAAAATCTATTTTTCCATTGAAGTCCTTAAATACCGAAGTGATATTCTGTTCTAGTCCAACAGGTATTGATTTATATTCTATTGTAATATTTATGTTAATCTTTTTGGAAAAATTATTGTTTATTAAATTTAATGTATCAGCGGCATAGCCGTACAACCGGAAAAAATGTTCTATTGATTTAATAAATTTCTGTCCGAGATTTCTTTCAATTTTATCTGATATATCATTTAATTGTGAACTCGCAGTTTTTATAAAATTCAAAACGCTTTTATCAGGAAATGAATAATTTATTATTGTTCTGGTAGACGTATTTGTTTCTTGTAAACCGGTAGTTGTGATATTTAACGCTGATTTTTCTGTATATTTATAAGCGTCTCTTATTTCTGCTGTCCAGCTTTTTTTAGTTCCATCCGATTCAAATACAGAGTTTATATAAAAATAATTTGATGAGAATATTGTAACTTTAAGACCAACTCCTATCTTACCTTTTGATTTTTTGTCATTAACCTTAGTTCCACCATTTAGAAAGAATAAATCTTCTTTTAAAGGAAATCCCAATCCATCGTCTTTTATCATTACACTATCATTATCTAAATTGAATATTATGTCTATATTGCCTTCATTTATTCTACTATTTTTATCAATAGCATCAATAGAATTTTGAAGTGTCTCAAAGATTACTCGCCATTCCAACGGATATGTTTCAACTGCATTCTTAATTGCAGTTTTATACAAGTCTATCTTTCCACTACTAAGTAAATCGAACTCTGGCATATTCTGTCTTTGTTTTGAAAACTTAAATACTTCTTCGCGATTCAAGGTTTGAACGACTTTATCGCTTCCTCCAGCTTCTTTGATTTGGCAGGATGCAGGAATCCTATTTCTTTCTGGAATTTCAGCAAGTCGTCTTTCCCGCAGATGCTGAGTCTCAATATATTTTTGCCTTTTCTTTCCTTGACTGACGATTCAATATCAAAATGCTTCATAAGCGCGTTTCTCACGCTTTCCAAGCCGGTTTTATTGACGCATTCCAGCCTTACAGTCCTGCTCTTGCCTTTTTTGGACTTCAACATAACTTTCACAGTCAAAGAAAGCACGAAGCCAGAATTTCATGTTTTCCTTGGAGAGCGTAGGCATTCTCCACTCCCAAGAGTAAAATGAAGTAAACTGCTTTACCAATTTATGATAAAGCTCCTTTGATTGAACCTTGCATCTTTGACCTTCTTTAAGAATCGGCTTTATTCCAAAGTATTTTTCAAACCTGCCTTGAAAATCTTTTAGAAGAACTATATTTGTATTTCTTAATGCAATATAGTAATACTTGTGTTTCTGTGTAGGAGGATTTCTTATTACATATCCGTCTGCGCAAAGATACGCATGAACCGCAGCCAAATTCTCGTCAAAAATCAGAATATCACCAAAAGAAATGTTGTTTAGCTTATTTATTTCTTTTTTGTTGCAAGACATACATATCACCTCCGAATCTTTTTTTCGAAGGCGGAAAGCTTTTGAGCGAGCCTTAACATTTTTAGCGGAGCGCGGTCGAAGACCAAAAATGTTTAAGAGCGAGCTCAAAGCAGACGAAGAAAAAAAGCGAAGGAGGCAAGACTTAAATAGTTCGCAACAAAAAGAATGTTTATGACAGATATAAAATCAACTGCTAAGAAAGTTGCGAACGCTGTATGGGAAATACCAAAGACCGTGAAAGCAGGAATGCTGGTAAACGCAAAGGTAATAGCAACAGATGCGCTGTTCAAGGAAATGGATCCGGGAGTGTTTGAACAAGTTACAAATGTTGCATGCCTACCAGGTATTCAAAGAAACGCTTTCTGCATGCCCGATGGGCATTGGGGATTTTAGAAAAAGTGTAACGCTTTTCTAAACCAAAACGGATTTCCAATCGGCGGCGTGGCGGCTTTCTCGGAAGAGAACGGAATTATCTCGCCGGGCGGCGTCGGGTATGACATAAATTGCGGCGTCCGCATAATGAAAACAAATCTGACTTTGAAGGATGTGAAGCCGAAGTTGAAACTTCTTATCGATACTTTGTTCAAGAACGTTCCCGCGGGGCTCGGCTCGCGCGGCGCGGTCAGCCTCAACCACAATTCTTTTGACGAGGTGATGACGCAGGGCGTGAAGTGGTGCGTGGACAACGGCTACGGATGGAAAGGCGACATCGAGAGGTGCGAAAATTACGGCGCGCTTCCCGCGGACGCGAGCAAGGCTTCCGAAAAGGCGAAGGAGCGCGGCTACGACCAGCTCGGAACTCTCGGTAGCGGAAACCATTTTCTTGAGGTTCAAACCGTTGAGGATATTTTCCAGCCGGAGGTCGCGAAATTGTTCGGCATAACCGAGCCGAAGCAAATAGTTGTTATGATTCACTGCGGCTCGCGCGGATTCGGCCACCAGATTGCGTCCGAATACATCAGGATAATGGACGGCGCGGTCCGCAAATACAACATCCAGATAAAAGACCGCGAGCTTGTTTGCGCGCCAATCCACTCGAAAGAAGGCGAGGACTATTACGCGGCGATGAACTGCGCGGTGAACAACGCGTTCGCGAACAGGCAGGTTATAATGCACCTCGCGAGAAAAAGTTTCGAGCAGGTTTTCGGCAAGAGGGCGGAGGATATGGAGATGGAATTGGTTTATGATGTCTGCCACAACGTTGCGAAAAAGGAGGAGTACAAGATTGACGGAAAGAGCACGAAAGTCGTGGTGCACAGGAAAGGCGCGACGCGCGCTTTCGCGGCGGGGCACAAGGACAATCCTGATGTTTACCGCAAGACCGGACATCCTGTAATAATCCCAGGCGCGATGGGCTCGTCAAGTTTCATTTGTGTTGGCACGGAAAAGGCGGAGGAAACTTTCTTCAGCAGCTGCCACGGCGCGGGAAGGCTGATGAGCAGGACGCAGGCGCTCCGCGAGTTTAGTGGAGACAAAATAAAGCAGGAGATGGAAGCAAAAGGATTCGCTGTGCGCGCAAAATCGCTGCCGGGACTCGCGGAAGAGGCGACCGGCGCTTATAAAAATGTCAGTGAAGTCGTTCGCGCAACAGAAGAAGCGGGAATCTGCAAGACCGTTGTGCGCGTGCACTCGCTCGCGACTATGAAAGGATAAACTTTTTCGTGCAGGTTTTTGACAGTTTATATTATCGCTGCTTCGCAGACCGATATTGCTGTCAAAAACTCGTTGAAAAAGTTTAATCAAAAATTTTTATAATTTCTTGCTATATTCTCTTCATCTTGTCAAGCGTTCCCAGAAAAGTCCCGTCGAGAAGATAGACTTCCGAATGCTTCCAGTCAGCCATCTGCAGAATCGGGCTGAGCGGCTTGAACTTTTTTCCGCTCTTGTTCGAGGATTTCCTGTTAAACGGCATTCCTCCGATAAGGCGGTTGAAAACAGGAACGGAAATTATTTTTTCCAGCTTGCACGCTTTTCCGTATTTTTTCTCCAGCTTTTCCCTGTCGGACTTGCTGGCAAGCCAGCACTGCTCCACGGAACGCGAGCCTACAATATCACGAAACTGAACCGCGGGATGGTCGTGCCCGATTACAAGATATTCGCAGCCCAAAGCTTCCGCGGGCGGCCAGCTCTGCCCGTGCGCGAGCCAGAAATTCTTTGTTCCGAAGCCGCTGCTCGGATATATTTTTATTCCGCGCGGAGAAAGCTTTTCAATGTCGCCGTCGTGGTTGCCCTTCACGAGAGAAGTCTTAATCTTCGCTGCAAAGTGGTTCAGAAACAGCGGCAGCTCCCTGTCCTCTTGGAAACTGGAAACCGGAATGCTGTGCTTCACGTCGCCGAGAAAAACCAAATGCTTCACATTGCTCTCGCGGACAAGCGAATCAATCCTTTCCATTATCTTTTCCGTCTGGCTCGGTATCATTATTCCAGACCTGAAAATCTCGTGCTCCATCCCGAGATGCAAGTCGCCTATGACGAGAACCTTGTCAGGCTCGAGAAGCAGCGCTGCGCCGGGGAGGAATTTCGGCTCAAGATTTTTTGCTGATTTCATAAAACAGATTGCTGGATGAAAGTTTATAAAAGAAGTTATAATCCAAAGATTTTTAAGAATTTCAACTGAAAAAAGATTTATAGCCATACTTCAAATAAAAATCTCTGATTTCAGGAATAACATCTTTTGTTCCTTTACCATCAAATCTTTTCACAAAGGTTTCTATTATTTGCTTTATGTTTTGCTGTCCTGCAAACTCTTTTATATTTCTATAGATTTTCTCTGCGCCATTTTCATCTTTTGTAAATTGCACACCAGTTTTCAGCCACAAAGCCTCATTAGTTGTAATAGGTGTTTTCTGTTTATACACTTTCATTACGACTATCTTTTCATCTACAGCTAATGCGTAACATCTTCCCGATGCTGGCGTTATCAACTGTTCACCGCAGCGCGGACATGTCTCTTCATCCGCATATGGATCATCAAGATCGCTTTTGTAAACTACCATATCAGAAATCTCAAAAGGTAATGAGTTTTTAAATAATTCTTTTTCCCAATTATCTATTATATCATTCAAAATCGGCCTTAATGTCTTATTTTTTATTCCCATTATATTCATTTGTTCTCCAAATTCTTTCGTGCCATAAACATAAGAATCCATTGTTTCACCTCTGTATGTATTTCATATTTTTATTAGAACCAAAGGCATTTAAATCTGATTTGCTGCCGCAGAAAATATCAATCTATAAATACAATCGCGCCAAAAATACTTTTTGATTCTTATGGAGCAGCCAATCGGAACTGTAATTTCTACGGAGGAAAGCCCGAACAGCTCGGAATTTTCATTCGTGATAAGCGAGAATGCGTCCGTGAAAAAAGGACAGCATGTGACCGTCGAGACAAGCGAGGGAAAAATCATAGCGCGCGTCGCAGACATAGTTAAGACGAACAGGTATTTCGAGCGCGCGGAAAGCGTGCGCGAGTTCGAGCGCTCGGGAAAGCCCGTGAGCGAAGTCTTTCCTGCGGAAAGATGGGAATATGTTGTCGCGGAAGCCGCGGCGCTCGGAGTTTACAACGACGGGCGTCTTATGCGAAGCGCGTTTCCCGCGTCGCCGGGGGCAAAGGTTTTCTCCGCTGACAGCGGACTGCTCGAAAAATTTTTCGGTCTTGATTTGGAAAAGGGAATGCAGCTCGGAAAGGTGGAGCACCACGACATAGACGTCAAACTCAACATGACGCGGCTTTTGCAGAAGCACATGGCAATCCTCGCGATGAGCGGCGCCGGAAAAAGCTATTTCACTTCCGTTTTGCTCGAAGAGCTGCTGAACAGGAAAAAGGAGCACGGCCAGATGGCAGTCATAGTGATAGACACGCACGGCGAATACATCGGCTTTGCGGAGGACAGGAATTTCATGGGCAGGAGCGACGTCATAATCGGCGACGAGTTCAGGATGAGCGTTCCCTCGCTGTCGAGCCAAATGATTGCGGAATTCATGCCCTCGATGACTTCTGTGCAGAAAAGGGAGTTCGGAAAGCTGCTGGCGCAGATGAAATCCGAGAAAAAAGGAAAGAGCTTCGATATGAAAGATTTGCTTGATTATTTGGAAAATTCCGATATCAAGTCAACTACAAAAGACATCCTTTCCACATTTTTGGTTGACCTGGAAAGCACGAGAATGTTCTCGAGCTACGACAACCCTCCGCTGGACAAGCTCGCGAAAGCGGGGCATTTAACAATAATGGACATTTCCGACATGACGAGCCAGCGCGAGAAGCAGATTCTCGTGACTTACATCGCGAAAAAGCTTTTTGACGCGCGGCGCGCGGGGGAGATTCCGCCGTTCCTTCTCGTGGTGGAGGAGGCGCACAATTTCGCCCCGGAAGGCGCGCGCCGCGAGGCTGCGATAAGCAGGAACATAATAGAAAAAATCGCGCGCGAGGGAAGGAAGTTCCACGCCTGTCTCTGTCTCATCTCGCAACGGCCCGTCAATTTGAGCACAACATCGCTCTCGCAGTGCAACACGAACATCATAATGCGCGTCACAAACCCTTACGACCTTGACCACATCGGGAAAACGTCCGAGGGGCTGACAAACGACATAATGAAAAGCATTCCGTCCCTGCGCGTAGGCGAGGCGATTGTAGTAGGCGAAGCCGTGAATTTCCCGCTTGCAATCCGCGTGCGCGAGCGCACGAGCAAAAAGAATGAGAGGGGAATACCGCTGGAAGAGGCCGCGGTCGCGTTTGAGGACAGCAGCAAAAAGAAGAAGGAGGATGCGGAGGCGTTTATGTAGAATTGCAAAAAGACGGAAACATTTCCGACAAGGCGCCTTGCAGCCGATAAAACGTTTCTTTGGATTAGAATCATGGCGCATCGCAGAACTGTTATTTTGTGCGCGCAGGTATAAATATCTTTCTTTTCACCATCCGGCGCGGGTGAACGCTTAAATAGCTGAACTTCGTATCTTCTTTCACTGCTTTATTGTAAATAAAAATATGGATATTGAGGCGATATGCTTGAAGAAAGGATTTTATAATCCGTCAAAAACCGATGGATTCAGCCCTTTTTTGTCAGACAAATATTACAGCAAAGAAATGAAAAAAAGAAATTTCGGAGCGCGCCGGAGCATATTGGTTTCAGAAATACCGGAAATTGTGGATGACTTGGATAAACAGGAAGCGGTCTTAAGTTTGGATGAAAATGCGCGCGAAGCTGGAATAGCCGGTAAAATAACATACAGTAATAAAATGGGAAATGACGGCGTGGCTGAAACAAAACGGGGCAAAGATGCTGCGGAAGTCATGTACGTATAAAAAACTGCGAGGTGGTGCGAATGGATAAAAATGATTTTAATCCTACAATAAAACCAAAGATGAGCGCTGAAAACTACATAATACATCTTAGAAGTGTCCATAAAGTAATCGAAGGTTCTGATATACCGATGGGTGCTGACGCGCTGTTTGGAAACCATGTAACATATATTAGCAATAGCACGTACTCGACTTCTACTGGGGTGCCTTCAGAGCCAATAGAAATTTATGATGATTGGTTCACAAAAGAAAAACAAAAAGGATATAGTCTGGGAGCGCAATAAAAGGTGATGTGAATGGCTAAAAATCATGACTTCCCTTTTTTAAAAACAAGCGAGATCAAAGCAAAATACAAAGCGGATGAATTGGCTACGCGCGGCATAGTCGCTAACAAGCTAAAACGGAAGAAAGCAACTATAGGTCATTATCATCCAGGCCGCTCTGTTAGAGAAACTGCGTTAATCCATAACATGGTAACGGCTGAATTGGCTCCGGCAGATAATCCGTCAGCAGAAAACATCCTATATGGATGCGAAGGCTTTGATGACGCATCGCCAAGAAAATTTGATAGGGCGTTTAGGACTGATGCAGGAGCTGTCTATCAGAAAGGTGGCGTATTTATGCTTGTTACAGATAAAGGTGAAGCAAAAATAATAAAACCTTCGAAAGATATGATTCCTTTTAGCCCTACGATGGCAGATTACTTAAAATCTGAAGGAAGAAAAGCCATATATGAAGATTTTCTCTAATTTAACTGTTTTTTATCTTTTCTTTCTTATTTATTTCTATTTTCTTTCTATATCATAAATCCGACGCCCGCGGCTATCGCCGCCAAAATCCACGCGGGCTTGCTCCACGCAAGCACTTTCGAGCCGTCGAGCGGCGGGAACGGTATCAAATTAAAAATAGCGAGCCAGAACGATATCTGCGCAGCCGGGAAAAAAAGCCACGCGAAAGCTGGCAGCGCGAACGCCGCGAAAACCATCGCAAACCCGAGGACAATGTTCACCGCGGGGCCGCCGAGGCTTATTATCCCGTTCTCCCTTTCGGTTATGCGCGCCACGCGGAACGCGAATTTTTTTCTTACCGGCGAGATGTAGACCGCGCCGGGCGCCGCAAAGATGAAGCCGAGGAACGAGGACGCGAGCGCGATTACCAGCCCGTAAGTCCACATCCTATATTCCGCGAAATAGCCGAAGTGCTGCGCAACCAGCTTGTGGCCGATTACCTCGTGCGCCGCGAACGCGATGACGATTATGAAAAGCGTCTGCGGGAACATCGCCAGGTTTCCGTGATTGAGCGCCATATTGAACGCGAAGCCAAGCGCTAACACCGATATTGCCAAATCCCGCAATTCAACCGAACTGAAACCGAACGCCATAATTATCACGTCATATTATTGCCATTTTTCTTATTTCTTCTTCGCAGAGATTTCTTATTTTTGTGCCATACCCGTATCTTGTAAGTCCTTCTTTCCCAAAAGCATAAACAATACAATCTATTTCTGTCAGTTTTGCACCAGCTTTTCTTTTATCTTCGGGATGTGAGCTTATCATTTCACCTATAAAATTCCGGCACATACAATCCGCATTCATGCAAAAAAACAATTTTGTTTCTGATTCGCAGTTCACATATTTTCCTGACATAATAATATCTGACAATTGAATTTATTTAAGCGCATTATTCCTTCTTGTCATTTTCTCCAGCTCTTTTTTGTGTCCCGCGCCCACAACAACCACCACGGTTTCAAACTCGCCTTCCAGCCTTTTAATCCACGCCGCCATGTATTTGTTCCTGTCCCCGATAAGCGCCTTGTAAAAGCCGGGCAGCTCTTTTTTCATATATCGAATAGCCTCCTCTATTGTCCTTTCCTCGGGAACTTTTTTCAAATCGATTTTCTCTCCGGAAAACGGCGCGGCGAAAATTCCGAGAAACAGCTTCAGCTTTTCGCGCAGCGGAACGCGCATTATCGCGCGGAACGTTTCCTCGATGTCCTTGTCAATCAGAACTATCTTCGCGTTCACGGATTTTGCGGATTCGACCGCGGCCAGCATCTCGCTTCCGGGAAACACGCCAACGCTTTTGCCCAGATTCTGCTGGAGCCAGCCGAAAAGCCAGATTGTGGCGCCGTAGCGCAGCCCGAGCTTT
The DNA here is from genome assembly GCA_049303335.1 of Candidatus Aenigmatarchaeota archaeon. Classification (GTDB taxonomy): domain Archaea; phylum Aenigmatarchaeota; class Aenigmatarchaeia; order Aenigmatarchaeales; family DAIDAN01; genus DAIDAN01. The sequence continues at coordinate 25,609 of JBAQNA010000030.1, forward strand.
CTTTTATCTCCGGACTGCTGGGCGTGTGTAAGCGCAAAAAACCTTTTCGGGTCAAGCTCTATCGCGACGCAGTCGGGCTTTGTCTCCTCGATGACGCGCCTTACGGTTTCAACGCTTTCCTTCGCGATGTGCGAAGTGCCGATTATTTTGAGGGGCATAAGAATATTTGAACAGGGAACTTAAAAAAGAAATTGAATTGACACCCGTTTAATTGCAGAGATGACGGGCTTTGAAACTGAAATTGTTTTACCGCCCATAAAACAGGGTTTTCAGCGCGTTAGCGGTCATGAAGCTACTGTTAAGGTGAAGGTTGTTGTTGCGCTTCCGCCCGTCCCGCTTATGGTTATCGGATATATACCTGTCAAGTCTGATGCCGTTATTGTTAGTGTTGAAGTTATGCCGGAAGCCGTCGGACTAACGGATGACGGCGCGAAAGAGCAGGACGCTCCCGCAGGCAGACCTGAGCAGGACAGACTTACGGGTTGAGTTGTGCCGCTTGTCAACGTTGCAGTAACTGAAGTTGATGTGCTGCCATCATGAAGGACTGAACCGCTTGAAGGGCTTGCAGAAAGAGAGAAATCGAATGCAGCGCTTATCTGCACTTCCAAGCACGCCTGATCGGAAAGCGGAAAGAAGCCTGCTATGAGCGTGCAGTCGGGATTATAGAGAACCCTGATATTGCTGTAAGAATTTCCCTTAGTCATCGCGCCTTCCCAGCTTTTTATCCTGTCCTGCGTTATCTCGCGCGTCCAATCCACGCCTTTTCCGCATAAGGGGTTGCATTTAATGTTGGGAGTTTCTGCAGAGCCGCAGTTAAAGTTCCCCCACTGGTAGCCGTCCGCGAAATAGTTCGTGCACATAACGCTGTTCCTGTACAGGCCCCATATCGTGGTTGTCCACTCGTCCGCGGTTTCGGTTTTGTCGTCGCCGACATCTGCTGCTTTGCAGTAGCCGCTTATCCTGTTTTTGGATATTTTGTGCTCGGTATCCTTGTCGTAAACATATTCCGTGCCGCAGTCAAGCGTCTTTGAAAGCACTATAGGATGAGTCAGGAAAAAGTTCGTGAAGTCCGCGATATCCATTTTGCTTTCGCAAAAATTCGCGCAGTCCTCCCATGTGTATTCGATGACTTTCGCGAGCAGCACGGACGCCTCGTAGGAGTCAAAGCCGCCGTCAGTTTTCTTGAAAGTGTCATAAAAGGCGCCAAGGTCTTCCAACTGCTTCGCCGTCGCATCATTTATTTGATTTTGTTTCAGCGTATTTACTCCGCCGAGTGTTGTAGGTATCATGAAAACGAGACCAAATACAACAAGAGCTACGATTATGGTAATAGCAAGGACAAACGTTTCATTAATAGCAAGTTCCATTCCTTTCATAATCAGCACCCCACGTTTTCGGGAGTCCACACTTTCAGCGGGCCGACCGAGAACAGGCTCTTTATGTAATACCAGACTTTTCCGGTAAATGTTTGGCACGCCTTTTCCGTTTGCGCCGAAGCCACCCCGACAAGAGCTAACAAAATTACAGTAGCCAATATGGCAATTATTATGTATCGCAATAAAGTCATTATGTCTGTGTCTATTCCTTTTCTCATAATATCAACTCCTCAAAGTCGTATAACTTTTCTGGATAATACCGCTAATATATTAGGCAACCAGTCAAACCATCCGAGTAAATACCCGAATAGTATAAGGATTACAGCAAAAAAAGCTATTATGCCCAAAACTGGAAACAAATCCTCAAGTCCTGTATCCATTCAAATCACTATCCTCAAGCCTTTTCCAGCGTAAAGGTAAAAGACCGCTATGAGCGCGGCTATCACCAAAATCGCGAATATGATGTAAAACGCGGTTTCTATCGTTTCCTTTTGCATGCAAATTGTTTGTATTTTTCGAATAAATAGATTGCTGAAAGGTTAAAATACGGGAAGCTGCAATATTATTCTGGTGAAACGGATGGGAATGCAAAATGAAATAGTTGTAATATTGATTGTAACGCTAATTTTAGCCGCCATCTTAATAACTTTCTTGGGATCCCAAAGGGCGTGGGGCGAGACAAGCCTGATGAATCTTTTCAAGGGGCAGGATGCAAACAGCAACGACGGCGACCCCGCGCTCGGTCACAAGGCGCTGCACGTGAAAATCAACAAAAAAACAACTTCGCCCGAAGTATATGAATTTCATCTTTCCGACCAGGGCGTCGCGGGAAACAAGCATATCATTGAATCTTCCGGCGGCGAAAAGACATATTTCACTCTAAGAAACTGGAATCAAAATAAGTGTGTGCTTTTTGCATCTTCCCGCAAATCATCTGGCGGGGAAGTTACCATGAGGACTTTGGATTATGTTTATTATATAAATCCTGGCACTATGATAGAGCCTTCATGCAATAGCTTATATGGCTGTGTTAAAGACGGAATATTTTCTTCAGGGTGCGAGAATATTTGCGCGGCTTCCAAGGAAACCTCTAAATATTCGGATTTCTCAATATGCGGGGCGCTCAACTGCAGAGACAGCTCTGTGCTGACGGAAGATTATTATATCACATCGCAATCATTCGGCAGCGGAACGGATTATTGCAACGACAATACCGCAGGCTGCCCGTCCGAGGCAAACGGCGGATGCTGCCCGCTTGTCGGGGACACTCCTTCGACAAAATATACGCCGCAATACGGGCTGATTTGCGGATACGAGCAGGTCAGCGCCAGCACGATAGACCCCAGCGCGAAATGGTTCGCGTGCACGGACGACCCCGGCTCGAAGGGAAGAAAAGTTTACACCGCCGGCGCGGGCGGGGCGCAATATTCCTGCAATAGCAGAAATTGGATTCCCACAACAGACCAGGGAATAGATTTGGAAAATGTTCAGATAAAATACGACAGCAGCTGGAGTGACGAATATACGGCCTTAAAGTTTTATCTTGCAAACCACAACAAAGCTTCAATAACCGATGTTTCTATAAAGGCAAAAATAACAAATTCTGATATAATAACAAACCCTGATAAATATTGCGAGGGCGTGACGAGTGCAACTATTGCCGACTGCACTGAATTGAATACAGACAAAAACAAAGACGCCAGTTGGGCTGAAGTCGCAAAAGGAAAACAATATAATTCCGAAGGGCTTACTTGCCCTATTTCGCTCGGCGTGGATGATGATGACTTCTGCTGGAAGGCGAAAACGTTTAATGCGGAATTAAAGTACAAGTATTCCGGAACCGACAAGACCGACAATTTCAAGATAACCTGCAGCCCGCCGAATACCGACGCTAACGGCGCATGGCACAACGAATGCACTGTCGAGAAAACCTGAAAGGTGTCATTATCACAAAACGCGCAAAAGGAATGACATATCTTGCGGTCATAATGGTTGTCGGCGTGATAATGGCGCTGATATTGCTTGCCGCGGCGTCGAGAGGCCTTACGGGAAAAGGCAGCGTGACGGATATCATGACGGGGCAGATGACGGAAATAAGGGGTGACGGCTGCGGAAGCGACTCGGAATGCGGCGGAAACGGCGTCTGCGTCAGCGCGAAGTGCGTTTGCTTTGACGACTCGCAGTGCCTGACAAGCTGCGACAAAAGCGTGGGAAAATGCGGATAGCGCAATCGGTGTCCAAAATGAGAAAAGGAATGGAATTTAATCTGATGCTCGCGGTCGTGCTTTTTTTCATAGTGATGGTGGCGATATTGAGCCTGTTGCAGCTTTCGAAAGCCGAAGGCACTGGGATAGGCGGGGCGATCGGCGGGCTGATATCGAGCTTTTCAAACTTCATTGCAGGAAAATGATGCAAAAATATAAATTTGAATGAATATATTGTAAATATGAATAATATCCGAGACTTTCGCGAAAGGATGCATGCGGTTGACATTATAGCCATGCCATTCCTGAAAGGAGGTATCGGAACCGCAGGTTCTGATTATGGAGCTTCCGATAAACACGCTGGTAATAATAGCGATAGCGGTCATTGTCCTGCTCGCGATTGTGGTCGGCATAATACTTCCGGCAAGAAGCGGCGGGGAAGCGATTAGCAAGAATAATGATTTCACGCTCGTGTGCAACAGCTGGGCTGCTAGCGGCTGCGGCGAGAAATATTTTTATGACAACGAAGACAAAGTAAGGGCGGCTGCAAGCTGCGCAAGCCTGTCGGATTGCCAATGCAAATGCGAGAAGGCGGGCTTTTGCGCTTCCGACCCTTCAAGAAGGTGTTAAGATGAAAGGAATAAAACTCCCGCTTTATCTTGTGATAGACATTGTCGTGCTGCTACTGATAGTCGGCTTTTTGCTTCTGATGTTCAGGACACCAGCCGCCTGACCGATGCGATATTTGTCCCGCAGAAATTCCCATTATAGACGAATTGAAAAATCAGAAACACCAAAAAAGTGGCGCGAGCTTGGCTGCCGAAAAAGTTCACTTCATAATGCGAAGCGCGCCGGTTCAAAAGTTTATATCGGAAACAATCCAACTATTTCTGGTTGATAAAATGGAAACTGCGTACGATGTTGCGATGATGCTTGGGGATCTGGTCCTGATATTTCTTTTTTTCTGGTTTCTGATAAATCTCGGGTTCGCGATTCTCGAACAGCTCTACACCGCGGACGCGCGCCTGATACAGGAATACACATCCGGTTATCTGTCCATGGGCAACTTCGCTCCGGATTCTTTCAATTCAAACCAGACTTTCCCGAGGGTTTCGCATATTTTGACCGTGCTTGCGGATCCGCAGCTTGTCAGCATAAAGGTCGGGAGCGGCATAACCTCAAGCAGCCAAGTCGGGGAAAACCTTTTTGAAACCGCCATAAACGTGGTGTTCACGCCGAGAGTTCCGCTGGGTTATCTGCTTTCCGGAATGATTCCCAAAGGCTCCTGCGTCTCGGGCTGCATGTTTTCGGCAGAAAAATACAACGTCCTTTCCATTGAAAAAAACGGAAACGAACTGAACGCGAATCTCTTCAGAAAATAATGTAAAAGGTTGATATGATGGCGGAAGCGGACATAACCGAGTTTTTGTTGAAGCTGATCATCATCGCGGCGTTTGCCGTGGTCATAATCGCCGGAATATTTCTCATCATAGAATTCAAGGCCACCGTGAAAACATCCGGCATGCAAAGGCTCGGGATAGATTTCGGGGAAATTGTAATTTCATCGGACTGCACGGCCGATATCAAAGGATTGCTCAACGAGATAAAGCTGAATACGGAAAAAGCAAGTTATGACGCGGACAAGAACGGCTTGAGCGGCTTCTCCTGCATAAAATCCGTTTTCAAGGCAAGAACTCTGATAAAGGCGAAAACTCCCGACGGAGAAAAAAAATGGGTTTTCGGGTTTGATGAAAGCAAGAGATATCAGAATATGCTCGAGTTTCCCGCTGCGCTGAAATATTCTGACGGCTCGGTTGTCCCCGCGGTTGTCAGCGTCGCGGCGGAAGCCTCCGCGGAATGCGATTCAGGCAACAGCGGCAACAACTGCTACAACTGTTTGGAGAAGGAAAGCTGCGAAAGCGCGGGCTGCAAATACTCGGCAACAGGGCTGTGCGAACCAAAATGAAAAGGTAATCATATGAATGAAAGAAGGAAAGGCATGGCGCTCGCGACAATGTTCGCATTCATAATATTCATGAGCATAGCTCTCATTTTCGGGATAGTCGTGGTGGCGCTGCATTACCTGAATATCAGCGCGGTAAAGGAGCTTGTGGTGAATGTGATTTACGAACCCGTGTCAACGCAGGACGCGCTGTTAAGCCTTACGGAATTGAGAGGGGGAACAATAATAGGAAGCGGCGCAGTCACGAACGACATAACATTCAGCAAGGCGCTGGTTTACGCTGTTTATGAAAACACGATGAAGCCGGAATTTTATTTCAGCGGCAAGAAATACAGGTTTGATATCCAACAGCCCGCGAAAAATTATCTTGATTATGTTTACGCGAAAAGAAGCTACAAGCTTTTCCTTTACAATCCGGAAACAAAAGAAGAGAAAATAATAGCGCGGGAAGGGAGCGATGACGATTTCAAATTGTATCCGTACGGCAAAAGGGACTCGATTCCGATAAAGCCGGAAAACTTTTGGTTGGTATTGTATGTCAAGTAAAGGGGTAATACCCGCTTTTGTAGCGTACGGCGCGGCTTTCGTTCTCATAGTCGCAGCCATGCTTCTGATATTTGTCTTCAGCTTCAAAAATAATATGGAAATCACTATCTCGGACAAGATAGCGGACGGCATTTCCTCGATAAATTATTTTTACCTCACGGAAAAGAATATAAACGAGTTCGCGCAGATTGTGACGGAGATAACGGCGAAAGAGTCGGGCGAAGCCTGCGGAGGCGTTGACTGTTACGCGTGGACTGCGGGCTATCCTTCATACAACGACTTGCGCGGCAAGTTCGAGGAAGCGCTTCGCGGAAAGATAACGGGATTTCCCGCGCAGATTGGCAACGGCGGAAGAATCAGCTTTGCGCCGCCGAGAATATCCGGGCTGGAAATGGACGAGAACCAAGTGAAAATCTCGATGTTTCCGCAACAAGTGTACAGGAAGACGGACAGCTTTTTGGTGAACTCGTCCTCGGAAATTGTTCTGGAAACGGAAAAACAAACACGCTATCTCCTGCTCGCGAGAATCGGGCAGCGGCTTTACGGCAACGGCACTTACGTCCGGGACTGGGGCAAAGTTTACGTTAACAGCGGGAAGTTCGACTGCGGCGGGATTGCGAAATCAGTCGCGTCAAGAACGCGATTATCCTCGCGGGCGGATTTGGCGGGCTGCAAAATATTGGATATTAATTTCGATGTTGACGACTCGAGTTGGAACAGCTACAAAAACAACTGCTACAATATCGCGAACAGCGCAGACCCCGGCGAGTTCGCGGGAAAAGTGGAAGGCGGAAAGGTTTACGTGCAAATTGACAGCCTTCTGGAAAAATCGCTGATATGCGGAATAAGCGGGGCAACTGATGAAACGGACGGCTTGGCGAGCGTCAGCGGAAGCTACGGCGAGGTTTCGAAATCGTCCGAATCCGTTCAGCCTGTCTGCACGGAAGAAGAAGCCGGCGCGGACGCGTGGCAGAAAGCGAAAATGGAAGAAAAAATCCAGCCAATATTGGACGCGCTTTCAAGCTCCGTTGAAGCGGAGGCTATTGGAATAGATGTGCAATCTTCCGCAAAAATAGGAACCGAAAACTCATATACTCCCGCCGGCAGCCAAAGCGGATGGTCTGAAAGCTGCGGTAGCATGTACTATGACACGTGCGGCGGATGTCCGTCAAATGCGCTGTATTGCAAATCTGGAGATGTGTGCGGTCTTCAAGCTTCTTTTAATTGTTATGGCTGCGGCAGTTGTCAAAGAAGGGTGGACGGTAAAAAAACTACTCTTACATCATATTGCTTGAAAGATGCAGTTTCAGGTTATTGCTGCCCCGCAGAATATCCCGTCTTCGACTCTTACACAAAAAAATGCTTTTCATCTTCCGAGGAAACCCTGAAGATAGAAAAAATAAACAAGGTTCCGCCGCCGGGAAGCCAAAGCGCGTGCGGATGCGCTTACGGCTTGGTCACTCCGCCATGGTACGCGATATGCCCGATAAATTATCCGGACTGCATTTCAAAGCCTTCGCCGGATTCCGGCGGAAACTGCGGCTGGAGCTACTCAAACGGCAGGACAAGAGACGATTATTCATATTCTTGCGAATACAGGGGCGGCGCGAACGAAGGCTCGGCGACGATTTCAGCTTCATATTCGGTTTCGAGGAGCTCGGACACCACCACAACCGACTACTCCGTCTTTGACTCATGGGGCAATAGCAAGTCCTATGAGGAAGGAATAAGCATATACACTTCCGGAAGCGGAAGCAATAAATATAATTACTGGTGCAAGCTCGGCGCGTATTTCAAGTTCATCTTCACTCCAGACATAACTTTCAAGATAATCGACACCGCGGGCGACAAGATTGTGGAAAAAGGCACGACTAACTTCGAGAATTTGTATTTCGCGGTGAAGTTCAAGCCTGCGGCGCCGTACGTGATAGGCGACCCTGATTTCGTGCCCCCGACCGAATACACATGCACAAAGACTTCAGGACAGACCTGCGAAGCAGGCGCAGCGTGTTCGAGCGGAAAAACTTCAGGAAGCGGGACATGCGAATCTGGAAAGGTCTGCTGCAAGCCTGCAAGCAATGGAGAAAGCAAAATCGTTATAACCGGGGAAGGAAAAGACATAACTATCTAAGGTGTTTTGAATGGGTAGAAGAATTCTATTTTATTCAATCATTATTCTCGCGGGAATATTTTTTCTTGTTCAGACGGCTCTTGCGGCGGAAAGCGGAAACATCTGCAACGAGGGATGCGCGCTCGATTCGGGCTGCAGCGGCTCCACGCCATACCTCTGCAAAAAAAGCTGGGCCCTTGATACTTGCGTTGCGAAAGGATATGACAGCGGATACTGCGGCGGCAAAACGGACAAGAACGGCTACTGCTTTGAATGCTCCGGCGGCTGTGTATTGCAGAGCGAACTCGGCGGGCAGTGCGGGCTGTTCACAACCTGCAACGCCGACGAATACTGCTGCAGGCGCGCCGAATGGTTTTCAAGCAACGTGTGCAAGCCAAAATATGCGGATATGGGCTGCTGCGGAGGTCCGCCTTCCGGCGGGGACAAAACAACATTCTTGAAAGCTTCGATAATCAATAATAAGGCTGATACATGCACGAGCAGGATTAAATGGGAAGTCAGGGCAAAAGGCTCTACGAGTTTTACTGATTATTCCGCGGACTGCGTTCAGGACAATCCGGAAATAACAATAGGAAGCGGAAAATCAATGGAAGCCTCATGCACAAGCCAGAAATTGCCGGCGGCGGCAAGCGGCCCGCACAAGGAAAGAATAACATGGTGCGGAGAAAGCGCGGAGCTTGATTATGGCGATTCAACGCCGCCAGCAGTCTCAATAAAACTGTGCGGGAAAGAATTCGTTTGGGAAGGTTCAGATAAAAAATGCGCTGTAACCGACGGCACGGCAAACGATAACGGAAATGTTTGGGCGTCTGTTACAGGCAAGGAAGATTACTATTCTGAAATAATATCCTGCGAAACAGACTGGGACGATGGCGCCGGATGGGAGACTTCATCCGCTTCATTTTCTAATACGATAACCCATATTTACAGGAGCACAGGCGCATACGGCGTAAAATACAGATGCACAAACAATTATGGCTTGGTTTCCGACATCGCGTCCGACACCATAACCGTCACAAAAATTGACACAACGCCTCCCGTTGTTTCTATTGAAGTTGGGGACAGCATCAAGGCAGGCTATAAAATCGCCGACAGGAACAAGGATGACGACGGAACAGTATATGCGGCATTGTCCGCATCCGACCCGGAATCCGATATAGCTTCGTGTGAAATAAGCTGGGATGGCGGCAATGTTTGGTGGAAGCCGATGAATTCCAATATGGATATATGGTATTATCCGGACGGCTCATATGTTGTGAAATATAGGTGCGCCAACAAAGCCGGCTTAAACGCTGAAGCATCGGACAGCGTAACCGTGAGCATACCCGACTCGGAAATCGGATTCAGCTTTTATCTCGGCGATGAAAAAGGAAAAGACGCTGAAACCGACGGCGACGGGTATGTCTGGGCAAATATCTATCAACTTACTGCAGCGCGGCTGTCTTCGTGCGAAATAAGCTGGGATGGGGGAACAACGTGGGATTATGCCAACCCGAAAATCAGCGACGCGCCTCATGCCTACAAGACAACGGGACTGAAAACAGCAAAATACAGGTGCGCGGACATCAACGGGAAAAAGTCGGAGGAAGTTTCCGATACCATAACCGTCTCTTCCATATCTTCAACCGAACCGCGCCTTAAAATCCTTTTTGTGCCGATGAAGTGGAGCGGAACAAACGAGGAATTTGCAGACTTTGTCGACAAGTCTATTAACAAGTTTACGGAAGATTTGGATTTGAAAAAATGCCCGGAAAAGATAAAAGCGGTAAAGATGAATACGGAGACGGAAAGCTTCAACGAATATTTTTCATGCTCTCTGAATGATTTCTGGAATTTGAGAAAATTCGCGGAAAAGAATGGCTACAAGACGGAAGATTATGACGCAATAGTAGGATTGATAAAAGATGAGGATAATCTTTGCAGGCTCTTCGGCATAGCAGGGCAGGCATCTTCAAATATGATATGGTTTACCACAAAATATGAAAATTCTTTTGCCCATGAAATGGGGCACATATTCGGACTTGAAGAGCAATATTGCAGCAATCCAGCGGGCTCAACCGATGGAAATTGCAACGACGGGGGGGTTCCGAAATATTTCTACAGGGGTGTTCCGGACACGAATCCGCTGTCGAGCGCCATGGGGTGCGACCCTTCGGGAGAGCCTTGCTGCAACACTCCCGTCAAGTGCAGTTCCAAGCCTATGGGCGTGTGCTGCGAAGGGAACAAAAATTTGCTGGGAGGAAGAAGCATAATGTCATATGCCGACGCCGAAGGCCCCAGAAGGTTTGACAATAATGAAATAGCGCATCTGTCAAAAATACCGCAACTGCAATGCTGAGGCTGTCAATATGAAAATAATAAAATTCGCGCTGTTCGCGCTTTTTGTTTCGGTCTTTTTTTCGCAAGCCGCAAACGCGCAGAAGATAATCGATGTGGAGCTGACGGTATTCCAGAATGATACTGTGGCAGAAAAAACGATAAACGTAACCGAAGGCAGATATTCGCAAGTATGGAGAACCGGGGATTATACGCTCGAATTTCTGGACGGGAATAAAAAAATAATCGGGCAGCAAAGCATTGACATATCTTTCGGCTATTCGGGGCCTGTCGCTCTAAATCAATCTAAGCCTGATGACAAGCTATTTGACAGCTATTTCCTGAGTTACAGGCATCCTTACAACCCGGAAATTAAGACGGTTGAGTTGCTTCATTTTGACAATATCATTTTCTCAAAGAATATTGATATCGCGGAATATGCGCTTCCGGTCACCGCCGCAGCCTGCAACAAAAACAATGTTTGCGAACCTGAAAAAGGCGAAAATAACATCAGCTGTACAAGCGACTGCCGCTTTTCCGGCAATGCGGACAATTCGTGGATTGCGGTTTTATCCGCATTGATTGCCGTCTCGGCGGCGGCCGCGATTGCTCTTTATCGCAGGAGAAAAAAGGAATTCGAACCGGGCGTCGCGTTCGAAGAATAGAATGTATTCAAACGAACGGAAAGGCGAGACTGACTTGGAATTGGTTTGCGCAAAAGTCTGATTTTTATGCTTTATTCAGGATATCCAAAATCTTTCTTCTGGTTTTTTCAGGATATTTTTTCAGATAAGAATTCAGTTTTTTTCTGTCAATCCTTTTCCTGAATTCCTTCAAGACATTTTTGTCAAATCCCTTTCCAATTTCCCTGAAATATATCATGTCTATGAAAGTTTTTTCAACATCGCTTATAGGAAAAACAAAATCGCCGTATCTGGAATAGTCAAAGCCGAAAAAATATTTTGGAGAGATATTCCTTATCAGAACGTTTGCCCCAAAAACCTTCCTCATGCCTGTCCTGACTTTTTTTGTTGTAACCAGAATCACGCTTGTTTCCTGCTCCCATATTCCGTGAAAGCTCATGGCTTCCTCCAAACCGATATAGCAAGGCTTAAAGCAGTATGCCGCCAAAACAGGGTCGTCATGAATTGAATAATATCCTTTCGTAATCCGCTTTATCTCGCCTTTTTTTAACAGATTGTTTATAATCTGATGGGCATAATCGCGTCCGCCAACCATCATTTTCACAGACTTCAAATCCGCGACGGGAGTGTTCCTGAAAAAATCCCTCACCTTTTTAATGTGTTTCTCTTTCATTCTCTTCACCCTAATTATTGCTCACCCATCTTTTCAGATAATCAATAATTTCGTTTTTTGTCGGGATCGCGCCAGACAGAATCAGAACCTTTAGCTGGGCGGCGTCAACAGGCTCCTTGAATTCTTTCAGCAGTTTTAGGACATTTTCCTTGATTACTGCCGGCTCTCTTACATGCCTTGCCAAGAAAAAAATATCATACAAGTCCCTGATTTTCCTTCTAAACAGATAGGTGTTGACCTTCTCCCTTATCAAATCCTCGGGGCTGAATGTGTAAACGTTGACCAGATTTCCATCTATTGTCTCGTATTCTTTTATTATTCCCGCCGTTTTTTTGAAGACTGCCTCAAATCTTATTTCCGTTCCTTCAAAAACCATCTTGGAAAATAATGAGCTTTCCCTTATCCTTTTTTTAATAACCTTGAACCCGTTTCTTTCCATCTCTCTGAAAAAAAGTTCTATCTTCTCAATATTCTTTTCTATGTAAACATCAATGTCCTCGGAGAACCTGTTGCCTTTATAGCAGCGCCAGATGGCGGTGCCTCCGTGCAAAACCGCCTTCGGAAATATTTTATACAGCGCATCAACCGTTATATCCTGCAATCTGGCTATCTCTTTGTGAGCCTTCTTCTTCAGCCTGAGCTGCAACGGGATTTCCATATAAAAACCTCTTAAACATATACTCAACCATACTTATAAATATATATAAATTAGGTCAATCCTATGATATGTGTTGAATTTCTAATCAGAGAAGCTTTTTATTTGTTTTATCGCCGCTACCAGCGTTTCTTTTTTTTATCTCAACAATATCGCTATGTTCTCGGCACGCTCGACATCAGCAATTGTTCGATGGGCCCGCCGAACATCGCCTGCGTCACGAACCAGCTCGCCACGTAAACAATTGTCGCGAAAAGCACGGTGTAGGCGATTACGTCGCGCAGCCCGATCGCGTCGTCGCCGTACTCAATCCGATTTATGAAATACGAAAGCAGGATTATGGTTTCGAGCATGTAAAGTCCCACGACAAGCTGGAAAGCGTTGGGGCTTATCGGCGGCGTTCCCGCGTTCTGACCCCAGCCCGCGCAGAACACGAAGCTCGAGAATCCCGTCATGTCGGTTCCGGAGGCGAGGTCCCCGATCTGCCCGCACAGCGAGGAAAGTATTCGCATTATGATAACGGCCATCGTGACCACAACCCCGGAAACTATCGGCGCGAGGAAAAGCGCAAGGAACCTCATGCTCGAAACAGTCTCGCCAAGAATCTCGTTTATTTCCTCCTTCACCTCGTGCATGCCCTTCAGGTACCGCGACACCGTAAGCATTGACATCGAAGCAACGCGCACGCCCTTTTCCGATGACTGGACGATGGCCTGCATCACTGACCTTATCAGCCGCGAAGGGTAAGCCCACACGGCGCCGTATTCCTTGTCGAACAGCGCCTGCTCGAAGCTGAAGCCGAGCTTTTTCATGTTCACGCTTATGTTCCAGAAGAGCTCGGAAATTTTCATACTCTTCATATTTTCGATTGCATTGTCGGTCGCAACCTCTATCGGCGTGCCGCCAGCAATCTTGTTCCCGAGCTGGAACAGAGCCTCGGAAAACTCGTCCTCTATCTTCTCGATGTCGTTCCTTATCTTCATCTTCTGCCTGCTGTCAAGAATCGTGTACGTGAAAATTCCCACGGCTATCCCGATGATTATGATTATCGAGGAAAGGACGGACTGACTCGCCTCCGCAGCGGCAAGGCCAGATATGCCAAACAACAGGAACGGCAGCGCCGCGAGTATTGAAATCGGAATTATCGGAACGAAGGTTTTTCCCATCCTGAATTTTCCCATCGGCGGCAGCCCCTTTACCTTTGTTGTGTCGGGCTGCGAGAATGTCGGCGGCTTCGTCTGCAAAATATAGTTCATGTACCAGAAAAGGAACGCGGGCAGGAGTATGTCATATCCTATGAAAATGAACACAGGTTTCACCGCGTCCTGCATGAACAGGACGATTATCGGGAACATCACAAGGCCGATTATCGGGAGCAGGACTCCCATCGCGTGTATCAGCGTCACGGGCATTCTCAAACCCTGCGCGTAATGTTTCATCCTTTCGCGCGTGCCGTTCAGGATTACGGAAATCGCCTCGTCGTACATCGCGTCCCTTCTCACGTCAACCTCGCTTGTGGAATTGCGCAGCAGGTGAAGCGCTTCCGCGAACTCGTGGTTCTTGTCCTTCCATTTCGCGAGGTACGAAATCAGCGCCGCGTCAACGCTCTCGTGAATCCCGACCTCCACGTCCCACATCAGCTTTTTCAGGTCCCAGCTCAGCGGGCCGGACAGATTGTCGGCCGCGAATTTCACGGCGCCCTCTATGCTCGGGTTGTTGCGCATGTAGATTACCATGTAAAGCACGGCGAGCACTATGTCCGAGCTCATATTCACCTGCACCGACCTCGCGTGCGACTCGGGATAGTTGTAAACGAGATAAACAAGCACCAGCGAAAAAAGCAGCATAAGTATCGAGAACGTGAAATCGAGGAAGCCGAGAAGCAGCATGGAAAGTATTGCCGCCGGAAATGCAATAAGCAAAAATAGGGAAAGCGACAGCACTCCTGACGGCGACGCGTTGATGTAGGCTGTCCGCAACTTTTCCTCCATATTGGCGCTTGAAGCGGCGTCCGGCTTTATCCTGAGCAGCTTTTCCGCGAACGAGCAGGACTTTTCATATAATCCTTGCGGCTCCGCTTTTATCTCTTTCAGGAACTGCCTGTAGTCGGTTCCGTAGAACTGGGAATTTCCCGCGTCCGGGCGCACGTGCGGGCTTGCCTCCTCCATCACCTTTCTCATCTGCGCCTTCCTCGCCTCCTCCGCCGCATCCTCGATCTTTTTCTTCCTGCTGCCGAACATGAATATGTTTTCTGTAAAGCGGAATATATAGATTTTTGCAATTCCGAATTGGCAGTCTTATAAATCCGGCAATTCATATTTATGAAATGGTGCTCGAATCGCTTTTCAGCGCAAGAAAGATTGAGAGCAAGCCGGTTGACATGCTTCTGCTGTCCGCGATAATATCGTTCGCGTCCGTTGCCCTCGCGTACATTGTTTTTCCGGAATACGCGGGCGTCGTTTTTCCGCTTCTGATAACCGTGGGAATGGCTCCCGTGTTTTACAGGATTCTTGCAGACGAGGAAGTCTTGGAAGAGGAGGAGGCTGAAGGAAAAATAAGCGAAAATTTTTTCCAGAGGTATGGGGAAATCGTATGGCTTTTCTCCCTCTTTTTTATCGGTGTGTTTGCCGTTGTGTTTTTCGTGTCGCTGTTCCTGCCTGAGAATTTTGCACAGATTCTCTTCAAGCCGCAGCTGGACTCAATCTTTTCTTCCAAATCCGTAACGGGCAACGCGCTCTCGCAGGGCGCGCTCGGAACAATATTTTCGAACAACATGAAAATAATCATTTTCTCGTTCGCGCTCTCGCTTTTCCTCTCGACCGGCGCGCTCTGGATACTCGGATGGAACGCGTCCGTTCTGGGCGTCTACCTCGCGGGCTTCCTGAACAGGGGAATGTTCGCGGAGTTCGCGTCAACCTCAATCGGAATGTTTCCGCACGCGCCGCTCGAGTTTGCCGGATATTTTCTTGCGGGAATCGCGGGCGGAATCCTTTCGGCAGGGCTGATAAGAAGAAGGTACAATTTCAAGGGCAAAGAATTCAGGCTTGTGCTCCGCGATTCGCTGCTGCTTCTGGCTTTGGCGGCGATCGCAATAGCGGCGGGCGCGGCAGTCGAAAGCTATGCGTGATCAAGAAAAACGCGCGGTCATGCCGCCGCATTTCCATATAATTTGGGCGTAGAATGTTTTGGGTTCTTATGAAACAAGAATGGCAGGAAATGCAAAGTCGATTATCATTCCCTGCATGGAAAATAAAAAACGAGACAAATTCTAAACCGACTTTGTGACGGCATTTGCGTCCAATGTAACCGCGGTCTGCGCCAGCGCCCTGCCGTTCAGTATCGCGCCGGTGTTCATTTCAACCATCGTTGCGGTCAGGATGTTTCCCTTGAAGTTGGAAGTCGTTCCGAGAGTCGCTTGTCCTGCGACCTGCCAGAAGATGTTCTTGGCTTGGCAGCCGCCGCTCAAGGTGACAATGGCGCCGTTGCCCACGGTAAGATCCTGCGCTATCTGGAAGATGTAGACCGCATTCGCGTTGCCTCCGCAGTTGAGAGTGACGCCGTTGTTTATCGCGACTCCGGTTCCCCATTTGTAGAGCCCTGGACCGATAGTCAAACCGCTAATATCCCCGGCGCCCAGCTCGGTGGCATTGGGCAATGTCCGTCCTGCGGCATCGGTGTACGCTGTTTCCATGTCGCTTACAGCCGCGGTCATTTTAGTCGGGGTCGGAACCGTATAGTCGGCTGCATATATCTTTCCCGTGACTAAAGATGATGTCGAGTATGTGTTCGAGGAATCCATTATCAATCCGAATCCTGTTATGGCGGTGCTGTCGATCGGGCTCACGCCAATATCTCCGATAATCGAAGTCGTTCCGGTAGTCGAGACTCCTGATTTTGAAAGAATAACAAAATCGCCCGCTGTCCTAAGATTCACTGTTGCTTGCGCGCTGCCGGTTGAAGTTGAAGGAATTACAGGAGTCGCTGGAATTGAAGGTGTTGAAGGTATAGATGGTGTTGTGGATGAAGGGACTGAAGGTGTTGAAGATGATGGAGCTGACGGAGTTCCGGATGAAGGAATTTATCACCAAATTATTATTCCGGCATTTATACTGGTTTTGTTACGGGGTTGGCGTCCAGCGTAACCGCTCCATCGCTCAATGCTCTTCCGTTTAATACTGCGCCAGTCTGTAGTGCAATCGTTGATGTTCCTGCTGACAAGATATTTCCCTCGAATGTAGAGTACGTTCCGAGCGTTGTTACGCCTGTGACCGCCCAGAAAATATTGGAAGCATTGCAGTCGTTTGTGAGCAATACTTTATCACCATCAGCAACGGTACCCTGAGAGCCAATATTAAGAGTTCCTGCTATCTGCATGATGAAGACAGCGCTCGCATTGCCTTGGCAATCGAGAGTAACACTCCCTGTTGTTGCTACAGTACTTATTGTCACAGCGGTACCCCAATTGTGGATTCCCGGATATAGTGTCAGTCCATCCAAGATTCCGGTTCCCTCATTAAGATAATCAGGCAAGCCGGTACCATTAACTCTGCTAGAAGCATCAGTATATGCTGTTCCCATGTAACCTACCGCGTTATCCACATAGGTCTTGTTAGCGTTAGGTGTGCCACCGGTTGTGCCTTGCATGAAACATGTAATATCGCCGTTACCGACATATGCCGCATCAACACCGTATATTTTTCCGGTTATTTCCGAGCACCATACACCGCCTAGACCTGTATAAGTGATCGGACTGTTGCCAATATCCCCAGTTATAACAGAAGACTGGCTTCCGGTGTCCGTGATTCCTGCTTTTGTCAGAATGGCGAAATTGCCGGCTGTTGAGAGATTCACTGCTGCAGGGCCTCCCATTCCGATAGAAGTCACAGTTATTTTTGATGTGTTGCTGATTGCTCCGCTTGTCGCAGTTATTGTCGCATTTCCTGCGACTAATGCAGTAACAAGTCCCGATGTGCTTACATTCGCAACAGTTATGTTGCTTGTATTGTAAGCGATTGTCGCGGCAATGACGGCGCCAAACTGGTCACGGCCTGCAGCGGTCAGCTGCTGGGTAGAATTGACAGCAAGAGTTGTTGATGCCGGTGTTAATATGATTTTTGTCAATACTGCCCCGGCTGCTGCTGGCGCGGGTGCCGGACTCGAACTGGATCCGCCACCGCCTCCACCTGACGATGGCGCCGGCGCGGTTGTAAAGCTCCACACAAAATCCCTTACCAGAGAATTGCCGGAAACGCCTTTGGCTGCCGTGGTAACCGTAACAACATACAATGAACTTGATTGGAGGGTATTCGACGGCATAAATGTCCAGACCTTGTTTGCTGCATCAGAAGCAATTTGCCCGTTCAGTTTTTGGCTCGCATTATTCGGCCCCTTTACCATGAATGTGTCTTGGTTGACTGTCGCCGGATCCATGGCTTCATCAAAGGTTACAACAATATTATTGCTGACGCCCTGAAACTTCGCAAGATCCAGCGGGCTGATTGTGGTTATTCCGATAAAAACTACATCAGGCACATTAGGCGTGACATCTAAAACAGGCACTATGACTGCGGTGTTGTTTTGCGGCACTATGACCGCCGCGGCATTCGGCGGCACAATAATGAATTTCCCTGTCGGCATGCCGCCGAGGTATGGCGGCGCAATCAATATTAGCAATAATGCTGCAAGCAAAGATACTATAAGAAATATCTTTTTCTTTCTGGTGTATTTCATGTGTTAAGTATGGTTTTTGGTATATATATACACCTATAAAAAAGACTCGAAGAGTTAGCCCGAAGAATATTGAAAAAGCATGATTGGAAAAAAACATATTTCTTTTTCCTGCGGCCGGCGCCTATATGAGCGTGAGAAACGAAATGAGCGTGAGAAACGAAACAGGTGTGACGGAGAACAAAGAAAAGACAAACGGCGAGTTTCAATCTTATAGGCGATTATTATTTGCGAACACAAACAGATGGTTTTCGGCTGCCCGGACTGCGACGCGTGGTATTGGAAATTCTTCGACAGCGGGAAGAAGGGAACTCATTAAAAAATTACGTTAGATTCCGGCACGCGCGGCGCGCCGCAAGTTAAAAGAAGATTGGCTATTCCAAGCGGCAAGACTCGCCGCGATATTTCTGCAGAATTGTTTTGCGGCTTCATCGGCTGCCGCCTTCAAGCGGTGTTCAGGAAAATTCGCGCCCGCAAAAGCGCAGAACGGAAGAAACAGCCCTAACGATATTTTTCATAAGCCAGCCATATCAAAATGGCTGCAATCCCAACCAGAATATGGCTTGCTCCGGGCATCAGCTGCGGCAGGAGCGAGCCGACAAGCAGCCCTATTCCGTAAAGAATCACTACAAAAGATGCCATAAATATTATTGCCGCGGCTATGTAGCGCTTCAGCTTTTTTTCGATAAAAGACATGGCAAACGACAGGAGCTCCTTCGCGCAACTGTTCAGGATATTCCCTATCATGGAATCGGAATTCTTTTTCTCGGGTATTTTTTCAGGCATAAAGTCACCGGATTGTTGACGAAAATGTTTTGTCATAAATGACGGGGCGCATAAAAAAGACGCCCCAGCCGGACAAACTAAAAGCAAGCCGCGAAAACTGGCTTGTTATTTTTTTTATTTCTTTTTTTGCCTTCTCATGACAGCCAGAGTGATTGCCGCGCCGATTGCAGCGCCGACTCCTGCAGCTATCATTGCCGCGTGAACGGGGTCTTCCTTTATGGAATTTTCTATACTGTTTTCGGCTTCCTTAAACTTGGCTTTTGCAAGTTCCATGGCTTCCATCGCGTCCCTTTTTGCATGCTCCATCAGTTCAGCTTCATTTGTTTTTTTGCCTGCCATATTGTATCACCTTTAGGTTTTTTATCATTCTTTGCTTCAGCCGCCGAATCGGCTTTCGCCGGCAGCAGCCGCAACAAAGCGTTTTAACGATTTAATAATGTAATATCGCCGCCCGAGTATATATAATATCGCAAGTTTATGGCATGTGGAATTATGCGCTTAAGTTGAAAACACTTTGCTTGGAAGAAAAAGAAATTTAGGCAAAGCCAAAGGATTTAAAGTTTTGAAACGCATTGACAATATGTCAAAGAATCAGATATATTACAGGGAGCAGTCGGTACGGCTGGATGAATCCTTGGATGAGTTTCTGGAAAAATACGGAAGCAGAATGAATTTTAAAGAAGCAGAGTCAAAGCTGGCGGAAGAAGGGCTTTTTGGTGTGCCTAAAGCAAGATATGACAGCCGCGTCATACATCACAGGATAAAACACAAGCCGGTAAAACAAGCACAGCAGCATTTGCAATGGTCTTGAGCGGTTTTGGAAATGCGTAAAAATTCTTTTTAAACTCCCGAATTAAACTTTCATAATGTTAGATTATTATCTGCTCTCCGTAGTCGCGTTTTTCGCGCTGCTTGCGGTGCTGATTTACCGCGACAGGAAAAAGATACAGTTCAGCTATTATGTGCTCTTCATGCGAAGAACAACAAGGTTCAGGAATTTCATAAACTCCGTCGCGAAAGCAGCGCCGCGCTTCTGGAAGGTTTTCGGCACAATCGGCGTGATTGTGGCTTTCGGCGCGATGTTCTTCGGCTTGTACTCGATGTCGCAGGCCGCCGCGCTCGCGCTGTCGGGAAAAATAAAGGAGCCTTCCGCGGGGCTTGTTTTGCCGATACCGTCAAGCCAGCCGGCTTCGATTCCCGGCGTCATCGGGATTCCTTTCTGGTTCTGGATAATCACGATTGCGATCATACTTATTCCGCACGAGTTTATGCACGGCGTCATCGCGCGGATGGAGAAAGTAAAATTGAAAAGCGTTGGCCTGCTCTTGCTCGCGATTTTTCCCGGCGCGTTTGTCGAGCCGGACGAGAAGCAGCTTGCGAAAAAAGGGCTCTGGGCGCGCCTGCGCGTTTTCGCGGCTGGAAGCTTTATCAATATCCTAATCGGCTTGTCCGTGCTTTTCATTGTGCAGACTTTTTTGTGGAGCGCGGCAGTGCAGCCGGGGCTGCTGATAACAAGCGTTGCTGAAAATTCGCCGGCCGGGTTTGCAGGCCTGAAGCCCGGAATGGTAATTCAGAATTTTGACGGAACCCCGCAAATCGGCTTTTACGATTATTCCGCGCTGTTGCTGGTTTCCAAGCTTCCGAATTCGACAACGGAAAGCGCGCCGCGGGTTATGGGGCAATTGCTGCTGCTGAACAAGCTTTCAAAGCGTGCGCCGGGAGACATTGTAATATTAGAAGCCGCGACGCAGGAAACGATACGGTCGATGTCCGGCAGCGACAGATTCAGCATAACATTAGGAAACAACGCGAACATACCGAACTTCGCGTATCTCGGCGTCACGACAAGCCTCAACACCGCGAGCCCGGGCAATTTCGTTGTGCTGTTCCCGCTTCTCGCGTTCGTCTGGATGCTCTCTTTTTTTGTGGGAATATTCAACATACTTCCGATATACCCGCTTGACGGCGGCTTGATGGTCGAGGCTGTCGCAAAAAGGTACGCGAAGAAGAAGTCGAAAATAATCGTGCGCGCAATAACGCTCGTTACGCTGTTTATTCTTCTGCTGAATTTCATCGGGCCGTATGTGGCGAAAATAATTTAGAAAAAAAAGGAAGTTTGGACCGTCAAATCTCTGGATATTCCACTCTCGAAAAAAATAACTTATACAAAAGTTGACGAGCTGAATTAATGTGATCTACTTGAGCTTTATCTATTGAGAAATATCCTGTGGTTGTATGGATGTCCTGATTTCTCCAAGTTTGAGGCTCAGTAGAATTCCTCAGTCAAAAGCAAAATAAATGATGCAATCCTGCTGAAGTTGTAAGCCAAAACACGAAACATCAATTCATTCTTCTGCGTTGCAAATGTTCTGCCGTTGACGGCAGAACC
>JBAQNA010000031.1:0-28642 GCA_049303335.1 Candidatus Aenigmatarchaeota archaeon
TTATTTCTATGTCAAACTTGGGCTCTGTAGAAATCCTATGATTATAGGGTGAGACAGCACATTCTTGTTATCTCTTCAGCCTGTTCACAATCCTTAAATATTTGCGCTTCCTATTTGACATGAGGCATCACCTTCTTGCGTAGATAACAAGAATGTGCTGTCTCACCCTATAATCATAGGATTTCTACAGAGCCCAAGTTTGACATAGAAATAAACCAGTCATAACATAATAGTTAAAATCGTCCATACTTACTTTATCTGGCTTTAATTTCGGTAATAAATCTATAAAGTGTCCTAACTCATACGTTTTAGTGTCTAAGTCTTTTATCCTAACTGTGCCCGACTTAACAGGATGACTAAGCCCCTTTATTTTGATTTGATTTATTATATATCTCTTCTTTAGAAATATCGCTTTAAGCAAAAACTCAAAACATAGACCTAAATAAGTTCTATTCAAATAGTCTTTATTTCCCATGTTCTTTATATCGAATGGTTTTTTATAAAGCGAGAAAAAATATTCTGATCTATTTAAGAACTTGGAATAATCCTTTTTCGTATACTTGTAAAATTTTTGTTTATTCTTTTCTTTATACTTATCAAAATCAAAACTTCTATCGTTATATGCATTTTTCAATTTATTTTTAATTTTAATGTCTGTTGAAGTTCGGTAATGCCTTATAAACCATAACAAAGATGCGTAATGTTCATGGAATGAAATATCTTCTAAATCTTGTATGAGCATCAAAAGTAGTGCATAATATTTCTTATTTTTTGGTTTTTTCAACTCAATCTCAATTATTATTCTAAGTCTATTAATCTCACATTTACTTAAAATTCTGTCAACTTTCTTCACTTTCATAAAAATATCACGATTGAAACTAAAAACGACTTATCTTACTTCTATCTCCTTTATGCTCGAGTTCCTTTCGAGAATCTGCTTCAGAATCTTGATGTTTTCGCCGCCCTTGCCTATGACAGCTCCGCGCCTCGCCGCCTTTATCAACGCTTTCCCGTCCTTAACGCCGACGCTTTTCGCGGAAGGCACGAGGTTCTTCACGAACTCCGCCTCGTCCTCCGAATATTCGAAAACCTTTATCATGCAACCCATCGCATCCTCCGCGTTTCTTATGTTTTCGCCGTTCTTGCCGATTGCCTTGCCCATCGCGCCCTTGTCTATCACGAACAATATTACGGGGCCGTCCTCGGTTTCGGTCTTGAGGCAGTCGTGCACGCGGCTGCGCGTTATCCTCTCAAAGGCGGATATCAGCTGGATTGTGTCGTTGTCGAAAGCGCGCATAATCAGAACCTGCATTTGTTTTTTGACACTGTGATATTAAAGTTAATCAGTTTGTTTTTTAACCGCCAGAAAGAGAATTAGTCCGATACATAATTTTCCTGTTTTACTTGTTCAGATTCGATTGTCGTGTTCGGGCATGCGCCGATGCCATTCGCAATTTCACTTTTTCTTCTGCTCCTCAAGAACCGCTAAGCTCGCTATCGAGAAAGGCTTTCCGCAAAACACGCCGAGCTGCTTTCCCGTTCCCTCGAAGTTTTCTATTTTTGTTCCCGAGATTTTCGCGCTGCTGTTTATGTCGTTCTTCGCGGATTCCGGGCAGTTGGAGGCGACAAAAATCATTTTCGGGCTTTTCAGCTTCAGCGCCTTCATCACGGAGCGGCTTCCGAAAAGTGCGTTTCCCTTCGCAACGGCCGCTTTCAAATCTTCAAGGATCGCGTCGGCTTTCGCGACATTCTCGCTTACAACGGCCTGCACGACATCCTTTTTGCTTTCGCTCTTTTTTCTTGCCATAAAAATCACATCAATATGGATTGAATTTCATTCTTCAGGTACGCTTTTTTCCGCCGCTGTTTTCTTTTTCGCCGGCTCGATTTTTATTTTTCGTTTTATGTTTCTGTCTGCTTTTTTTTCGCCCTCTTTTCTTGTTTCCGCTTTATCGCTTTCCCATTATCTCATTTCTTCTCTTTTTATTCCTTTGCTTTTTCCTTTCCCTGCTCCGCCTTGGCACAAAAACCTTTCAGGTTTTTGGCTCCGCCGAAAGCTCCGCTTTCGTGCGTTTCGGGCTGAACACGAGGTCGAACATTCCGGTGCCTATCGGAACCACTTGGTTTATCATCACGTTTTCCACTATGCTCTCAAGCTTGTCGGTCTCGCCGGCGAGCGAGCCGTTCGTGAGGTGCTTTATCGTCTCCTCGAAGTTCGCCCTCGCGAGCAGCGAGCCTTTCGAGCCCGCGACTCCGTATCTTCCGATCGGCCTTATGAATCCGTCAACAGTCATCACGTCCGCAATTAAAAGTATGTGCCTGACGTCAACATCCAAACCCTGCCCGCCCAGAGTCGCCAGAGCCTCCCTGACTATCGCGGCGCGCGCAGCCTCTATTCCCAGCACTTTCGCAACCTCGTGAATGTCATTCGTGGTCGTCCTCGACGCGTCCACGCCATCGAACGTGAGGATTTTCGCGAGGTTCGTTCCGAGCGTCTTTATCACCCACTCGTTTTCCTCCTCCGAGATTATGGCCTGCGTTATCCCCTTTATCCCCTTGATGTGCGTTTCAAGAAGCTTTGTCCGCAGCTTCTGCAGCTCCTTTATGGTGGCTTCCTCGTTTTTCGGCTTGATTGTTATGCTGTGCGTCTTCTGTTTCGCGTCAACGGTCTTTATCTCTTTCATGATGTCAAAAACTTTTGACAGGCTCAACCCGAAAGATTTCAGCTTCTTGTCGTCGAATACATATTCGACCTGCATGTTCAATATGTCAACGAACGCGCTGTCCATTATGCTTCCGAGGGTTATCTCCTGTATTTCCGAGACGATTTGCCTCGCCTTTTCTTTCGAGTTCCAGCTCTTCAGGAGATGGATTGTCATCAGCGGCGTCTGCGGCTCCTTTCTCGCGTCGAAAATTTCTATAAGCCTCGGCAGACCCTGCGTTACCTTTATCTCGACGGTTCCGGCGAGCTGGTACGAACGCATTGCCATTTGCGTGCCCGGCTCCGAAACGCTCTGCGCTGTCACGACTCCGACGGCCTCGCCGGGCTCGTATCTCGACTTGTTGTAGAGCAGGACAATCTTCTCGATAGCCTTCTGCTTCTGCGCCTCCGTGAGGTTGAACTCCGCGAAAGCCTTCCTCGTGTCCTCTATGATCTTCTGCGGCAGCACGTCCTTGTAATCTTTCAGGTCTGTCATAAAAATTCACTTTGAATGCATTAAATTACTCTGACAACATTACTAAATATCTTGTATTGATCTTCATTCATATTGACAATAATCGGTTTGCCATCCAAATCCATTATCGGTTGATTCATATTATTCACAAGTTCTACTCTGTAAACAATCATAAAAATCTTCTTTGTATTTTATCTCTTTTATTTTTTTCTTACAGTTTGTTTTCCTCAATCCGTTTCAGATACGCCATCACTTCGTTCGACACGGAAGTCGTGAAATACTCGATTACGCTCGTCGCGGGAACCCATTTCAGTTCCTTCAAGTCGCCGCCCGCTTTTTCATCCCCTTCGGCGGCGCAGTCAAAATAGACCGCGACAATGTCTATCTTCGCTTCGGGAATTTTTCTCGCCGAGGCGATTCCATTCACCGAAACGTCAAGCCCCGTCTCCTCCTTGGCAATCTTTTTTATTTCGCTTTCCAAATCCGCGCACACGATTTTTCCGCCGGGAAAAACCCAGCGCAAATGCTCGACAAACTCGTCCTTTTCCTTTCTCGCGCCTATCAGGACTTTTCCGTTTTTGTGGATTATCGCCAAGCCGATCAAAAGATTTTTCATCATACTGCTCTTCTGGTTTTCAAGCCTTAAATTCGCATCAGCTTATTTCAAAACGCTGCGCACAATATTCCTGACGTCCAATATTCCCCAATCCGACTTTGCGGGGTCGATGCCGTCCTCGCCGGGCTTGAACTGGATAACGACTTTCCTGTTGTCGCGAATCGTGTAATCGTACTCGAGCTTCAAGTCCTGCAGCGCGTTCATCAGCCTGCGCTCCATGTATCCTGATATCTTCGTGCGCAGCGACTTGTCCATTAAGTTTTCGCGGCCCGACATCGAGTTGAAGAAGAACTCGAAAACGTTCAGGCCCTTCTTGTAGCTGTTCGTGACGAAGCCGTGCGCCTCGGGCGAAAGCTCGCCCTGCATAAAGTGCGAAAGCGTGCGGTTGCGATATCCGCGATGTATCCTCTCGCCGAGAATCTTCTCCTGGCCGATAACGCCGGCCATTTGCACCAAGTGCGCCATTCCTCCTCGCGCTCCGGAGCGCGCCATCATCAATGCGCAGTTTGTTTTCATATCCTTCGAGACTATTCCCTCCGCCTCGTCCATCGCCCTCGTAAGCAGCTTGATTATGTGGGTCTCAAGGCTTTCATAAAGCGTCTTTCCGGGCAGGATGTCGATGTTTCCCGCCGCCGCCTTTTCTATCATCTCGTTTACCTCGTGCTTTATCTTTTCTATTCCCGTGTTTATGTCCGACTGCGCGGACGCGGAAATGTCAACGTCGCTCAGGCCGAACGAGATTCCCGTCCTCTGCAAATATTTTATTCCAAGAAGCGCCACCCTGTCTATGAACTTGTGAACATCCTCTATTCCGTAATTCTTTTCTATCACGTCGATAAGCTTTCCGCTCTCGTTGCCGATGGCCTTCGTGTCAATGGCTCCCGCTTTCAGCTCGCCGTCTTTTATTATAACGTACGAGTCGTGCTCGCAGTCGCCGTCCATGCACTTCTTGCAGCTCTTGAAAGCCTTTGCCTTGAACTCGATGTTCAGGCCTTTTGGCAGAAGCATTGAAAACACTTCCTTGCCCGTATATTTTTTCTTGTTGAGCGTGAAATCGGCGCCCGGGCGCATTCCGGTTTCGCAAAGCAGCGAAAACACGTCCTCGCGCGAAAGCTCGTTGCCGAGCCTTGTAAGCATGTACACGCCGGAGATGTGGTCCTGCTCGCAGCCGATAATCGGGCCGCCGAATCGCGGGGAGCGAATATGCCTCTGCACTTCCATCAGAAGCTCCGCTTCCGATTGCGCCTCCTCGTTCTGTAAAACATGAAGGTTCATTTCATCGCCGTCAAAGTCCGCGTTGTAAGGGTGACAGACGCAGACGTTCATAGTGAAAGTGTTCCACGGAGTTATTCGCACGCGGTGCCCCATTATGCTCATCCTGTGCAGAGAAGGCTGCCTGTTGAAAAGCACTATGTCGCCGTTCTGGAGATGCCTCTCCACGGAATATCCGACCGTGATTTCTTTCGAGATTTCCTCCGCGTTCTCGGCTAAGACTTTCTTCCTCCTTCCGTCGGGCCTGATAACATAGTTCGCTCCCGGCCAGGTTTGCGCGTTCATTACAAGAGTGCGCAAATATTCGATATTTTTTTCCGTTACTGTCACAGGAATTGTCATGTCCTTCGCAATCTTGAAAGGCACTCCCACCTCATTTATGCTTATGCTCGGGTCAGGCGAGATCACGGTTCTCGCGGAGAAGTTCACGCGCTTTCCCGTGAGGTTCTGCCTGAACCTTCCGTCCTTGGTCTTGAGCCTCTGCGACAAAGTTTTCAGCGGCCTGCCGGAGCGGTGCCTTGCCTGCGGGATGCCGATAAGCTCGTTGTCGTAGAAAGTGGAAATATGATATTGCAAAAGTTCGTGCAAATCCTCGAGAATGAAATCGGGCGCGCCAATCAAAAGGTTTTCCTTGAGAATCTGGTTTATCCTTATGATGTCAACCAGCTTATGAGTGAGGTCATCCTCGCTCCTGTCTCCGGATTCCAGCGTTATCGAAGGGCGCACGGACACCGGCGGCACAGGCATTATAGTGAGAACGAGCCACTCAGGTCTTCCTCCCTTCACTCCCACCTTGTGCAAGTCCTCGTCGGGAATTTTTTCAAGCACTGCGCGGACATCGGTCTGGGTCATCATCTTTCCGTTGTGCACGAATTGCGATGGTTTTTCCAGCTTGAGCGATTTTTTCTCCGCGCCGCAGTGCGGGCATTTTGATTTCGTGGTCTTTTTCTCCATGAGGTGACCGCACTCGAAACAGGTCAGCGACAGAAGTTTGTAAATCTGCTTCACGTAGAGAATGTGAATGACCGGTTTCACAAGTTCGATGTAGCCGAAGTGGCCGATGCAGTCGCCGAGCGTGCCGCCGCAAGTCCTGCAGCGCATTCCCGGGTCAATGACGCCGAGGTGCGGGTCCATTACTCCGCCTTCCACCGGGTAGCCGTCGTTGTCGTACAGCTCCGCTTTCGTGACCTCGATTGCCGCCATCTTCTTCACCATCTGCGGCGACAGCAATCCGAAATCGATTGACTTTATCAGGTTCATGGTTATCACAATTTATTTCATTAAATATTTTTTGTCTTCATTTCGTTTTCATTTCATTCTTACTTTCCCAACCTATACATCTACATCTGTAACTTGTTAGACTTTCCCCCTCTTTTGGTTTAGGATATTCATCGCTCAACTCTATGCGTGCCTTTCTTTCTTCTTTCCCTTCCATATCCAATCATCACTGTTTTAGTTTTTTCTTTCCGTTTGTTTCCAATATTTTATTTTATTTTCTTTTTCAGATTTTTATTTCCAACCTTTTCACTCTCCGACATTTATCTTCGGGTAGATTCCCATAGTCTTCAGCTCGTCGAGCATCAGCTTGAACGCGTAGGCCATCTCGACCTCCGTCATCTCGGACTCCTTGCAAGAGGGGCACATGTACTTGTTCTTGACCTTGTCGAAATACGCGATAAGCCCGCAGTCCTTGCAAACCGCGACCGTTGTCTTGTCCGAGGAAAACCTTTCCTTCAGCGCGAGCACGGCGCCGTGCGCGATCAGCACGTCCTTTTCCATTTCTCCGAGACGCAAGCCTCCCTCCTTCGCGCGCCCTTCTGTCGGCTGTTTCGTGAGCAGCGCAACCGGACCGCGCGAGCGCGACTGTATCTTGTTCGCGACCATATGGAAAAGCTTCATGTAGTAAATTATTCCCGTGAAAATCTCGATGTCCATTTTTTCGCCTGTCGTTCCAGAGTACATTATTTCCTTCCCGTCGCTTCTGAAGCCGAGCTCGTGCAGCTTGCCGCGGAGTTCGTCCTCGCCGAGATTCGAGAACGCGGAGGCGTTCACCTTTTTTCCGGACAAAGCGGAAACTTTTCCTGCAAGCGTTTCCAAAAGCTGGCCGATAGTCTGCCTCGAAGGCAAGCTGTGAGGATTGAAAAGAATGTCGGGTATTATACCGCTCGATGTGAAAGGCATATCCTCCTCGCTGACCATCAAGCCGATGACTCCTTTTTGCCCGTGCCTTGACGCAAACTTGTCTCCGATTTCAGGAATGCGCTGGTCCCTTACGGACACTTTCACGAGCCTATTTCCGTTCACTGTCTCCGTCAGGAAAATCCTGTCAGCGTTTCCCCGCTCGCCGTTCCTTACGGTCACCGAGGTTTCCCTCCTGTTCGCTATTCCAGTCATGAGTTCCGCTGTCGAGGACAGGAACCGCAAAGGCGACGTCCTCGCTACAAGAACGGAATTTCCAGTCACCGGAGTTTCCGGATTTATTATTCCGTCCTCTCCCAGATTTTTGTAAGCGTCCTCGCTGCGGTAGCCGCGCACTTCCTTGTCCGGTATAGCCACAGTGTCCTCCTGTCCTCCCCAATACCTTTTTTCCTCGCATCCGTAAAAGCGGAAAAAGTCTGACCTGAAAAGACCGCGGTCCACGGAAGACTTGTTTACAACAACAGCGTCCTGCATATTGTAGCCGTGATGAGTGATAATTGCTATGACCACGTTCTGGCCCGCCGGGTGCGTCAGAAGGTTCATCGATTCGGTTGAGAACGATTCTACTATCGGCGATTGCGGATAAATCAGCAAGTCCGATTTTGTGTCGCTGCGCATCGCGAAGTTCGAGCCGAAAAGACCGATGGCTTGCTTTGCCATTTTCGCGCCGTAGTTGACCCTGTCTCCTCTGTTATGTTCAGGGAACGGGATTGTTGAAGCCGACAAGCCGAGCATCGCGAAAGGCGATATTTCAAGGTGAGTGTATTTCGGGCCGAGCACGTCCTCGTCAACCGCCACTACCGCGTTCTCCTCCTCTTCCGCGTCAATGTATTCCATCAGTCCGGCCTTCATGAGATCGTTCCACGAAAGTTCGCCGGTTTTTATTTTGTTGATGTGCTCCGCCTTCAGCCTCGGCACGCCGTTCTCCACGATTATGAGCGGCCTTCGCACCCTCCCCGCGTCAACGTTGATGTTCACCTCGTTCAGATGCGGATGATAAACAACATTGATGTCCGAACTGATCAATCCGCTTCTCCTCCTGTTCTTCAGGTCCGCGACAAACTTTTCCGGATTCTCGCAGTTCCCGCAGAAAGCCCCGTCAACGTAAACCGCGGAATAAGGAACTGTTTTGGAATTTCCCGCGTCATTCATTTTCTCTTTTGCGGAACTTTTCTCGGGGGTTTCGAGCTTCAATGCGGAAATGAGTTTTGCCTTTTCGGTCTCGGACATCCCGAACGTTATCTGCGCAAGCGTTGCGAGAGTCTTTCTCAATCCGATTGTGGGACCTTCAGGCGTCTCCGCAGGGCAGAGCCTGCCGAACTGGGTGGGATGAAGCTCCCTTGCCTCGAAATGCTCGTGCGTGGAAGTCAGCGGCGATATCACGTTTCGCAAATGCGACAGTGATGATATGATATTTTCCCTGTCAAGCCTCTGCGACACTCCTGTCCTGCCGCCGACCCACGAGCCTGTTGCCATCGCGGAAGTCAGCTGGTTCGTGACAACATTTGACTCTACTATGGTCTGCACGGACGGAAGCTTGCCGCGTTTCGCGAGCTTCTGGTAATTGTAGCTTACCCTCGCTATCAATCCCCACTTGCCGATTACTATCGACCTGAAAAGAAGCTTGAGAAGGTCTCCGGACATTCTCACCCTCTTGTTTCCGTAATGGTCCAGATCGTCCTCGGGTATCTTGTTAAGAGAAAGAAGAATCAGCTTCTGCAAAACTTTCGCGAAATAGCGCGCCTTTTCCGGGCGGTTCTTGGCGTCCTGCCCGAAATGCGGAAAGAAATATTTGTTGACGACCTGGTCAACCCTGTCCTTGACGTATTCCTTCTGCATAACCTTCATGTGCTTGCCTATGTATTCGACAGCGTCGTTTTTCGTGGCAACGTCCACGGCATAAAGGTTCGCATAAACCTCGTTCGCCACAGCCTCCTTCTGGTCTTCCGGCAGGCCCGCGGTTATCGCGTCCGTTATTTCCTTGTCCGTTTCGATTCCCAAGACCTTCAGCAAGACCAACGGGGGAAGTTTCTTTATGTTCGCAAAGCTTATCAGAATCGAGCCGTCCTCCTTTCTCTCAAGATTGTGCTGCTGCACAAATCCGTTCCTCTCGGAGTTGACCCTTATCGAGGACAGCCCCTCGCTCTTCTCGAGAATCATCTTGTTGTGCGCTATCTCCTCTATCAGCACGAGCACGCGCTCGTTGCCGTTCACTATGAAATATCCGCCCAAGTCGTCCGGGTCCTCGCCCGCGGCTTCTATCTCTTCCACGGACATTCTGGAAAGCGGACAGTATTTCGACTTTACCAGAATAGGAAGTTCGCCAATCTGGACTTCAACCATTCCATATTCCCTCTTGTTCACGACGGGCGTCATCTCGACGATAATCGGCGCAGAATAAGTCATGTCGCGAAGCCTTGCCTCGAGCGGCAGGATTTTTCTTATCGAGCCGTCCGCTTCCTTTAGCGAGGGCTCGCCCACCCTTACTTTTCCCAGCCGTATCACGAGCTCGCCGACTTCAGGCACTTCGGGCTTTATCTCCTTTATCTCGTCTATTATGTCCTGCAGCCTGTTGTCGACAAAATCGTTGAAGCTGTCTATCTGGAACTTCACGAACCCGACGTCCTTTGCAAACGACTGCAGCAACGGCTTGAACTCCACATTCTCACCAAAAATTATTTTTTTCCGACCGGCTATTTCGCACGCTTCATTTTCGCGCCCGCCAAATCCGAATTTCCCAATATTTATTTCGGACTTTGCCGCAAACTTATTTTACGGCAGCAATTCTTAATTACTTTCAAATCACAATAGTCGCACACTCATTTCTTATCGATAATAATGATTATGTTAAATTATCAAACTTCATAAAAATTTCTCACGCCACAACAAGCCGGTAATAAACCGCGACTCCCGCGGAAAGGCTCTTCCTCGTTATTTCCAGGACATCCCCGATTTTCGCGTCCATCCCTTTTACAACGGGATCTGCGCTGAGAATTTTCGGCAGCTGCCTCGCTGTAATGTCAAGCTTTTCCAGAAGCTTATCCCTCTCCCCGTCGGGAAGTATCCTCTGTTCGGGCACCAACTCGTGTTTCAGAACATTAATTTCTTTTTCATTTTCAGCCAATTCATCACCAAGGCGCTTTTTGCTCGAATGTCCCAAAAATAGAAACGCAATATGCAGCAGAACAATATTGTTTTTTATACCTATTTAAGCTTTACGGTTATTGCCGTATATCCAAGGCATCGGTTTTAAATATAAGTTATGCGAAATAATAAAGCTATAAAGATGCGAACCGCGCGGCTAAAACTAATTTCTGCGGGTTTCATTTTATGATGCGCTTTCGGCCAACGAAGCAAGAACCTTACGATTCATTTTTTCTTCTTGTCTGACTTTTCCTTTTTCATTTCCATAAAGAGCACGCCTCCGAGTATGGCAACTATCGCAATCACCATATAAACGATTGTCATATTAAGCGGAGTTCCGGCAGACTGCTGCTGTTGAGGAATTTCCTGCAATGGCTGCTGAGGCTGCATCGGCTGTTCAGGCGCAACAGGAGTTACAACATTCTTGTCCGCGGCAACCGCAAAGACCGAGAAGCCGGGCGAGTCAGCGCTGTAGTAAGCGTAAGATGTATCTTCCGAAGTCATTGACGTGTTAAGGCTGTCCCATTGCGCTGTGTATCTTTTCATGACAATCTGCAGAGCGCTGAAGTTATTCGCGCTCAGCCAGCTCTTTTCAATCTTGAATCTTATTTTTGCCTTTTCAATATCCTTGTCCGCAAGATTTTCCTTGCTGATGTTCATAAATTTGTATACCATTCCGTTTGTTGAAACAGCTTCCTGTGTTATCGAAGCTGGTTTTCCGGCAAGCTTTTCAACAGTTATCTTGACATCCGTGGCAATATTCTTCACGGAAATATCTA
Organism: Candidatus Aenigmatarchaeota archaeon; assembly: GCA_049303335.1. Classification (GTDB taxonomy): domain Archaea; phylum Aenigmatarchaeota; class Aenigmatarchaeia; order Aenigmatarchaeales; family DAIDAN01; genus DAIDAN01. The sequence goes on from JBAQNA010000031.1 coordinate 11,187, forward strand.
TCTGCGTCAAGCCCGTGTTCGTGCCAGTCAGCTCAGACTCCGTTATAGTCCTCGCCGCGTACGGGGCAATTGAAGTGAAAGTTTTCGTCACCTTGCCTGTCGCCACATCGGAGACTGTTGTTGAAGATGAGCCAGACGAAGTTGTTGCTGCGGCGGCGGCGGCTGCCGCAGGCACATTATAAGACACACTGACTGCGTGCGTTCCCGAGCCGAGGTTAAGTATGATGCTGCCTGTCCTGTAAGAGCTGGTGTTCAGAACACTTCCGTCAACCATTACTGTCTTTGAGCAGTTGCTGAAATCGGAACCGCAGTTCGCGGCGTTGAAGCCCGGCAATTGCGTATCGCCCAGCTTAATCTCTCCCGCAGATGCGGTTGATATTGAAGCATTATACTGGTTCGTGGAGCCTGCGGCACCTGTGGCGCGCTTTATTTCATTAAGTATGCTGACGTTCAGGGTTGCCGTCAGGTTAAGCGTCACGTTGGATTTTGGATCATTAGGCAGCCAACCGTTTATGGCTGTGAGGTTGAAATCAAACTCCTGGAAGCAGATTGTTATATTCTTTCCGTTTGCAGGCGAACCTGAGAAGTTCTCTGTCACGTTATTGCACGAGGTTGTCCTGTTGACAAAGAAGCTTGATGGATTCGTAACATTGTATGTTAACGTCGTAGCATTCCATAAAACTGTCTCGTTCGCTATCATCATCCAAACTTTGCCTGTTGAAGTGTTGACATCACCCGAAGCGGAGGCATTGACTGCATCGGCGACAGCCGCATTTATCGTATCGTTCAACTGCCATAACTGGAATCCGCTTCCCATATTTGCAGTCATATTAACGTCTGAAGTTGAGCTATTATCCCATAAAGTCACGTTCTTCGGATAGAGGAAGTGTATCATCAAATCGCTTCCCGCGGCTGTCGTGAAATTGCTCAAGCTGTTGTTGACCTTTACAACGAAAGTGATTGTGGATGCCGTTCCTGGCGAAGGCGGCGTCTGCCCCGGTCCCGGTATGAATCCTCCCAGGAAAGTCTGGTTAACAAGATATACAGGCGAGTACATTCCTTCTGTTTGGCGCCCAGCCAACGCGAACAAAACGCTCAAGGAGGGATTTGTTACATTTTCATTTGACACGGTAAAGTTCATTTCATTGGTTGAATAATCATATGAAAGGTTCTGGTTGCACGGGAACGCCATTGAAACATTATAGAAATTCACTCTTGCGTTGCTTCCCGGTCCTATGTTACTTTGATTCAGATACGGACCGCAGGTTGTGCCATTGTAAGTATAATACAATGTATTGAATGTCGGTCTCAAGATTGTTCTTGTAACGCTTCCTCCCTGGAATGAATCAGTGTCCTGAACTGACCAAGCAGGCATCAGCGGCGTTTCCGCGCCTGAAAGCAGAGTCTGACCGCTTCTGATAATGCGCGGCGTTATTGATACTCCAAAAGTTTGATTGTACGCCTGTGTAGCAAAAGACACATTTACCGTGAAGTTATATGCAAGCATTTCTATCGCGGACGGGTTTGCGAAGAACGGAACATCATAATACATCGCATCCGCGTATGCGTCCGAGCTTGGCAGATACGCCTGCTTTGATGTCATATTGAATTTTACCATTGGTACCCAGCTGTAATATTTTGCCCTCTGGTTTCCCCAGTTCAAGATGTTTACGGATGTTATGTTCGAGGCGTTCCCGTAAGCCTTCACAAGCGGGCGCAGGTTGTAGAACGGCTCGCTGTAACCGTAGAAAACGAAATTTTGTGTGCCTATGGTCTTGTTGAGATAAGTGGTATTTGTTGTTGTTGGATTAATAGTATCAGTCATCGGTGCGGTTGCCGAGCCGCTCCAGCTTGAGCAGGCTTGCTTGTTCTCGCCTACAGTACTTTGGTTCCAGTTGCCACATTGCCAAAGCCCGTCAGGCATGTATCCTCTTCTTGCTATTGCAAATGTAATATTTTGGTAGCTGCTTGTCGCGCGGATGTTTGTATCGTTAAAGGCAAATCCTCCGAGTATCGACTTCAGGGAAGGCGAAGCCTTTCCATATAATCCCATAGGAACGAGCTGGATGTCCGCATAAATAGGATCTCCAGTGCCGCTTATCATATTAAGCTTGTTTATCACGAAAGTTGAATTAAATACTTGGTCTGTTAGGCTTACAACATCAGCCATCGTGACAGTAACGGTATAATTGCATGTGTTGTTTACAGGTATTGTTGCCACGCCGCCCAGTGCCATGGTGAAATTGACTGTCATATTGGCATGACCGCACCCCGTTTCAGACGCTGTGAAAACCTCTTGCGCAAGGAACTGCGGCGAAAAAGCTGCAAGAGAATTCAGGTTGCTCACATATCCGGACGAGTTGACGTAAGTGAGGTTCAAGATGAAATTAATTGTCGAGGAGTTGAGAGTGAGATAAAGCGTATAGTTTGAAGCTGAAGCGCTGTAATTCTGTCCTGCGGACACATTTGCATCTATTCTATAGATTCCAAACCCGAGGTTTCTTGTATTTGTTACGTTTGTAACATTGTTTGGCGGCGTTACTGTTTGCGGCACTGTTATATTGGTATAAGTGCCTGAGAAATTTGTAAATATCGTAACGCGAACATCATCGCCGCCTGGGGTGGTGTTTCTGGTTGCATTTATTGTTATGGGAGTTGAGCTTCTCGCGTAAGTCAAGTTTGCAGACACGCCGTTAAGATATAAAAACGCGCCCATTGAAGTGTTCTGGGTTATGTTGATGAAGAAGTTCTGCGCATTGGCTGAATAGTTGGCATTGCCTGATGTGTTGGCAACAATGTTATTTATTCCGGCAGGCAGTGTTGCATTTGTATTATTTTGGGTTATTGTTGTTGTATTGTTCAGATATAGGGTTATTGTTCCTGAATTTAGGAATATGTTATATGCTGTGATGTTTACATTATTTGGATAAAAGTAGTTTGCCGCTGTCATGTTTGTATTTACAACATTATTTGTTGTATTCATGAACCAAAGCTGGACTTGGTTTGTCGTGTTCTGGGTTATGTTGATGAAGAAGTCTCTTGCATTAGCCGAGAAGTTTGCGTTTCCGGAAGTATTTGCCACAATCTCGTTTATTCCGGCAGGTATTGTGGCGTTTGTATAGTTTAAGGAATTTACTGCTGTTGTATTGTTTAGATAAAGGTTTATCTCAATGCCTGAAGTTCCGGGTAATGCTGCATAAATAGAATAGGATGTAATATTTATTGTGCTTGGATATATATAATATGCTGCGGTTGCGTTTGTATTTAAAAGATTATTTGTAGTATTCATAAACCATAGACTTACTTGGTTTGTTGTATTAACCGCGACTGTGAAAGAAACATTTGCTGTCTTGTTCCATCTGTTTTGCGTATCATTGGCGTACCATGTGTAGTTGTAAGAGCCTGCAGGCCCGAGCTGCTCTTGCGTGAAGTTTATAGTCCATAATGCGGTGTTGTTTGAAACCGCTATTGTGGTCGCCTTGGTATAATTCGTCAATGTTCCAACAGCGCTCCCCAGCATAAAAGTTACATTGCTTATGACTCCAAATCCATTGGTTTCGTTGGTGATGTTTACCTGAAAGCCATAGTTTGATAGTGGACTAAACTGATACGATGTATTGGAAGTTGCGTTGAAAAAGAATTGCGGACCGTTGGAATCACCCTGCGCAGCAAGCCCAGGCATCACATAAAATCCCAAAAAGGCGAGAACGAGCGCAAGAGCCCCGAGAGCAGCGGAAATTTTTGCGGCTCCAATCAATGCTTTTCGCATATTTTATCACTTCGTTCAGGATTAAAAAGAAAATTTTCTTAATCTTTACTGCAAAAGCCCATATATAAATGTTCCGAATATCTTTTCACGACTTTTATGTGAAAACGGATTCAATACGAAATGATTTTACGATACGGATTTGGTTTGGATTTTACAACATGAAACGAGTTTTGCATTATGGAATTGTTTTTGCAGTCTGGAATGCATATTTTTAAAATTCGGGAAAGATGAATGCGGCGGGAGGCGAACTAAAAACTGTCGGTCCATATTTCAAAAATCCTGTATCTTATCCTGTTTCTTTTAATGAACCCCAGAATCCTCTTTTTGTTTTCTGCGGGAACTGCGATAACGCCTCTTTCCAGTTTTTTTCCTGAAATATCTTCCAGCAGCCCCTTTGAAACAAAGAGTTTTTTCCCGAACTTTTGCCTGTATCCGTAAAGCTCTCTCCATATCCTGATTTTTTTGTTTCTGTCCATTCTGCTGAAATTCAAGGCAAGCATGGAATAATATTTCACGCCCTTTGGCATTTCCTCAAACTTGCCGTATAAAAGTATTCCGACGCTGATAACACTCCTATAAAGTTCCCACTTTTCAAGCTTTCCAATTTCTACAGATATGGGATTTTTTATCCCCTTCAGTTTCCATTTTTCATAAGTCTCCGATTTTTCAAAGGCTTTCTGTGTCTTTTTTACAGAAGCCTCAACATCCTTGGCTTTTTCAGTGTCTATGAAAATATCTATATCGCTCTCGCTGTCAAAATCGCCGCGCGCCACGGAGCCGAACAGGATTATCTTGTCTATGTTTTTTCCTATTTCAGACCTGAGCAGGAAAGAGCAAAAATCCATTGCATAGGCTGTCAATTCATGCTTATTCATTGAACAACACCAGAATTATTTTTTCAATTTCATTGAAAAGTTCTATAATCTCCCTTATTTTTTCAGATGGTTTTGGGGAGCCGTAAGACAAGGCTTCGCTTGATTTCTCCAAAGAAACCATTTTCTCCAGAACTTTCTGTTTATTTTTGAAGTTCGGCAGCTTCTCAGAAACCTTTTCTGATTTGAACCATCTGTGGTTTAGCTGAAAACCTTCGTCAACAAGCTTTTTCCTGTGCAAATATGCGGAAAGCAATTCAACTATGGCGCGGGAAGCGTTAAGCCCGATGGTTCTTTGGGATTTTTCCAATCCCCTTATTTCAATCGCCCAGGAAAAGATATTATCCTTGTATTCCTGATATGCTTTTAGATGGTCTTCCTCTTTCATGACAGCATGTTATGCAACCATGTATATAAAGATTTTGTTACCTTGTTACATATATGACTTGGTATATAAAGATTATGTGATATGGTTATAGGCTTGATTTTGAATTGTGTTTTTGCCTCGCATCAGATTGCAGAAAGAACCGAAAGCGCAATCCCCGTCATTATCGGAATCGTCAGGTTGTCGTCGGTTTTCAGCGGCAGCGACTCGACCGCCATGCCGACAAAAGCCGCAATAAACGCAAGTTGCGGGCTTATCAGATAGCATCCTGCAAAAGCCGCCGCAAATCCCGCGAGCGTTCCCTCCCAGGTTTTTTTGCGGTTGTAAAATATCCTGTTCCTTCCGAAAATGCCGACCGCCGTGGAGAACGAGTCGCCGAGCGCGAGAACCGTTATCGAAATCATTGCAATCGGCAGCGGAAACAAAAACAGCGAGACCGCGGAAGCGAGATAGAAATAGAACGCGCCGCGGTAGTTGCCGCCGCTTCTCTCGAATTTTTCAAAAACGGAGTGTATGGGCAATATGTTGGATTTGTCCGTATTGATTTTTTTTCCGTTCTCGTTTTTGTGTTCCGCCAGAATAAATATTGCAAAAGCGAGAACCAGGCTCGCCGCCCCGACGGGGAATTTTCCGAAAATGAAAGCCAGCGGGACTAGCATCGCTCCGGAAGCGTGCACAAACTGGCGGCGCAGCTCTTTTTTGATTGTGTCTTCCATAAAACCTTTATATCCAAATTCGGCTAATATATAGGTATGGGAAAACATTTTCTCTTTCTTTTGCTTATCGCAACGGTTCTCGTTAGCGGATGCGTAAGTTACGGCGGACAAACTTCGCAGCAGCCTTCTGCCAATCAATCGCCTTCTTCTAACGCAGTAACAATCCAGAACTTCGCTTTTTCTCCGGCAACGCTTACGGTAAAAGCCGGAACAACAGTGACTTGGACAAATCAGGATTCCGCGACGCATACGGTTACTTCTGACAGCGGAGCTTTCGATTCGGGTCAGCTTTCAAACGGCGGCTCGTTCAGCCAGACTTTCAACACCGCGGGAACTTTTGACTACCGCTGCAACAACCATCCGTTAATGACAGCGAAAATAATCGTCGAGTAGAAATAAGATAGGCGGTGCAATTGGACAAGGTTCCTTTTAATGCGGAAAATATTGCAAGTTGTATTTGCCCGCGGTGCCCGGCGCAGATAAAAAGCGTGCTCGAAAAGCAAGGCCGAAAAAGAGAAAGAGATAATGGAAAAAAATCCGAAACCGAAAGACGTTCCGCAATTATATTGCTCGGGCGGAAAAGCCGCGGGCGAGGACCTTGACTTCGGGCAGATATGCGTCTGCGGCTCCTGCCTGATATGGGCGCAACATAAGCTCGCGAAGGGAAATCCCGCGTTTTATTTCTGCAGGGACGGGAAAGCGAAGTAAGAAACAACAGAAAGATATAATTCATTGCAAGATTAATTAGTTTATAAGATTTACAAGCAATTAAGCACGATTTATTTTATTCTAAATCCTAAATTTGTATGGAATAAATGGGTTATCGATTCAACTACACAGTAGACATAACCAACGGCTATGTCGTAATAGTAGTAGTAGCAGTCATCTATTTAAAGCTTTTTTCCTTCTCTTAATCACGATTCGATTGGAACCATAATATCCAGTTTGAATGGCTTAAATTTCTTGCCTAATTTTCTATAAGAATCAATTATTTCCTTTCCTTTGGTGTTAATGTATACACCAAAATCTCCATCCTGCACATAACCTATATCTTTGCTGCTTTCAAACATCTTAACTACGCCATATTGGCTTGCCGCAAAGTCCACAAGATTGCGAAATGTTTTTGAAATTTTCATTGTAGTGGAATTTATTAGTTCTTCTCCTTTGAAAACCCAAAACACAGGATGTTTAATAACAGACATTGTATCTATAGGTTTCTTTTCAAGAGGCGTTATTTGAGGTAAATGTTTGTTCGATATCGGATATACAAGTAGATTATCTTCAAACTCAGGTAACGCAGGTCTTATATTATCAAAAATTAAAAGTTTGCGTTGTGATTCTAGTCTTTTGTCAAGCAAACCAAGCAACAAATCCGCAGTGGATATAACAGGATTCGAGCAATCGCCGCTTGGAAAGACAAATCTTGAAAAACCGCCGTTCTCAAGTTCTTCCTGCGCCTCGCAAATATGCCCTCCATATGAATCTATATGAAATTCAATGGTCTTCGGACGTAAAAAAGGTGTTAATCTCCATGCACATATCGCGGGAAAACATTGTACAAGATGTTTCGATATCAACTCTTCATATGTTCTTGTAGGAGCAGCAAGCTTGATTTTCTGCTCTTTTGCCATTCTTCCATACACTTGGACCTCTCCTAACCTATTCTTGGAAAAAAGCGTGTAAAATACATGAACTTTATCTACATGTTTGGCTATCTCTTTAGAGAAAACATCCAATATATCATATTTCTCATTTAAAGCACTTAAGTCATTAACACAATAATATTGATAGTCAACATCTATGTTGAATTTTGCGAAAGCGTTCTTTATTGCAGTTTGATATTGTTTGTTGAAAGAATCATAATCCTTCACTTTTACTGCAATACCTAATACCGATTCGAAATGCCCAGTTCTTCCATCTCTTTTAGTGGTATCGCGCACAAAAATACGAGAATCAATCCCTATTATACTGCTCATATGATATGTTTTACAATATAACTTAAAAAGACGACGTATAAATAATTTATAATAATCAGAGAATGCTCGTGAACAGAAAAAAATATGTGTGTCAGAAATACCGAACCATCCTACTTATTTTTGCAGTTAAAATGTTTTTATAGAAGAAAAACTATACTGAATAATGGTGACTTTATGTTCGAATTCATATCGCATTTCCTGATTTTCGGAAGGCCGCTGATAATGTACCTCGGAATCCTCGTGCTGGGCTCTTTCCTTTTCACTGCGTTCATTTCAGTATCGAACAGGCGCGGAATAACGGTTATCCCTTTCAAATGGCACCCGCGAATGGCCGCTTTCTCCATCACGCTCGCGATAATCCACGGAACGCTGGGAGTGGCGCTGTATCTGTGAAGCGGAAAATATTGTATTATAATTTAGACAATCGTTAACTTTAAATATATACGATTGTATAAAATAATATGCAATTCAGAAACTTTGCGGAAAATCTGCTCGGCTCGAGAGCCAAGATAAAGGTGCTAAAATATCTCGCATCCGAGGAAACGATAACAAGCGAGCGCGAGATTGCAAGGCTCATAGGCATCTCTCCGGGAGCCGCAAACAAGACGCTCAAGGAATTCCAAAATCTTAATCTAATAAGCCCGATGAAAGTAGGCAATGCGACCGTGTGGCGGATGAATGAAAAAAGTTATGCATACAGTTATCTGACGGATTTTTTCAATAAATTAAAAAATAAAGAAACGCCTCTTTCTGATTTGATTGAAGATATTAAAAGAGGTCTTCAGAAGGTAAAGATAACTCTGTCTGAAGACAGTAAAAAAGTGTCGTCACGATATCTGTCAGGGATAAAAAAAGTGATATTATTCGGCTCGGTAGCGGAAGGCAGGGAGCTTCCGGAAAGCGATATTGATTTGTTTATTCAGATGGAAAGCGAGAAAGACAGAATGAATGTAATATGGACTTTGGATAACGGCCTAAACATTACATGTCTCCGAAGATACGGCAACAAGCTTAATTCGCATATTTTTACATCTGTTGATATGAAAAACCCGAAACACAAAAAGTTTCTTGAAAATGTCATGAAAGGCATAAGGGTGATAGAAAGATGAAAACAAGGCAGGTTGACCGGTCGATAGCGGGGTTCTACTTGAAGAAAGCAGAAGAATGTAGAAATTCAATGAATCGCGCATTTGAAAGCCGTGAATGGAACGCGTGCGTGATAAACGCCATACATGCGGCAATATCTTCCGCGGATGCTTTTTGCGTAGCGCGGCTCGGAATGAGGAGTGCGGGTGAGAGGCACGAAGACGCGCTTGTTCTGTTCCAAGGCATCGCCCCCGAAAACGAAGACCTCAAAAGAAATGTAAGGCATTTGTCAGAGCTTCTTAACATTAAAACCGATGCGGAATATGGAGAAAGACTTTTTTACGAAAAAGATGCGACAGCCGCAATCAAGCACGCGGAAAGGCTGTTTGATTTTGTGAAGGGAGAGATTCAGAAAATATAGATCTTCAGATTTTGCTGTTTTTAAATACTTTCCGAACGGGAAAGCATGAAACGATAAGTTGAAATACTTCGCGCGCGAATCATTTTTCGGCAGGAGGATAGGTTGGGCCGGTAGGCGTGGCCTGTTGCCCGAAACCGTCTTTATGCGGGAACCGAAGCCGAGGGAAGCTGCCGGAAATTTGCAAAGTCTCAAAATCCGACCGAGTCGGCGCCGTGCGAAACGCGGCCCTGCGGGACAAGTTCCGCACTCTGGAGTTGGAGCAGTAATGAACCGGTTGAGGCCGGGAACGGTGCAGACCTAAGTTATTGTTTCGGCGTTCAGAACCAACGGGACGGAGAAGGATTGTGGGGTTCAACTTTGCAGGCTTCCGCGCCGCGACTTGAGGCGCTTCTCCTGCCAATCTTTTTGCTTAGCAAAAAGCGTTGGCGGAAAAAATAAACAATTTCGCGGTCTTTCTCGAATTCGCCTATTAAAAGTTTGGCTGCTCTTACATTTGCATGATTAGCCCTGCGTTTTTGTCAAATTTTGAAAAATATAACCCGACGATTCTTCTCGACAGACACGAAGACGCCTATAGCACGAGCCAGATGATAAAAATAAACTCGGAATTATTGGGAAATAAATCTGAGAAATTGTATTCTTTTCCGGCGCTTGCAAACCAATGCGGCCGCGTATATCCTCAGGTTTTATTCGATTCTGGAATGCCTTTGTACGAAGACAGAACAATCGCGGAACACAATGGCGCCAGCTTTGAAATGAAGTTTCCGTTTATTTTGCATTACGGGTGTGCGGTCAAATACGGCAATATGCGCACGGAACTAAATGGATGCGAAATCTGCGGCGATTTGCGCCCCAAATGCCTTTCCTGCGAATACGAATTCAAAAAAAGATTCGGCAATAATCCCGAGCAGCATTTATACAATTGGAAATATCTGGAAAAAGAGGACATGAAGGCGCTCAAAACAAAACTTAAGGGGCGGAAATTAGCGGTGGATTTTGACCCGGACTGTCTAACGCAAAAAGCCGAAATTGAGATCGCCAAGGAATGCGGAAGAGCTGAAGGAACAATAAATAAATTTCAAGAAGAGTATACAAATCCCTTTTATCACGGTTTTGGAAATGTGGTTTTGGAAGATTTGAAAAGCGTTCAGAATCTAAATATCGGCTCTCTCTTTATTGCAGAGGCTTTTTCAGAGTGCAGGATATCGGAGCCTGTGATTGAAGTCGGGCAGGACGTGTTATATTTTGCGGCTTCGAAATTTCTAAAACGGCTTCCGCACAAAACAAAAGCGTACATATTCGAAAACGGGGCTGACAGCTTTTCGGGGAGGAAGGAAGGAATAGCGGAGCGCAACATAGCAAAATATGCGCGCGCAGCCCTGGAAAACCTGAGCGTTAGCGAAATAGTGGAAATCAAATACGACTGGAGCAAAAAAGGCTTGAAGCATTTTCTTGAGGAAACCCTGCCTGAAGTCAGAGACGAAATCAAAAAGCAGAAATGCGAGGTGTTGGGAATAGGAAAAACTCACGCCGCGAAAGCGTTCATGGATCCGACCGAAATTGGCATTCTTTCTGGTTTGGACTTGTAGCGCAGAAATTTCGCAGTCTTAAATATTTCGGGAAAGAACACTATACCGGTAAAAATGAATGGAAAAACCTCCGTTGCGCTGCTGTCCGTTCTTGTCCTGGGAATTGCCGCCGGATATTCTTTCAGCGTTGTTTTTCCCATTTCTGAAAAGGCGGCGGCGATTCAGGCGCAGCCCGCGCAGGCAGGGCTTTCTGCTTTCATATCAGCATCGACGGAAAGCTCCGCGACAATCTACCTTCCCGCGATTGACAGCAACGGAAACGGCGTTGCGCTTCCGCTGACAGTCCAAAAAAGCGCGGGAAACGGGGAAACACTGATAGACATAAACAATCTCGTGTTCTGGTTTGACACGCAGCAGTCCATACGGACCGCGAAAAGCGTGGCGGAAAACTTTACCGGAAAAAATCTCGGCAGGACAAACCTCGTCTATTTCATAGATTCGAACGCCAGCGTCGTGGAGGGCCCTTCCGCGGGCGCGGCGCTCGCGATGGCAACGATAGCCGCGCTTGAAAACAGGACGCTCGCTCCGGACGTGATGATAACGGGAACGGTAAATTCCGACGGAACCATAGGCGAGGTTGGCGGAATTCTGGAAAAAGCGGCGGCTGCAAAAGATGCCGGCGCGAAACTATTCCTCGTGCCGAAAGGGCAGGGCACCGAGACATTCTTAAAGCCGATAGAAACCTGCTCGGAGCAGAATTCGTTGACATACTGCACCGCAAGATACAGCCGGACAACAACAGACATCTCGGAAAAAGCGGGCATCAAGATAAAAGAAGTTTCCTCGATAGGCGAGGCGGAAAAATATTTCTTCGCGTGATACGATAAGGTTAGGATTGAATTTCACAATCGGAACGGTTTTTTCTATCCCGCATAAAAGCGCCAGTCAACCGGAAGTAGGTTTCGCCTACTTCAATCGGTTGCGTTTCTGCTTTTCTTGTTCAACGATATTGTTTCTACCGCTCGAAATCCGTGTACTGTGAGAATGACCAGGGGCCGCTGCCGCAGCCGGAATAATGCCTTGCAATTCTCAGCGCAGTCGGGGAAGTGAGCTGGAGTATGAAAGAGTTCACCGTGGTATCGTGGTATATTGTTGAGACATCATAGCAGTAGACATTCCCGTCGGACTTCACATCCTTGAAGTCGCGGTTCACAAGCCCGGAGGAAGTTGGCGTAAAGGTGTAAATGCTCGCCGGAACATCGGTAACCGAAGGGCCCATAACGAATGCCCCTACTCCCGGATCGATATTATCGTGCGCGAGAGTTAGCTGGTTGGCTTCCTGATTGATATCGGCAAACGGCTCGCCGCCAACCTTGACCCAGATTCCCTGCGCGGTATTTGGCACGTCTTGCGCAACCTGGCCGCAGAGGGGCTCGATAGTCCTTTTCACGGATCCGTCATACTTTCCGAGTTTCGAGCCGAGCATTGCCCTGATTGTGGAATTATAATAGTCGATAGGGCACGTTGCATTGGGATATTCATAATTCTGGTAGCGCGTGCGATTGGCGAAAACGTTGGCATTTCTTGAATCGTAAGTTGTCCAGTCTCCGGCTCCCGCGACGCCGAGAACTTCGCCGGCGGAAACTGAAACATTCATCAGCTTGGTTTTAACATCCCTTGTTGTACCGCCTATGACAAAATGGTCAGTTGCATCATACGGCTCGACGAGCTTGTCCGCCAATTTTTGCGAAACCGATTTTACGTGGTCAAAACGCACCAGGACTTCCCTGCACGGGGCGAAATCCATAACGTATTCCGTTCCGGTTTCACGGGTGTCCGCCCTTATTTCCATAATCCATCCGTTGCCCGGAGCGTAAAGCGGACTGGTGCCGAATGTCGCGCCGCCGCTTGAAAAGTAAACGTGGTCGGTCGGATAGACGTGCCCTCCTTGCGGGTTGAAGTTGCCGAGCGGGGTTATCGCTACAACCTTATTTATGTCGACGGGAACCACGGAGAACAATTCCTTGCCTGTGCCGCACGACGGAAGCAATTTCAAATAGTCTTCTTTTGTCATGTTTCTCGGTTCTTCAAAAATCCAGAGGTTCGGGTTGCAATTAGCCCTTTCCCATTCCTCGCCCTGATTCACATACGTCTTCCCGTCCAATGTTGCAAGCAGGATTGTCTTAGGCTGTGATGAATTCTGGCTCAGGATTTTGTCGGGGCATGTGTTGAGCGGAAGAAGTTCATATCCGCCGGTGTCAACCCTTCCGATGGTGGGGCCTGAACCGTTGCCCTGCATCTGGGAGGAAGGGTACGCGGAAGAAGGGTATGTAGAATTATGATACTGATTTCCTTCGTTGGAGTATTGGCGATTGTCCGCCATGTTGTTCCTGTCTTGCGGCCCCTGCGCCACGCACCCGCTCGCGAAAATTATTCCGATAACCAGAAGGGCAAGAATCGCGTTTGCAGGCTTCGTCATGGTATTTTTTTGTTTTTGCCGGCTTAAAAACGTTTTGCATTATTATGAATTGAGACAAAATATGGAAACGCTATTTTCGGCGATTCACAACGGAATAAACCGTTCTGATATTGGAAGTTCATTCATCAATACCAACCAGCCTTTTCCAATTATCTTTGTAATGAAGAAACTTTTTTTCAAACTCCTCCTTCGGCGTGAGCGGCACTCCGAGTATTTCCATTTTTCGCTTGAGCAACTCCAGCGTTTTTTCCTTGCCCGCTTCGTCCGACATTTTTTCCAATTCCAAAATAAAGCCGTAGCCTTTCGTGAAATCCACCGCAACGTCGATGCCCTGCCACTTGAAAGAATGGCGCGTCCTGAACCACTTCACTGAAACGGAAAGTCCTGCGGCGAGAAATATCCGCTCCAATTTTTCAAAATCGTCCCGCGCGAATTTTATCTCGATTTCCTCGCGCTGCTCGTCGTGGATTTTCCCCTTCTTCATCCAGATTTTCGAGAAAGAATCATTTCTCTGTATCCGCAAGTCCTCCTTCGCGTCAAAATAATGCGTTTCCTGAAAGTCCTCGCCGAGAAACTCGCCCTCATTCTTCAGCCGCTCGATAAGTTCCAGATATTTTTCCTTCGTTATGAAGCTGCGGATTTCTACTTCTATTTGAGGCATATTTCAGAATTATCTTGTTGGTTAATAAATACTTTATTCTTTGTTCATCTTCCATGAATTTTGTTTGCAGATTTCATCTAAAATTTTCACAATCTGCCCGTTTCTGCTTCTTTCAGGGTTCCATACTATCTGAATCAAACCTACTGCACTGCCACCGGAAATTATTTCTATTTCGCATTTATTTCTATTCTTGAGGTTAAGAATGATTACAGATAGCATGTCTGTGTTTACTCTTATAGAATATTCTGTTGTAGCAAATGCAAAAATATTATCTGAAGAAAAGTAGTAGCCCGAGAACTTTCTTTTAAGGATGTCAACAAGTGAAATAACGCCTTTGCCTTCGATGCTCAATTTTGTGATTTCCATAATATTTTTTAGATAAGCGAACTAATAAAGCTTACATCTTCCCCAGCACGATTTCGATGCTCGAGACGTTCATCTTCTCGCCGTTCTCGCCCTCTATGATTTCCGTCGCGATTTTGATGTCCTTCACCTTCGCGTCCGTCACGAACTTGTTGCGCACGATTTCCGCGACGTCAACCGCGTGGCTTATGGATTTCCCGCGCGCCTTCAGTATGACTGTGTCGCGATTCATGTTGAATTGCGTCACGCAGGCGAGCACGTACGCCATCGCGGACTTCTTGCCTATGAAAATGATGTTGTCTCCCGGATTGTTGAAGCCCATAATAAACCACATATTCATAAAAATAAGATAACTATTGGCGCTGCAGACTAATAAATATGTCATTCGGAAAGCTTGTTTATTACAAAATCTTTTACGATACTGAACGCCGGAAGTTCCGAAAACACGAAAGGTTTCAATTCTGTTTCCCACGCATCTTCCAGATCGCTTATTTCTTTTTCAAATTTTCTCAAATCAAACTTCATGCCGAAAATCTCCAGCTTTCTCATTATCAATTCTTTGTCAGGCTCCACAAACCTTAGAAGAAAAAACAAGTCATATAAATCCCTTGCCTTGTCTCTTGCGAGCAGCGAATGGATTTTTTCAGCCAGAATTTCCTTTAGCCCTAAAACCCTCATCGAAAACGGGTTTATGTCTATGTAAGGCGGAACATAATCTTTCACATCGTATCCAAAGACGGCATTTTCCAGATTTATGTCTATTCTTAACGTGTTATATGACGTTAAGATTCCGTTGAATCCGATTTTTATAAGAATTGAATTCTTCATTCTTTTAACGCTCTTGACATTGGCGCCAATCCTGCCTGCAGTTTCAGCCACAATCTTTTCAGCATCCGGGTTTTCAATAACCGAAAAATCCAAATCCTCGGAAAACCTATGAAGCCCGTAAATTTTATACAGGCAAGTTCCCCCCTTGAAAATAAATCGGTTTGTCTTTTTGTAAAGGTGAAAAAGGAACAAGTCCTGAAAATAGTCCTTTTCGATATGCTCCTTGTTCGTCAGCCCTTTTTTCTTTGCAACATCCAAAAGCATCTCTTTGTTTATCATAAGCACCATCATCAGATTCTACGCTATGATTTTCCATTTCCTGCTTTTTATTCCTTTTGGTTTTGCAATCGGATCAAGCGGGACATGCTTGTTGTTGACATATTTTTCCAGTTTCGGAAAAACGTCATGCCCGTGAATTTCAAGAAGATAGCCGACCCTTTTTACAATGCTGCTTTTTTTGATTCGTTCCAGATAGGAGAGCATTTTCTCGACATCAATGTCATCAAACGCCTCGTCTATGACGGACAGCGGAAACTTTCCTATTGAATCTATTATGGCCTTTTCCGCCGTTGCGACAGGAATGTCAAAATCAAGGTAATTTCTCATTTCAAATCCGAAGAAAAATTCCGTATGATAAAAGTTTATTCTCTCGATAAAGAAATATTTTCTCGCGGGTTTTGAGGTATGGCAGAACACTTCTTTCGGTATCTGCGTTATTTTTTTATGGTACGAAAGCGCCGAAACGCCCGATATATAGCTCGGCTTCAGCAAAAAAGTCGCGGCAAGAAAAGAGTCGCTATGAAGGGTGTACAAGTCCTTTTTAATCCTAACTATCCTTTTTCTGCGCACCATTCTCGCGAGGAACTTTTTTGCATATCCCCTGTTTTGGATTATCTGGGCTGCATCAGCCAGCGAGAAAACAGGCACCTTTGAAAATCGCTCTATGATTTCAGCCTCATACATATACTTTTATTATCTCAAAGGGTATAAAAAGGTATACTATCGTATAATAAAAGTATGTAATATTGGCTTTGCAAACTAATAAAGATGGCGGAAAAAAATAGCGCTACTTAGCAATGCAGCAGTGCGTCTGCAGAACATTGTTTGAACATTCCGAGGCACTAACCTCCTTCTCGCTGGAATAGCAATTTCCGTTTATCGGATCCCAAGCGCGACATGTTCCACTCTGCGCCGCACAGGTCTTTTGAAGCGTGCAATCCTTCTCAACATAAATCCAATATCCATCATACCAAGACAGAATACTTGATTTTATATAATCATTCTGAACATTCCTATATTGCCAAGGACCGCCTAATATATTACAATTTCCCTTATAATCTTCTATAGAAGGACCTCCGTCTAGAACAGCATCAAAACCATCCGATATCTGATTCCAGCCTTTTTTCAGGTTTATTGAAAACGAAGGATTCGTCAGTGTTGCTCCATGAAAATCTATATTACATGTTCCTTGTGAAGACTTATAAATCCAGAAGCCTTTTCCCCTTACTATGCCGCTATACATATTTGATAAAGTCAAAATATCATAATTGTTAGTGGAAGGATTATAATTATACAAAGAGCTTAATTTTCCGTAGTGATCATAACCTGAAGTATTAACGCATCTTGTTATGTTGCTCCAGCCTTGCAACAGACCGGCGTTGTGTCTTTGCAATCATATTTGGGAATTACTGTGCCTTTGAAGGTATCTTTACAGGCTGTTTCAGAAGCTACGCAATTGCCGCCCGCAGCTTTACATGTTGTTGCTACTGGCGTTGTAGGTGTTGTCGAACTTCTCGTGCCTGTGCCGGCGCCGAAGCATCCGCACTTTCCTGCAAGATAGTCTTTCTGATCGTTTTCGCTCATTTCATCTAACTGGTCTTTCTGAACAGGCTGCCATACCAAGAAAGTATCCTTTATGGAAGAATCATAATCTGCATTATTGCATCCGCTCTGTGTCCAAGCAGAACACGCGTTCAAAAAAGCCTGCCTGTTCTGGATGTCCTTGCTCGAGCCGCCGAAGCCGCCCATAAAGAACGCGGCAATCGCCAGAATGACTATGACCGCTATCGCAACCACGACGAGCGTGTTGATCGGCAGTTCCATTCCCTTTTTCAATACCGCAGAATGCGCGGAATTTTCCGCATTTCGCTTTCGCAGCGCGGCGGAAATGTTTTTCTTTCTTGCCATAAAAACACCGGATTCAATATCATTTCTTGAAAAAGGCGGTATATAAAGTTTTTTATCATGTTGCTTTGTCGCACAATTAACAATATTTGACAGCTCATTCTATAGCTTGATATGAAAAAACAAAAGAGAAGAGCCAAGAAATACCCAAGAAATTGGAAAGACTACAACGAACATTTGGTAAAGC